>CAJQJX010000001.1 GCA_905478795.1 uncultured Flavobacteriales bacterium
GTGGTGTCTCGCGCAAAACGTACGGTGGGCAAATCGATTTGAGGCTGCGTCATTGGGTGCAAGGTAGCCTTTCGGAGACACTCGAATTGCTCAGAAAAGTAAATGGTTCCACATAAGGGGTGTGGGTGACATTAGGGAATCTTTCGAACGCGCAATGCACCTGGCGTTACTTCGAGATACTCACTCTCTGCAATCCACTCCAGATACTCCTCCAAAGACAACTTCTTGGCAGGGGCAATGCGGAGGCCTTTGTCGCTTCCAGAGGCCCTCATGTTGGTGAGCTTTTTGCCTTTGATCAGATTGAGCTCCATGTCTTGGTCGCGGGCAGATTCGCCCACCACTTGACCTTTGTAGATGTCCTCTCCCGGATCGATATAGAACGTTCCGCGGTCTTGCAGCCTGTCGATCTCAAAAGCACGGGCTTGCCCGGTCTCCATGCTGACCAATGAGCCGCTTTGGCGCGTTTCCAAGTCTCCCGCATAGGGGCCATACTCGTCAAAGCGGTGGGTCATAACAGCTTCTCCTTGTGTGGCGGTTAAGACCATGTTTCGCAAGCCAATGAGTCCTCGAGAAGGAATACGGAACTCCATGTGTTGGATGTCGCCTTTGGCTTCCATCACCTGCAACATGCCTTTGCGCATCATCACCAGTTCGGTGGCTTTGCCGGCATTTGTATCGGGCACATCTATGACCAAGTGCTCAAAGGGTTCGTGCTGAGCGCCGTCGATTTCCTTGAAGATCACTTGGGGCTTGCCGATTTGCATCTCATACCCTTCGCGGCGCATGGTTTCAATGAGCACGGACAAGTGCAGGATGCCACGTCCGAATACGGTCCACTTGTCTTCGCTATCGGTCGGAAGCACACGCAGGGCCAAATTCTTCTGTAGCTCCTGGTCTAAGCGTTCTCGGATGTGTCGGCTGGTCAGGAACTCTCCGTCTTTGCCCAAGAAAGGAGAGGTGTTGATCGTGAACAAAAGGCTCATGGTGGGCTCGTCGACCGCGATCCGCTCCATGGGGTCAGGGTTTTCTAAGTCACTCAGCGTGTCACCGATGTCAAAATTTTCAATGCCCGTGATGGCGCACAAATCGCCTGACTTCACATGATCTACTTTCTCCTTGCCCAGTCCGCTGAACACAAAGAGTTCTTTGGCGCGCACCTTTCTGTGTCCATCTGCAGTGCACAGCGCATAGTCGCGGTTGGCGTGCAATTCTCCTCGAAACAACCGTCCGATGGCGATCCGGCCCGTAAAGCGACTGAAGTCGAGCGAAGTGATTTGCAACTGAGGCGTACCCTCTACATATGGCGCCTCGGGCACCGTTTCAAGGATGACATCCAAGAGGTGTTCCAAATTGTCGGTGGGGTTTTGCCAATCAGGGCCCATCCAGCCCATTTTGGCTGATCCATAGACGGTGGCAAAGTCCAGTTGTTCCTCTGTGGCGCCCATGTTGAACATGAGGTCAAATACCTGCTCCTGCACAATGTCTGGGGTGCAGTTCTCTTTGTCCACTTTGTTGACCACTACAATGGGGATCAATCCAAGTTCTAGGGCTTTTCCTAGCACAAAGCGCGTCTGGGGCATCGGGCCTTCAAAGGCGTCTACCAAGAGCAAAACAGCATCGGCCATTTTGAGGACGCGTTCTACTTCTCCACCGAAATCCGCGTGGCCCGGAGTGTCGATGAGGTTGATCTTGACCCCATTGTAATTCGCTGAGACGTTTTTGGACAGGATGGTAATGCCCCGCTCGCGTTCCAAATCATTGTTGTCAAGGATCAGGTCGCCGGTCACTTTACGTGGGTCAATGACGTTGCAATGGTGGATGATCTTGTCGACCAAGGTGGTTTTGCCGTGGTCGACGTGTGCGATGATCGCAACGTTTCGGAGTCCGCTCATGGGGTGCCGTAGAATTTAAAGGCGCGAAATTCGTGCGGATTCCCTTGGCAAACACCATGTTTTCATTGAAATCTGTAATCGGTGCCAATCACCCTCTTTGAATGGCGGCCATTGGGCATAAATTTGTCCCGCGATGGAGCTTTTCCGAAGATATGGAGGCGTTGTGCTGTTGGCCCTTTGGGGACTCGCGCCGGCGCTGCATATGCACCATGTCCTGGAACACCATCTGGTGGTTCACCATGGCGGTGAAACGTGCTCCCATTCACACCATGACGAAGGGGCAGAAGCGCACGACACAGAAAGTGGCGTGGCCTCATCGGATGCCTGCGCGTTGTGTGATTGGCAATGGGCACCCTCTAGCGAGGAAAAAGCTGCGGCTTTTGTTTGTTGTGGTGAGCCACACCGTGTCCAGGTGGTCTTGGGCCGGGTTTGTCCGGCGCTCTACGACCATTTGAGCAACCGTGACTGCTCACGGAGGGGGCCGCCGAGGGGAATCAGGACCATCTGATTTTCATCCCTTATCCCGTTTTTTATGTCACCCTCCCCATTACCGGCGGAGCCGTGGCTTTGGAGATCGATGCCCATGCCATGGCTGAAAGTCATGGCGTGCACCTGTGTTGTGGTGTTGGCTGCTGCCAATGCTGCTGCGCAGAATGCGTCGGTGGTTCATGGACACGTCTACCATGCCGGGTATTTAACGCCTTGCACTGCGGCTGCCATCCAGGCTTGGCCCTGCGGCAAGACCTTTTTCGCAGATGAAACGGGCCGCTTTATGGTGGCCTGCTCTAGCGAAATTGATTCGCTCAGTGTGATTTCACATGGGCACGAAGCCGTCGTGGTAATGGTCAACGGCCGCGATCATGTTGATATAGAGTTGCAAGCTTTAAGCGTGTCCTTGACCGCTGCAGAAGTCCAGGGCCATTCCGCAGAAGATGAGCCCGAGGGGATTGAGGCCAAGCAGTCTGGGGATGTTTTGACCACTTTGGAATCTGTCTCAGGGCTGCGCGGGCTTGATGTGGGGGCAGGGTTGATTCAACCTGTTTTTCGGGGCTTGGTAGGAGCGCGGGTGGCGGTATTAGAAGATGGCGTCCCTCAAGCTGGAGGTCGCTGGGGTGCCGATCACGGCGTGCTGCTCGATGCAGCCCTTTACGACGGTGTCGAGGCGGTTCCAGGAGGTGGCCATGTTTGGCTGGGACCAGAGGCCATGGGAGGCGCCATTCGTTTGGCGTCAATGGGCTTGCTGGAGGCCGATGGAACGCGAACACAAAGCGGGATGCAATACCGAGCGGGGGACGCGGCGGCCCGGTTTCATGTGCTCCACCGCAGCCGCAAAGGTCCATTGCAATGGCATGCGGGATGGTCACTGAGTCGCCATGCAAACCGAAATGTGGCGCAATCCTCGTTTGAGTATATCGGTCGGCAATTTGAGCTGTCCACGCCGCGTCTTCCCAACACTTCAGGGCGGGGAATGCACGGCGTTCTGGGCCTGAGGTTGTCTGGCGCAGACGGTGATTGGGGAACAGTAGAGTGGCGATTTGGTCAAGTGAGTCAAGGATTGTTTCCCGGCATCATTGGTGTCCCAGATCAGAGCGATTTGGAACAGGATGCCGATGCCTTCCAATGGGATCTGCCGCTGCAGGATGCCCAACGCATGCAGCTCCAGGGCAAATGGTGCCACCAGGGCAGGCGGCTGAGGACATTGCGGTTGTCTGTTTCCCAGCACAGTAGGCGGGAATTTGCGCCCCCTCATGCCCATGGCTTTGGTCCTGAGCCGGACAGTGATTTGAGTCTCGCGTTGGGTGAACAGCACGTCTTTGCCGAAGGAAGGTGGGAAGACCAACGTGCTGCGTTCGGCATTCAAATGGAAGGGCTTGAAGGCCGCACCTCCGGGTGGGAATTTTTACTTCCGGACCACAGCCGTCGTCGGGTTTCTTTCATTGGCGAACGCTTGTTAGAAGCGGACCGGATGGGTCTGAGACTGGATGCCGTATACAATGCCCATAGCGCCCATACAGAACCTTTGTATGCCGCTGATGGCAGCGTGGTCGGAGAGGATGTTCGTTCAGAATCGGTGAGCCGTTGGTTCCCTGGTGGTGCGGTCAGTTGGCACCACCCGTTGGCATTGAATCCACATATCCGCGGGAGTTGGACTGTGGCGCTGCACGCCAGGGCGCCAAGCAGCTATGCGCTGGGGGCCAATGGAATCCACCATGGGACTTTTCGTTTTGAGCAGGGGAACCCAGATCTAAAACCCGAGCAAAGTGCTGAATTCAGGTGGCAACTCATGAAGTTGAGCAAAGCCCCCTCCATTGGGTTTTCCTGGGACTTGAGGGGTTTTGCTGCGCTGCATAAAGGGTTTATTCATCTGACGCCACTGGCGGCATTTGCACCCATTGCACATGCGGGTCAAGTCTATGCATTTGAGGCGAAGGATGCCTTCCGAACAGGACTCGAAGGTGCGTGGACTTGGACGGGAAATACACTGCGCTTGGAGCAGTCCATTGCGCTGCTCGGTCAATGGGCTTTGGAATCAGGTTTAGGCCTGCCCTTTACTGCGCCCACTGACATGCGCAGCGCTGTGGAACGCAGGTGGGGAGACAAGGGCCGGGCTGCGCTGAACCACCGGTGGATTGCAGCATCACGGTGGACAGCTCGGAACGAACAAATGACCCCTTCGGCCTCCTTGTGGGGAGTGCAGTTGGGGTGGGATTGGTCGCGTTGTGCCCTTGAACTGGAGGTGCACAACATGATGAACGTGGCATGGCTTGACCATGTGAGTGCATACCGCGCCTTGGGATTGGTGGCCCAAGGGCGCTGGGCATCGCTCCGCTTTACCCTGGATGTACAGCGGGGGGATGCCAAAAAGACACCACCGACACAACAACAACAACTTTAACGATGAAGATTTACAACGCTTTAGTAGCGGCATTCGCCGCCTTTGGAATGGTTTCATGTGGGACCACAGATACAGAACCGCCCACCATTTGTGAGGCAGAAAACTTGACTGGATTGCCCAGTGTTTTGTTCGATGAAATCGAAGTAGACGCAGGAACGAGCGTGTCGGTTCACGATGCGTTTTGTGACGATACTGAATTGGGTGAAGTGCGGTGGGACTTGCATTCCGCAGAAGGCCACGAACATGAGGAAGGTGAAGAGGAGGAGTTTGTGCTGAATTCAGGGACGGATTGGGCCCTTTTGGAGACCAGGGTGTTGGCCGGAACGAAAGCAGAAGAGGCGTTTACGTTTGACGTCCCACTCGAGGCGCGCGGCGTCTGGGACTTGGTGGTGTCTTTGGTCGATGCAGAAGGCAATGCTGCCTCTGATGTGATCGCATTGGTCCATGTGGAGAACGATCACATTCCCGCATTCACGCTGCAGACAGTGGATGGAGCAGATCCCGCTTCTTGGGAAGGAGAGCCCGTTTGGTCCTTGGGTTCCCAAGTGACTGTGGAGGGTACCGTGGGTGATTCGGATGGCCTCTCAGAAGCTGAGCTGTTGCTCATTCGCGAATCGGATGAAACGGTGGTGTGGTCCGAATCCATCACAACGTCTGGGGACACTTTGGTCGCCTTTTCAGTGCAGGTTTTGGTTCCTGCCGATGGCCAGGCAGGGGAGTACCATTTTGAAATGGAGGCGACGGATGGAACCGGTGTGGGCATGCATACCGGCTTTCATGTAGAGGTAGAATAAGCGAAAGGAGGCCCTGTCTGGTTCATTTAGAGATCCAGACAGGGTTTTTCTCCCGTTTTTGGCGCAAAAAATGGGATTGATGCACCTCGGCCATGGATTTGTCAACGGGTAGAGCAAACAGCCCAAAAGGGCGCGTAATTTTAGACCTTCAATTAGAAAGAATGCGCGATTCCATCATTGCAGATTTGATTCAACAGGAGCAGGTGCGCCAGACCAATGGCGTGGAGCTGATTGCCTCGGAGAATTACGCGAGCAACCAGGTCATGGAGGCCCAAGGTTCAGTGCTGACGAACAAATACGCCGAGGGCCTTCCGGGCAAACGCTACTACGGCGGATGTGCGGTTGTGGACCAAGTCGAAGACATTGCCCGTCAGCGTTTGTGCACCCTTTTTGGAGCGGAGTGGGCCAATGTCCAGCCGCACAGTGGTGCCAATGCGAACAGTGCGGTGATGCTGGCTTGCCTCAAGCCGGGCGACAAAATCATGGGATTTGACCTGGCCCATGGCGGTCACTTGACCCACGGTTCTCCAGTGAACTATTCGGGCAAGCTCTACAATCCCGTTTTCTACGGGGTAGAAGAAGAGACCGGAATCATTGATATGGACAAGGTGGCCGAGACCGCAGAGCGGGAGCAGCCTAAGTTGTTGATTTGTGGGGCTTCGGCATACAGCCGGGATTGGGACTATGCCCGTTTCCGCCAAATCGCCGACAGCGTCGGGGCTTTGTTGTTGGCGGACATCAGCCACCCTGCGGGATTGATCGCTGCAGGTTTGCTCAAGGATCCTATGCCGCATTGTCACATTGTGACCTCCACCACGCACAAGACGCTGCGCGGGCCACGCGGAGGGATCATCATGGTCGGCAAGGACATGGAAAACCCTTGGGGATTGACCACCCAAAAAGGCGTGGTACGCAAGCTGTCGTCCTTGCTGGATAGTGCCGTATTCCCAGGAATGCAGGGCGGACCATTGGAGCATGTGATTGCCGGAAAAGCGGTGGCGTTTGGAGAGGCTTTGGAGCCTTCGTACAAGGCGTACACCAAACAGGTGGTGGCCAACGCCCAGGCCATGGCCAAGGCCTTGACCGACCGAGGGTATCATTTGATCAGCGGAGGTACAGACAACCATTTGATGCTCATTGACCTCCGGAACAAAGACATCACGGGCAAAGCAGCGGATGCTGCACTGGGCGCAGCGCACATTACGGTCAACAAAAACATGGTGCCGTTCGATACCCGCAGTCCATTTGTGACTTCCGGCATTCGGGTCGGAACACCCGCAGTCACGACGCGGGGCATGGTTGAATCTGATATGGAGCAGCTGGTGGCTTGGATGGACGAAGTGATGTGTCATCCAGAGGACGATGCGGTGATTGCCAGGGTGGGAGACGCCGTCAAGGCCCGCATGACCCAGTTGCCTCTGTTCGCCGAAGCATTGACGGCCTGACCTATGGCGGAGTGCCGCATTGAGGTGGTCGCCTCTACCCCAGAAGATGTTTGTCTCGCTGCGACAGGTGGGGCAGATCGGGTGGAGTTCTGCACCCACCTCGCATCAGGCGGATTGACACCGGGTCGAGGGCTTACCGAAGAGGCGTACGCTATGGCCCGACAATTGGGCTTGGGCTTCCGGGTTCTGGTGCGCCCCAGGGAAGGTGATTTTGTGTACTCCAGGTCAGAGAAAAGATCCATTGTGAGGGAGGCTGAAGGGCTGATGGCCCTTGGGGTTGAGCGTGTTGTTACCGGCGGATTGGATGCAGATGGCCTGCCAGATTTGGATTTGCTGGCCATGTTGGATCAGGCCATTGGCTTGGATGCCGTGGTCTTTCACCGGGCAGTCGACGAGGTGGAAGCAACGGTAGATTGTGCGGCTATTTTTCGCGACGCGGGCATCAAGGCTGTGTTGACGAGCGGAGGAGCGGCGAAGGCAGTTGACGGCCTGGAACGGATTCGCCAATGGTCCAATTCGGGATTGCTCGTGGTAGGGGGCGCAGGCGTGAAGCCTGCGCATGCCCAAGCATTGGTTGAAGCGGGCGTAGAGGCGGTCCATGCAAGCTGTCGCATGGCGGTAGAGCAACAGGGCCCGGATCGGCTTTTTGACCGGAGTCGGACCGCAGTCTGCACCGCACAGGTTTCAGAATTGGTGGAGGCAGTTCGGAGCATTTGACGACCTTGGGCGCATGAAGCGTCCCCGCATTTCTTTTGTTTTTTCCGCGCTCGTTGTAATGGGTGTATTGGTCTCCTGTGGCCCTGCTGATGGATTGCCCAAAGGAGGGCCTTCGGGATTGATTCCGGCGCCACAATCCGTAGCATTGGGCAGCGGTCATTTTGAATGTTCGGGCAGCCTGAAAGTGGTGTGGCCAGCAGACTGGGCCTCTGAACAGGAGGTGATTACAGGGTGGTGTGAGCAGGCGAACATCGCGTTGGACCCTCATGCGGGACCGACTTTCCGCTTTGCCTATTCTGAGTCGATCAGGGGCGATGAAGCCTACCGTTTGGTGGTTTCGAGGGAGGAGGTGACGGTAGAGGCGGCGACGGCCGAAGGGCTGTTTCGCGGTTGGATCACGCTGCGAAAAATGATGCCTGTAGAATGCGAGTCGGGCTGCAGTCAAGGCTTTTCTCTGCCGGTTTTGACGCTCAATGATGCGCCTGTGTTGGAGCACAGAGGGCTGCTGCTGGATGGATGTCGCCACTTTCAAGATGTGGCGTTCGTGAAGAAGCAGATCGACCTGCTCGCCTTGCATGGGATGAACGTATTGCATTGGCACTTAACAGAAGATCAGGGGTGGCGCATGGAAGTGGAAGCGCTGCCCAAACTGACCCAGATTGGGGCTTGGCGCACAGAGGCCGATGGAAGCCAACACGGCGGGTTTTACTCTAAGCAGGACATTCGGGAGGTGGTGGCTTATGCACAAGCGCGCCACATCGAGGTGATTCCAGAGATTGAAATGCCCGGGCACAGTTCGGCGGCGATAGCGGCATATCCCTCTTTGGGGTGCACTGGATTGCCGTTGGAGGTTCCTGCGCGTTGGGGTGTTTTTAAGGACATTTATTGCGCGGGCAATGACAGCACATTGGCCTTTTTGGAAGTGGTGTTGGATGAAGTGGTGGCGTTGTTTCCCGGTCCGCGCATTCACATTGGCGGCGACGAAGCGCCCAAAGTGCGTTGGACATCGTGCCCCAAGTGCCAGCGGAGGATTCAAGAAGAAGGACTGGCGAACGAGGAGGAACTGCAACGTTGGTTCATCGAACGGATGGGCCGGTACCTCGCGTCCAAAGGGAAGACCATCATTGGATGGGATGAGATCCTCGAAGGTGGCCTGCCAGAAGGCGCCGCCGTCCAGAGTTGGCGGGGCATGGGCGGGGCAGCGGAAGCGGTGCACCTCGGCGCCGACGTGATCGTATCGCCCACCAGCCACTGTTATTTGGATTATCCCTTGCGGAGTACGGATTTGGAAGAGGCCTACAGCTTCAATCCGCTGCCTGACTCATTGACACATGGGCCCGGCCGCATTCTGGGGGGTGAGGGCAATATGTGGACGGAGCATGCGCCCCAGCCTGAGGTAGAGTCCAAGGTGTATCCCCGGTTGACGGCCTTGGCAGAAGTGTACTGGAGCGGGCCCGGTCATACCTCCAAGGAGGGCGCTTATGTGGACTTCTTGGAACGCTTGGATCACCATTATCAGCGAATGGATGCACTGGGCGTGCAATACGGCTTGGAATCGCCGCCTTTTAGTTTGGAGACGAAGGAGGCAGACGGGGATGTTCAGGCTCAAGTGGTCGCCTTGGGCAGGGGGGTCGAAGGAAGGGGGCGCTGGGACGGCTTGGTCACGGACTCCGTGGCAGCAGGCGAGCCTTTTGTGGTCGAGGGTCCAGGCTGGATTCGAATGGAAGTGGGGCGAAGGGGCCAATGGACGGGGCAGCAGGTTGCTTTTCCTGTGGATGGCCACGATGGTGCATTCCAGCCCTTGGCCCTATCGTACGTGCCCAGTCCATGGTATACGGGCGGAGGAGATGGCGCCTTGGTCGATGGTAAACTGGGGACCGCGGACTTTAGGGATGGGGCTTGGCAGGCCCAACAAGGTGTGGACATGTCTGCGACCTTGGATTTGGGCCGCCCAGAAAAAATCGCAGAGGTGGCAGTGGGGACCTACCTGTATCAGGATGCTTGGATTTTCCTGCCCGCCTCGGTATTGTGGGAAGGGTCTGTGGACGGCGTTCAATGGGAGTCTCTGGCCCGGATTGCGGTGGGCGAGGTGTTGGCCAGAGATGACCGCCAGGAGCGCATTCCATTGAGCGCCATTGTGCGCCCTGGCTCTCTGCCTGCGCGGTATGTTCGGATGACCGCAGTCAACGCGGGGGTGTGCCCGGATTGGCACGCAGCCGCAGGCTCCGAGAGCTGGTTGTTCCTCGACGAGATGGTGGTGCGCACGGAGTGATGTCTGGCTGAGGTATCTTCCCGGCATGCCTCGATTCTATTTTGTTTTGCTGCTGATGCTGGGCATCAGTGGGCCTGTTTTTTCGCAGGGAGAGGGTCCCGTGTTGCGCAGGACCGTCCCCCGGGATTTGCTCCACCATGGTTGTCGCCATGCGCATGCGCCGATGTCTGATTTGGCGGCCATGCGGGCGGCCTCATCGGCCAACATCGACATGACAGGCTCTTTGGCGCGCAGCGACTCGTTTGATGTCTTGCATTACGGTTTGGAATTGGACGTCACCACCGCGGGCATTCAGCAGGTTTCGGGTGCGGCAACGGTCACCTTTGAAACGCTGGAAGCCGGGGCGAACCAATTGTGGTTTGACTTGGTGGGATCCCTCGAGGTGAGCGCGGTAGAACTCGATGGAGTGGCCTGGGGGTATGCCCAAGAGGGCGACACCATTTCCATCGCAGCGCCCGACGGCGGGTGGCCCGCAGATGGCCCCCACGAGGTGCAGGTTGTCTATGCTGGACAGCCCGGTAAGGACCCCTATTGGGGCGGCATGTACCTGACCACGAACTACATCTACAGCTTGGGCATAGGATTGACCAGCATTCCACCCAACCACGGAAAGGCGTGGTATCCATGCTTTGACACCTTTCGCGAGCGTGCTGGCTATACCTATGGGGTGACCAGCGCTGGGGGGAAAGCACTGCATGGTCAGGGCAACCTTGTGGCCACAGACAGCTTGGGTGGCGACACCATCCGCCGCGTGTTCGATATGGCGCAGCCCATTCCCACTTATCTCAGCACCATTGCGGTCTCAGATTATGTGGACTTTGACACGCTGCATACCGGGGTTTATGGAGAAATTCCGATTCGCTTGACCGCCCGACCTGGAAACCTGCAGTCCATGCGCAACCGTTTTGTGGACTTGCCTGTGTGCATCGATGCCTTAGAAGATTGGTGGGGCCCCCATGCCTGGGAGCGTGTGGGATATGTGATCACCACTGACGGGGCCATGGAGCACCCGACGAACATCGCTTATCCCTTGTCCATGTTGGAGCAGTCCAACTTCCAAAACGAAGGGCTGTATGGACACGAGTTGGGCCACCATTGGTGGGGCAATATGTTGTCGCCGCTCGTGCACAATCACATGTGGATCAAGGAGGGTTTTGCAGAGTACTCCAGCCACCTGTTCGAAGAGCTGTTGAGCGGTCGGGCGGATTTTGTGGAGATGGTCAAGGACAACCAGTTGTTTGTGCTTGAGCAGGCCCACTTAGACGACGAGGGGTTTTGGCCGCTGTCGCCCATTCCCGATGCCCAGATATACGGCCGTCACAGCTACAACAAAGGAGCATCTGTGGTCCACAACCTCCGCAATTACTTGGGAGACGACCTGTTTCGGTCTGGGGGGCAGGCGGTGCTGGCCACCCACTATGGCGGAGCCATGGACGACGTGATGTTGGAAGCGGCTTGGGAGGAAGCCACGGGGGTGGACCTGACGCCTTGGTTTGATGCGCACATTCGCCAACCTGGCTTTTCGACCTGGGTGTTGGACAGCAGTTCGACCATGGGGCTTGGAGCGCCAACGGGGCATTTGACCACCTTGCACTTGCAGCAAAAATTGAGGGCGTGCACAGGCTACCACGAGAATGAGCCGTTGGACGTGACCGTGTGGGACGCCGATGGTAACCGAGAAGTTGCCCAAATTGTAGTGGGAGGACAGTATGCGACCGCCGATGTGATCACGTCGATTTCCCCGGTGATGGTGGCCTTGAATGCCGAAGGAAGACTCAATCAAGGCCGAATGGACCTGGATTATTGGATCTCGGAGACCTCTTCTTTACAGAACCTGCCTTGGGTGGACATGCGCATTGGATGCGACGCGATTGCGGACGGAGACAGCGCATTGGTTCGGGTAGAGCACCATTGGGCGGGCCCCGATGGAGCGTCCGGAGCCACCCCTGCTGCAAAGGCCCCTTATGTGGACCAATTGAGCAGTACACATTTCTGGTCCATTGATGGCATTTGGCCAGATGAGGGAATGCTCTTGGATGCCCGCTTCACCTACCGAGGGGGCGATGAAGACGAGCTCGATTTCGACCTCTATGGCGATACAGAGGCTCAGGCTTTTCTCGCATGGCGCGCCTCACCAGCAGATGTTTGGGTAGAGTATCCGGACTACGAAATCCAGATGGGCTCTGCCTTCAATGGAAGCGGGGTGTTCAAGGTTTCGCGGCTGAGGCGGGGCCAATACGCCTTTGCCAACGGCGATGTTTCGGTGGGAGTGGAGGGGGCCTTCGCGGAGGCGTTCAGTGGAGTTGGCATGGTGTATCCGAACCCCGCTCGTGATGAGGTGCGCATCGTTCCGCCAGCGCAAGGAGCGCGCTTACAGGTATGGGATGCGGCGGGGCGCCAGACCATGAGGCTCACGGCTTCAGATTCTTCTGAGCGGATGCTGAATGTCGCCGGATGGGAGCGGGGTGTTTATGTCATGGTGTGGACCGGTTCCGATGGCTTGGTTTTGGGACAGGACCGTCTGGTGCTTGAATAGCCTGCATTCCATGAGAGAAGGAAGGTGTCCTTGCCGTTTTTCTTCTTATCTTAAAGAGAAGAGCGAAATGCCATGAATGCGCCATTGATACAGCCCCTTTATGACGAGGTCCAGCATGGGACGTGGTCGCTGCTTTATGGCCGTCAGCGCGAAAACCTGACGGGGAAAGCGGCGCACTTGTATCTGGACGCTTTGGATCAGATGAGTGCCCTGACCGATGCGGCCATTCCGCGTGTGGACCGCATGGCCGAGCAGCTTCAAGCCACGACTGGTTGGTCCTTGGCTATTGTGCCCGGTTTAATTCCGGTAGACGACTTTTTTGCCTTGCTGGCCCAGCGTCAGTTTTGCACCTCGACCTGGGTGCGCCGGCGCGACCAGCTGGATTACTTGGAGGAGCCCGATATGTTCCACGACACCTTTGGCCACGTCCCGCCTTTAATGAACCCGGAGTTTGCCCTCTTTATGCAGCGTTTTGGAGAAATTGGGGTGGCCTTGCGGGGGAATGAGCAGGCTGTATTGGCCTTGCAACGGCTGTACTGGTTCTTCGTTGAGTTTGGATTCGTGGAAGAGCAAGGTGTTTCCAAGGCCTTTGGGGCAGGAATCATGAGCTCTTATGGCGAGACCAATCACGCTTGGGCCCAGCGCTTGGACTTGCGGAAATTCACGTTGGATGGCGTCATGTCTACGCCGTTTACAACCACCGAGATTCAAACCACCTACTTCCTGATTCAAGACATCCCCGAAGTGATTCGGGAGATGGAGGCATGGCATGCGGGTTTGTCTTGAAGGCTCGGCCGACCGGTTCAAGATGCCGAACTTGGGGGCATGGGTGACATGAATACACCGGGCAAGATGTGGGACGCCCGTTACAGTGGTGAGCCTTCGGTTTATGGTACCGCCCCGAACGCCTTCTTTGCGCAACAGCTCAAGGAATTGACCCCTGCACGGATGTTGCTCCCCGGGGATGGGGAAGGCCGCAATGCGGTGCATGCCGCTGCCATGGGGTGGTCGGTGCGGTCTTTTGATGCTTCTCAAGTGGGCGTTCAAAAGAGTGTGGCCTTGGCCTTGGAACGCGGAGTGACCATCGAAGCCGAAATGGGGGACTGTCGGACATGGGCGCCCGGAGAGTCCTTTGATGCCATTGGTCTGTTCTACTTGCACCTGCTTCCCCATGTGCGCCCTTCCTTTCATCAACTGGCGGCCACATGGCTCAAGCCGGGAGGCACCTTGCTGTTGGAGGGGTTTGGCCCCGGGCAGTTGGCTTTTGATTCTGGCGGCCCCAAGAACCTGGATATGCTCTTTACAGAGGACATGTTGCGTGGGGATTTTGCGGGCCTCGATGTGGCCTATTGCGAGACGGTGGACGTGGTCCTGAACGAAGGCCCGTATCACCAGGGACGCGCTGAGGTCACGCGGTTGGTGGCCTGCCGTCCTGCGTGATCACCACCCGAAATCCGAGGCGGGAAAGTACCCGATGCGGCCATTTCCGGAGACCCATAACGCGGCTCCATCTGGGCTGAAGCGGGCGGCGTAGAATGCGCTGTCAGAGACGTGGCGCCAGGTGTGCCCACCGTCGTCGCTCACATCGATGCCTCCTGGTGTACCGACCAGTGCGAGCTGCTGGCCCAAGGATCCCGGGCGGTAGCGGACGCACGACGCGTAGCCCGGACCTTGTCCATCGGAAACCAATGTCCACGTCGTTCCCCCGTCCGAAGTCATGGCGGCGCGGGCGGTGTTGTCCTCCTTGGCTTCCCAATTTCCGCCCCAGACGATGCCATGGGAAGCGTCGGCGAAATCCATAGAAAACCCGCCGGTCATGGTTCCGCCTTGTTGGAGCGGTAAGGGCGTTGCCATCCAGTTCTTCCCCCGGTCGGTGCTGCGGTAGACCCGAGAGGCCCCGCCGCCGGACAGCATCCATACCGTATCGCCCACCGCACTCAGGTTCCCGTTGGAGGCGGCAAAGGCGGCTTCACCCTTCTTGGCCTGGGGGACCTTTTGCCCATTGGAGCCACAGGACACCTTTTCCCATGAGCGGCCCCCGTCCACGGATCGGACAACACACAGGCATCCATCGATGGGGTCGCCCATGGCGATGAGGGTGGTGTCGTCCAGGGAAATGACCGCATCCATGAAGGCCGAAGAATCGTTTTCCTGCCACACCGTGGTGCGCGGTCCTGTGATCGACCCGTCACGGTCGAAAGCGCCGCGCCGGATGAGGGCCGGACTGCCCACGGCCGTGCCGATCAGGCCACCGTCGGCCAAGGCCAAGCCCCTGAAGTGGGTGCCGACAGAGGAATCTGCTGGATTGGGAACCGCGTCCCTGAGCGCAGTGCGGGTGGCATTGCCCGCCTCAAGGGTGACCCTCAACCATTCCCCGTTGGAAGAGGCGAACCAAGCTTCGGAAGCCGACAGGGCCTCCACGGCACGCCAGCTTCCTTCCTCTTGGAGGTGGAGCATGCGCAGGGGGGAAGTGCCGATAGAGGTGTCAGCGCACCCAAAGCTGAAGGCACAAGCCGCTGCGAGGAGTGCTCCGTTGAGTCCGAATACACGAGATTTGAGGAAACGAAGGTTCATGGATCTGGCGGTTCAATTCACGTGGGGCAATTTGGCGCTCAATCTGTTGCCCGGTGCAATCCTTTGGATTTTGCAGGCTTTGATTCGTCGGAACATGCCTGCCAAGCCCAACGATATGTTCGGTTATCGCACCCGGAGATCCAAGGCTTCACAGGCGGCATGGGATTATGCGAACCGGCGGTGTGTGGACCTGTATGCACTCTATGCATGGCCGCTTTTAGCCGCAGCCATTCCGTGTACTTTGTTTTGGCAGGGAGAATCTTCACAGGTGGCTTTATTCGTGGCATTCACAGTGCTATGTATTTGGCCCATTGTGATCATTGAACGCGAACTGGCGCGGGACCAGCACCTGAAGGATTAAAATTTTCCGTCACCGAAGAACAACATTATATTGGGTGTTATGATGCGATTCACATCTTGGGCGGTCGCCCTATTTATTGCGGTGATGGCAGCAGGTTGTACCTACGACGATCTTGAATCCTTGGGGACGCCTTTTGACTGTAACACCATAGATGTGGGGTACGGAGCAGATATCCTGCCCCTAGTTGCAGACCATTGCCAAGGCTGTCATTCTGGTGGGTCGCCTGCGGCGGGCATTGGATTCGAGGAGTATGCCGACATCGCAGGGCATGCAGAAACCATGTTGGACCGGATGGACCGGTCTCCTGACGACCCTTTGTTGATGCCGCAGTCTGGCAAGCTGGACTCTTGTTCCATCGTGCGTTTCTCCGCCTGGATTGACGCCGGAAAACCTAACAACTGATGTCATACAGAGCCTTTCTCTTTTTCTTGGTCATGGGCTGCGGTTTTGGTGCCAAAGCCCAGCAATTCGCGACGCGCAGTGCCCACATTGCTTTTCTGTCGGAGACTCCACTTGAAGACATTCAGGCCGAGAGTCACGAGGCATCGAGCATTTTCGATGCGGCCACAGGCCAGATTGCGTTTCAGGTCCCCATCCTGAGTTTTCATTTTCCAAAGGCCTTGATGGAGGAGCACTTCAATGAGAACTACATGGAGTCCGAGCAATTCCCCAAGGCGTCTTTTCGGGGCACGGTGAGCGGGCTGGACACAGGTGCTCAAGGCGAGCAGGAGGTGACAGCCAAAGGCGTGCTTGAGATGCATGGTGTCGCCTTGGAGCGCGAGGTAAAAGGAACCATGACGCGAAGCGAAACAGGTTGGTCCATTGTGGCGGCGTTTTCGGTGCCTTGTACAGACCACGACATTGACATTCCAAAGGTGGTTTCGGAGAACATTGCCGAAATCATTGAAGTGACGCTGTCGGCAAACCTTGAACCTCGATGATGCGCAGTCCATGGTTGGTCGCCCTGCTGTGCGCGGGTGCTTCTCTGGTCCACCCCCTCTTTGGGCAGGATGATTTGATGGGATTTTTCGATGAGCCCACCGGCCCGCAGTTGGTGACTTCCGTGTTCAAGGCTGGGCGCATCATCAATGTTCAGAGTCCTGAAACGTCGGGCAAGGGTGAGATGAACTTCATCATTGCCCACCGATTTGGGCGCATCAGCGACGGTTGGTATGACCTGTTTGGCCTCGACAACGCTCAAATGCGGATGGGGCTGGATTATGGCATTACGGACCAGCTGCAGGTGGGGATTGCGCGTTCGGGTTTTGGCAAAACGCTCGAGGCCAATGCCAAGTGGCGGTTTGTGGAACAGCAAATGGGGGGAGGCTCACCGGTGAGCCTCACAGCCTACTCAGTGCTGATGCGGGATGGCCTGCGGTTTCCCGTCGATGGCTTGGAGCGCAAAGGCGTGCACCGCTTGAGTTTTGTGAACCAGGTTGTGGTGGCCCGAAAGTGTTCGCCCGATGTGTCGCTGGCGTTGATTCCCTCGCTGGTGCACAGGAACTTGGTGGACCGCGCGGATCGTGCCAATGATGTAGCCACCCTAGGCGCAGGGTTTCGCTATAAACTCAACAACCGGCTTTCCGTGAACGGTGAGTACCACTATCTGTTGCCGCGTCCCATCGAAGATGATTATGTGAATTCGCTGTCACTGGGCCTCGATATCGAAACAGGAGGCCATGTGTTCCAGTTGCACATCACGAACAGTCGCGGCATGTTTGAACGTGCCTTTCTCTCAGAGACGAGCAGTTCATGGCAAGATGGTGACCTCTATTTTGGGTTCAACATCAACCGCGTCTTCCAGGTCGGCCAACGCCGCTGATCAGTCAATTTGCTTGAGCTGCTTGGCGGGCTTGGTGCCGGGGCGGTCGTGCTTGCGCAGGTCCGCCACGATGATGAGGTGGTCGCTGGCTTGCATGTCGTCGCCAGCATTGAGGCCGTATTGTGTGCGGCGCTGATTGGACATAGAAGCGGTCTCTAAGGCAAAGTTGCCCAACACTTCCACCACGCCATCCTGAACGAGCATGTAGTCGAGTTTGCCGGCAGGCCATTGGCTGTTGTCGTTGCGCCAGGTGTAGTTCATGGGCTGATCGGTCTGAAGCCCTTTGAGTTCCTTGAGGGCGGTGCCATCCCAGTCTGGTCCAAAGTCAGGGCCGTTGTCGGCTTCGTTGGCGATGTCGCCGGTCAGCAAGGTGTGCATGGCTTGTCCGGGTCCGACCATGTTGAGGTCGCCTCCATAAACAACGGGCGTGCGTTCGGTGAGGTTGACCTCGCCTCCTGGTGTCATGGCGTCGCGAAGGAAGGCCATGTACTCGTCGGCTTCGGTTTGGCGCTGTTCCGCACCATTGCAGCACTTGAGGTGGCTGGCGGTGACCATCCAGTCTCCATTGTCACCTGTGTTGATGAGCACTGGATACTGCCTGTACACTTCGGGATAGGTGGCGTCGATTGGCCAGCGGCTGGCCACAATCAGGTCCCAGTCGTCTTTGGCCACGTGCCAAGAGCCTTCGGTCAAGGGCATCCAGGCATCGAGCAGGTCGCGGACGAAGTCGGCCGAGAAATCCTCGACCTCGCTCATGGCGAGTACATCGGGTTGGATGGCCTGAAGGATGCGCTCCATGGCCCCTTGTGCCGAAGCCTCATCCATGCGCCGGTTCATGTTCCAGAACGCCACGCGCATTTGGGTTCCTTCCGAACGTTCCAACGGCAGGGCCGTGTATACGGGATCCACGTTGGACAGAGCGGTGCCGCTCTCGTTGCTGACTTGCTGTCCGGAACTGCAGCGCACGGACCAGCGGATGGCGTTGCCGAGGTTGGCAAAGCCGTTGACACCCCGGTCGATGGCCACTTCGTGCACACTGCCTCCGTAGGTGGGGGCCATGCGCACTTGGGCATCATTCAAAGACGATTGGGCCGTAGTGCCACCGGACTGCGAGGTATTGACATAACGGTCAGCGAGGTGGACCACCATCTCGGCCCCTTGAAACCCCCCGACAATTTGACCGGTGTTGGCGTTGCCATCGAGGTCGAGGGCAATTTTGGTGCCGTGGGGGATGATGCTTTCGTCGAGGGCGATGATGCGGTCGTACTCCAGGAGGAAGTAAATACGCTCTCCATCTGCACGAAAACGGACAGCCTCTAGTGGGCCGCTGGTATCGGCGACGGCGACGGCGTCCGTGCCATTCCAATCGCTAAAGTCATGATCGATGGCGACGGACTGCTGGGCCGTGCCTGCAGTACAGGCGCTTAAAACCAGAAGGGACGTGGCCCAGCGGCCTAGGAAGTGTGCAGTGGACATGATGCTGTGAATCAGGTTGCAAAGATGGACCTTTGTGGCATGCGATTGCTCGGAACAAAAGTGTGCAAGAAGCACGACCTCGGCGTGCACAATAACCTCTTTGGGGGAACCATGCTCAGTTGGATCGATGAATTGGCCGTGGCCTTTGTCAATGAAGTCTGCTTTAGCCCCAATATGGTGACCCTGAAGGTGGAGGAGGTGCTGTTCAAATCACCGGTCAAAGAAAACAACCTCATCAAGATTTATGGCGACATCGTGCGGATCGGCAACAAGTCGATCAAGATTGCTGTAGAAGCCAGGAAGTTCAACGTCTACAGCCACGAAGAGGCGGTTGTGACCACCACCAAACTGGTGTTCGTGAGGATCGATGAAGACGGCAATTCTCTGCCCATCGCCCAGCACGTCAAAGACAAGCACCCGGATAAGCTCGCCTGAGCAGGATCCATCAATGCCCTTGGCCGCCTTGGACTTGGGCGTCGAAGTTGGCGCGCATCTCCAGACAGTTCTTGGCGGTCCAATCGCGCAGGCGTTGCCTCAATTCCACAGGGTCGTCCCCGTATTGGACCTCACCAAAACGCACCGCTACATCGATGTAGCGGTGGCCGAAGACCTTGAAGGCGTGGGGGATAAACTTGGAATCTGATACCCAAGACACATCTTGGTGGCGGTACTCCATGGCAATGGGGCAGATGGGAAAACCTCCATCGGCGCACATTTTGAACATGCCCATTTTGTACTCCAGCAGGTCGGGCCCGCGGTGGGTGGTGCCTTCGGGAAAGATGATGATGGACAGGTCGTCCTCTATGCGCTTGCGCACCTCAACACGGGTGGCTTTTCTGCTTTCGGCACTGGATCGCTTGACCCAAATGGTGCGGATGGCGTTGCCGCCCCATCCGATGATGGGCCAGCGCTTGACTTCTGCCTTGGCCACGAAAACAAGGGGGTGGGGAGAGGGGACCATGACCGCATCGATGTAGGTCCTGTGGTTGGCCACCAGTACGCTCGCATGGTCCGGCAGCTCGCCTTCCACGGTGACTCGAATCCCGGTGAACCGATGGATGTTGCGGCAATACCACATGTAGGGGCGGTATAGGCTCGCGTGATTGGCGCCACTGAGTTTGCGCGCCAAGGCACTGACCGTGGCGGCCAACGAGAGGATGATAAAGGCGAAAAACCTCCGTGAACTGCGCCAGAACTTGCGCAGGGCATGCCCATCGTCAAATGTGCTGGGGAGGGTGGTCAGAAAATCGAATGATCGGTGGGTCATGCGAACAAGAACAAGCGGGAAATGTACTCCAACCATGACGGAACACATCAAGACAGGAGGCGGAGAATTGAATTTTGAGGAATTGGCGGCAGCTCGGCGGAGTGTCCGACGTTATAGCCATGCCGTTGTTCCCGAAGAGGTGATGCGTTCGGCACTGCGCTCAGCGCACCTCGCTCCAAGTTCCAACAATCTGCAGCCTTGGGAGTTCCATTGGGTCCGTCCAAATTCTGCACAAAGAGAAGCGGCGGTTGAGGCTTGCCTTTCCCAACCCGCTGCGGCCACCTCGGCCGAACTCGTCTTTTTCATCGGCCGTCCCGACCTCTGCGCTCGCCGTGCGGCAGCACTGCAATCCCATTACGAATCGGAGCAGAACGAGGGCACTGCCGCCTATTACCGCGATCAAGTTGGTCCCAACGTAGCCGCCATGGAGTCTGCAAAGCGATCCGCTTGGGTCGACAAGAGCGTGGCCCTCGCTGCCGCGCAGTTTATGCTCGCCATCCAAGCCGCTGGCTTCGACAGCTGCCCCATGGAGGGCCTTGACCCCAACAAGGTCCGCGCCCTCCTCAGCCTCCCTGCTGAAGCCACGGTCACCATGGCCATCTCCGTGGGCCAAGGCATCCCCGAAGGCCTCTACGGCCCCCGCTACCGCTTCCCCCTAGACGACCACCTCACCGAACACTAGCGCAATCCCGTCGGGACTGCGTATATCTACTTTCGCATTACTGAGGGAAGGGCAGCCCCGTTCAAAATGGCCACCGGGCATGGTGTCCTGCTATGCGAATGGGGCCCGAGGTTGCAGATGCAACTCTTTCA
>CAJQJX010000002.1 GCA_905478795.1 uncultured Flavobacteriales bacterium
CCGTCCGAAGAAGACTTTCACTCCCGAAGGTAGTACTGGTCGAAGAAGATGCGGTAACCGTCTACATTTTTACTCTTGAAGAGCTCAACGTAGTTCTCTGTGTGAATCACAAACGTCTTGTATCCGCTGGTGTTAAAGTCAATCATCGACTCCCGGTTTCCGGTCAAAACCCGGTAGTAATCCATAGCCCTGTCCTTTCTGACAAACTGTTTGACCAACACCAATTGATTCTCTCTGTCCAACAGGTTGCTGGTGACCTTGAGCTCAGCGCTGGCGAAATACTGCCGGTTAAAGTCAGACAGGGCTGCTTTCGTGCCCTCTGCATCTCCATCCTTTACAGGTATGATGACCCCTAAATAATGCTCTAGGACAGGCTTGTCGATGTAATTCCCCATGTCTGGCATGTTCGGAACAACGCCTGTTTTCTCCTCTTTCGATTGCTTGCTGCCCTCACCCAGACCCGCGAGAATCTCTTGTGCCGCCACCCCTTGTTCTGTGGAATCACAACTGGCGACCACCTCCTTCAAGGCGTCGATGTAATTGTCGCGCCCCCGGGCACGTCCGTCCAACCATCCAATGCACTGTGCCTTCAAAAAGCGGTACCGGCACTCTTGGGTGTGATTAGAAACCGTATCCATCATCGCGTTGATCTCTGTCAGAATCTCTTGGTAGTCCTTTTGAGCATAGTAACGAATGACGTGGGCCTCGTAGGCGGCGAGTTCGTCCAACCTGCGCTGCTCTTCGAAATCAACAAAATCAGGATCCTCAACAAGTTGGGCCCATTCGCTGTCTGGGTAACGCAATGAAATCTGATCGGCCCAATACTGAGAGTTGCAGGTGCTGCAGAACGGGTTCGCATAATTTTCCGTCTCTTCCAAAAACAGGTAAGTCCTGTACAGTTGATAGTGGGCCAGCGGATGCTCGCCACTCTCTTCGTAGCGATCCAACAGGTCCACCCAGGCCTCGATGGCGTTGTCTGTGTCTTCGAGCTTCTCCTTGTAAATCACCCCGCTTTGATAGACCGCCGTCGCTGTCTCTACATCCACCTCATTTCGCTGTTCCTCTTCGCAGGGCAAACCCTCCATCAGCTCCTCTGGCGTCGGAAGCTCCCCACCGGAGGACAACAAGTCCACAGCAGACACTTCGTCTACCACATCATCAATGGTCCCAAAGGCAGAGGCCATTTTTCGACTTCTCCTCCAATCATCTTCTAATATCCGATCTCCCCATCGGTCGGTGAAAAAGGACAGTCCCGCGGTCCTCAACCTTGGGTTGTACGGCCAAAAAGCGGTCGCGCTGCCCGGGCCATTGAAACTGGCCTGAATGGCCTCCTCTGCCAAGCGCTCCGCCTCCGCTTGCTCCGCCTCTTGCGCCACCCTCAAGTCCTCAATGATTTCCTCCAACCTGGCAAATCGGCTGTCCTCGTCCAGGTTGCAAAGCTCCCGAAGGCTGTCATTGCGCACAATCACCGTCAACTGCTCCACAAGCTCAGTCAGGCTCCGCGCATTGTTCCGCACCTCCGCATAACGGGGGTGGTCCTCGTCCATATTGGACAAGGTGCTGTCATAGTATGCTTGAGCCAACTCATAAGACCGGTCTTCTAAGTGGAGATCCGCCAAAGCCAAGAAGCTTTTCATACGTGGCCTCCGGTTTCCAGAATCCTCCGCCAAAGCGTCCCGCAGATAATCCATGCCCTCTTCACGATTGAGCTCCTCGAGTTCGATTTGAGCCAAGGCGTAGAACACCTGGTCTCGGTATGCCTCATTCTTGTCGTCATCGAGCATGTCGTAAAACAGCTCCCGAATCTCTTCGCTTCTCCCCCCCCTTCGATCGTACGCCAGGGCCTGCTGCATGCGCGCCTGGAACTCCATTTCGTAAGGCGTCTTTAGCTTGACCACGTCCTCAAACAAGTCGATGGCCTGCTGGTTGCGTCCGTAGCGCTGCTTCAGTTGAGCCAACACAAACATGGGGCGGGCACGTTCCCTCTTCTTCTTGATCAACGGGATGGCCCGTTCGATCGATGCCATGGCCTCCTCAAAATTGTTCTGCGTCAAAAGGAAGTCCGCTTGAACCAAAAAAGCATCCGCGCGCAAAGTTTCAGATGCGTCTCGCTCTCCCACCGCCTTAAGCAGTGCCGAGTTGGCTTTAGGCATGTTCTCCAACGCCATATACGTGCGCGCCAACCAGGCACCGGCCGCTACCTGGCTATCCGGTTCTTTGTGCTTTCGTTGCAAATACTTGAAGACCTCTTCGGCCTTGACAAAGTCTCCTTTGTAGAAGTGTCCCTTTCCGATGATCGTGTAGTTGTCATCGATCCACCGATTGAGCTGAGGCCGCTTGAAATCCTTCTTCAAACTCGACGGCGGCGTCATGGCGTGTCGGTCTACAACGCGCGAACACTTCTCAATCGCCCGCTCCATCAGTGGGTACAAAAAATCAGCTTGATCTTCGGTTCCATATAAGAACAGCGGAATCACTTCGTCCCAGTTTTCTTCTTGCGACTCCGCTAATTTTTGATCGGCTTCCTCCATGGCCAGGCGCGCAAAGTGGAAGCCGTTAAAACGAGAGGTTGTGTTGTGATAAGCCCTGTATGCACGCCCGTCTCGCTGCGTACTACAACCGGTCCACAATACAGAAAGCACCAGCAGGAGTGAAAACACAACCCGCCCTGATAACAGACTTCTCCACCTCGATGTCATGGGCTGGTGATTGGTTGTGGGGGTTCGATGCATGATGTGCAACAGTGCGTTCTGCAAACTCAACAGCCGCGAAAATATTGCAATAGAACCGCCCCATCTGCAAAATACCCGGCACACTGCCATGTTCTCTGCCATCTTTGGACTCAGATGAAATCGAATAAGCCACATCAAGCGCCCAAGCGAAAGCCCCAAAAGCGCAACGACTATCGGCTGATCCTGCAGGAAGAAGGAACATTTGCAGAAAAATGGGCCCTTCGGGTCAAGCCGGGTCAACTCCGTTGGATGGCGACCGCCACCGTCATCACCATCATCGGGGTGACCTATGCGGTTGTTGCATTGACACCCCTGCGCGAATGGGTGGTACCCGGTTATGTGTCCACCGAAACGCGTCAAATGCAAAAGGACGCATGGATGGCCACCGATTCCTTGTCAAGAGAACTCGACATTCAGGCCCAATACCTCGAAAACATGATCGCGGTCATTGAGGGGCGCATGTCCCCTGAGTCGTTATTGGATACCGCTGGTCAAAACCCATCATCGAGCAACCCGGTCACAACGGCCGGCCCCAATGCCTCTCTAGAACGCTTGCGGATGGAAGTGGCAGAGGAAGACGCCTTTTCAATTGGCCGCAGCGGAGGGCTCGATGACACGGGCCTTTGGCTGTCTCCTGTTGACGGTCAGGTGTCAGATGGTTGGAACCCTGCCGTAGAGCACTGGGGCATTGACTTGGTCGCCCCAGAAAACAGTCCGGTCAAAGCGGCGGGCGCGGGTACTGTTGTTTTTGCGGGGTTTACTGCCGGTGGGGGGCACACCGTCATCCTGCAACATCTCGGAGACAAACTATCGGTCTACATGCACAATAGCAGACTGGAAGTTCGCGCCGGTGATCGGGTGGTTCAAGGTGAGGTCATTGCCATTATTGGCAACTCAGGGGACCACAGCACCGGGCCACACCTGCACTTTGAGTGGTGGGAAAACGGGGCGCCAATTGACCCCGCACTGCGCATCAACCTGGTCGCTTCAAAGTGACACCTCCACCCGTTGCTCTTCCCAGCGGGTCATCTTTCTGAATTGCGCCAAGCGCGCATTCAGGGCCGCTTGCTCAATGGTAGAAATGCCTTCCGTGCCAAAAGACTCGCACGTAAAACTGGCCAAAGCACTGCCCACAACGACAGCCTCCTTCATAGACTCAAAGTCAGTCTGACCCACTGAAGCCAGGTGGCTAATAAAGCCGCCCGCAAAAGAGTCACCCGCACCCGTGGGGTCCACCACCTCTTCTAGCGGAAGCGCCGGACAGAAGAAGTACTCTACCCCATCGGCACCGTTGTGAAACAACAACGCACCGTGTTCTCCTTTCTTGATAATCAAGTAACGCGGACCCATTTCTAAAATACACCGCGCCGCCTTGATGAGACTGCGTTCACCTGATAGCTGGCGAGACTCCTCGTCATTGATCGTAAGAACATCGACCCGCGCAATCACCGCCTTCAATGGCTCCATGGCGATGTCCATCCAAAAGTTCATGGTGTCCAATACCACCAGGTTTGGCCGCTCGTCGAGCTGATCCAAAACAGACGCCTGCAAATTGGGATCAATATTTCCCAGCATTAACCACTTGGCGCACCTCCAAGCTTCAGGAATAACAGGATTAAAATCAGCCAAAACATTCAGCTCCGTGGCCAAAGTGTCTCGGCCATTCATGTCCATGTGGTACGAACCAGACCAGAAAAAACTCTTCCCCCCCGCTTTTCGCTCAATGCCCTCTACCAACATTCCTGAGGCTTCCATCCGGTTGAGCTCCTCTTGTGGAAAGTCATCCCCCACTATGCTTACCAGTCCGGTACGAACGCCTTTTGTGCTGGCCGACCAACCGATGTAAGTGCCTGCACCACCCACAATGCGCTCTCTTGAGCCGAAGGGGGTTTTGATGGAGTCAAAGGCAACGGTACCCACCGCAAGCACTGAAGAAGAATCAAATGACATCTTGAAATAATCAGCGGCAAAGATAGTGCGCCTCTTTATGGGCCCTCAGACATTGCAATCATTAAAGAAACGGCGTATCTTTGCGCTCCCTATTTTATGGGACTGAGCATTCCCCTATAGCTCAGCTGGTTAGAGCGACTGACTGTTAATCAGTAGGTCCCTGGTTCAAGTCCAGGTGGGGGAGCACAAAAAAACCCCGGAGACGATCTCCGGGGTTTTCTTTTTTAAGCCTTATCCAATGACTCAGAGCAGATTGATCCTGCTCGCAAGCAAGTCCTTGTAGCTGCCGCCAATGGGGATTTCCTTTTCCATGTCACGCACCTGGATCATGGAGTATTTGATGCTGTGGATGGCGTCCAAATTCACGATGTAGCTTCTGTGAACACGCATGAACCGACGCTCACTTAGCTTGTTCTCCACATCCTTCATTGTACTGTGGATGGTGAAACTCTGTTCTGGAGTGTGCACCACCACATAGTCCTTCAACGCCTCAATGAAGAGCAAGTCGTTGTGGTCGATCTTCATCAACCGACTGCGGTTCTTCACGAACAAATACTCTGCCGATTCTTTGTGCTCGGCCATGTTCCGCAAGAACTCATTCTCGAGCCTGGCCTCTTGCTCTTTGGAGAATTTGTGGATGGCCATCTCAATGCTGGTCTGCAGGTCTACATCCTTGAAGGGCTTCAAAATGTATCCGTGTGGTTCTGCAAGCTTTGCTTCACCCAACGTACTGCGGTCAGCATAAGCCGTCAAGAAGATGATGGGAACATCCAACGTGCGCTTTATTTCCTCCGCTGCTGCAATGCCGTTCATGTCGCCCTTCAACATGATGTCCATCAGAATCACGTCGGGCCTCAGCCGCACTGCGAGGTCAATAGCGTCTTCTCCGTTGTCGGCCGATCCTACAACGTTGTACCCAATCTTCTCGAGGGTCTGTTCAATGTCTTTGCGAACGATGCTCTCGTCCTCAGTTACCAGAATGTTGATAGACATATGGCTACGGGTTAAGGTCCGTTGACTTGTGGAATAGTTCGATTAATTCGAACAGTTTATCCGTCAAACAGGTTTTTAGGTCGCCGAAAGCTAATCAAAAAGCGGGTACCCTCATCCGATTCTGCAGTCAACTGAGCATCGAGTTGCTCGCTCAAGGCCTGAACCAGGTAAAGACCCAACGAGTCACGGCCGCTCCAGTCGAATCCTTCGGGCAAACCAACCCCGTCATCTTTTACCTCGATGAACACCTCCTCTTCTTCTTCAACATCGGGCAAATCTTGCACCCAAAGCTTCACCGTAATGGTGCCTTTCTTACGGCCCACAAACGCATATTTCATCGCGTTTGAAACCCACTCATTCAAAATCAAACCGCATGGAATTGCCTGATCCAGAGGGGCTTCGACGTCTTCCAACTCCGTCACCAATTCCACTTGCGTCTCACTCCGGTAACTCTGAATAATGTTGCCCGCGATCCGCTTTATGTAGCTCGGGAAGCTGATTCGCGAGACGTCCGTATTCTGGTACAGAGTCTCGTGAATAACACTCATGGTCGAGACCCTATTCTGGATCTCTTCTAAGCCCGTAATGGTCTTTTCGTCATCCACAAATTTCTTCTGCAAATTCAGAATAGAGTGGATGATTTGAAGGTTGTTTTTGACCCGATGGTGGACCTCCTGCAGCAAAATCTCTTTCTCCTTCAGGGCGTCGCGAATCCTACGGTCAATCAGCTTGCGCTCTGTTATGTCATAGGCAATCGCACTGATTTCAGGTTTACTTCCTGGTGAATCAATGGGGTTCAAAAACAGCTGTAACCAACGCCTTGCACCATCTGTTTCGTTCCGGCTAACAGCCCACTCAAACCGCTGGGGCTTGCCTGTCAACGCCCTCGAAAAACGGTCCTTAATGTCGAATCCATTGAGATCAACACTGATCAATACCTGGCCTTGCAGCGCCACACTCCTGCTTTCATTGTCACTAGAGGCGTCCTCCAATGCAAGCCATTTATCGAAGTTGGCGTTAGCGCTCGTTACATGATGGTCTTCAGAAGCCGTCCAAATGATGAAGTCCTCTCCGGACTCTACAATCGACCGAAGACGTGCTGTGGCCCCCTTCAACGCAGATTCTGCGGCAATACGCTGCTCAATTTGTTGGGTAAGCTGTTGGTTGGCTTCTTCGGCAACCTCCGCACGAATGCGTTCTTGCATCAAAGAATACCTGTCCGTAACGTCCGATAAATTGACCTGAACAGCGGGTTGGCCATCAAAGATGGTCAGCTTCCACTTCAGCATGATGCGCTTGCCCCCGGGCAATTCAACCTCCCACTCAGACACTGACCTTCCAGAACGCGTCTCTTTGGCTGAGGTTCCGATTCGCTTCGACATCGACGCTGGAAAAAGCGCCTCGAATTTCATCCCCTCCACGTCAATGTTCTCGAAAAGGTCATGTGCCACGGGGTTGGCAAAACGCACCATTTCATCCACCAACAACACAATTCCGTTTGGCGAGCTCTGAACAAGCAACCTGAATCGCTCGCGCTCTTGCACCAAATCAAATTCAATCCGCTTGCGGTCCGAAACATCGTACATCATCCAAACCTCAAGGCCATCCTCAAGTTTTCCTTTTCCGATGTCCAGGTGAAGGGTCTCTCCTGCTTTATTGATGAGGTTCCAATCAGCCCGATCAATGACGCCACTTCCCACAATAGGTTCAAGGTTTCCAAGGCGCTTAAATCCCAACTGCTTGATAGAGTCTCCAATGACTTCCTCTGGATGCTCGAGGCCCATCATCACCAAAAACCGGGTATTGACATCTAAAACAATCCCCTCCTTGACCAACACAATGCCTTCCTGTGCAATGTCATTTAACCGGCGATAATGGGCCTCCCGGTCCTGCAGCGCCTGCTGCCTGAACTGTTGCTCACTAATGTCAACAAGCTGCAGTAAACCCGTCCCATTCGGGCCAGGTGTCAAACGGACTTCACACTGAAAAGTCTGTTGCTTTCCGCGCTTTAAGACCAATTCCATGCGCACCGGAATGCGCTCACTTGGAACCACATCTCCCCAACAAGCGTTGTAGTAAGTCCTGTCTTCATTCCGCCATTGAAACAAAGCAGACTGCAACCAGTCAAAAGCTTCAAAACCCTTACTCAGGCCAAGCAAAAATCGAGCACGCTCATTGGCGTTCACCACTTTTGAGTCGACCAACAACAGCAAAGCAGATGGCAAGGCGTCCATCCAATCTGCAGGCCAAGAACCCGTCAATTCGTTTTTGTCAGCCATCAACGATCCGTTTTGGAGCCATTTACCTTGACAATCCTTCCACTTCGATACTGTCTGACCAATCTCACCACACCCATGGTGTCGAAGTAACGCCAATTTCCTTCAGGCAACCCACCTTCATAAGAACCCACAGAGGCACGAATTCCATTGGGCCAGAATGTGACATGCTGACCTGTGGGAATGCCAGCGACATATTCACCTTCAAATATGGTTTTGCCTTCGGAAGAAGTGTGCCGCCATTGTCCGTCGCGTTCACCATCTAAGTACTTGCCCGTACGGCGGTCATCATTGACGTGTTCCAACCAATCACCTTGTTTCAAACCCCGCTCATAGCTGCCCCTGGCTAGTGTGTCTCCATCGATGGACAACTCTACAAACTCCCCATCCTCTTTGCCTTTACGGTAACGCTCATCCCTGTGCAACATGCCATCTATGTGGTACCATTTCCAAGTGCCGTGCCAATCACCTGCCCGATAGCCCCCTTCTTGTTCTACCCGACCATCGGGGGCATAAAACGTCCATTCACCGTCGCGCATTCCTTCCAGATAATTCCCCGTTTCCTTCCGTGCACCTTCCTTCCAAAACAATGTCCATTCCCCAGACCTTCTCCCCAAACTGTCCAACATACCTGTCGCATGAAGCACCCCGGATCTAAAGACTTTGACTTCAATCAAATGACCAGCTTCATCAAAAAACCGGTGTGAGCCCATGGGTGTATTCTCACGCCAAGGACCTTGCCTGGCTACTTCGCCATTGGAGTGATAGGACTTACGTAAATCCAAAGCCACCGATTCTGGAGCATCCAAGACACGCTCACCCCTTTTGTAAGTCTCTGTGCGCTCCAAGTCACCATTTCGATTGAAGAATTTAAAGACTCCTTCTTGAAGACCTCGCTCGTAGGGACCCTCTTTACGCACCCGTTCATTGGGCCAAAACGTCATCCATTTTCCAGTCTGTCGGCCCTGGTCATCATACCGGTTGATATCCTCCACCCATCGGAGCAAATCTTCACGATAACCCATTCGCCTTACAATCCTCCTTTCTGCATTTTCGTCCACCGCATACTGCAAGGCAATTCCTTCTTTTTGACCTGATTTCCATGGAATTCGCTCCACCTCTGCACCGTTTGGGTCATACCCAACTTCCCAGCCATTCAACGTGTCTTCTTCCCAAGGCAAAGAGCGTGTCAATGCGCCGAGTGTATCCCACTGTTGCTCCAAACCATTCTTGCGACCAAGACTGTAATTCAGGGTTGTCTGGATCCGTCCTTGACCATCATAGAACACCCATTCACCAACCAAATCACCAGACAGCCAATTTCCTTCGCTCTTTCTCGTGCCATCCTCGTAAAACGATGTCCAATAACCAGAAGGAATTCCATCTACCAACATTCCTCGGCTACTCACCTCCCCTTCTGCAAACCGATACTCCACAAACGAACTGTCTTGTCCCCACACCACGGCAGACAGCATCTGGAGCATCCAGAACAACACACCGTATTTCATCCTCCCTTTCACACCGGCAAGTTCGTTCGCCACATCCAACACACTCCATCCCATTCCTGAGTTTTTACCCCAACTATGTATTATTCATTTTTCTTAAGAAAAGAAGTAGTAGATGTAGTAGGCCTGTTGATAGGTCTGATAACTCAAGGTCCATTTGTTTGGAGGCAATGGTCTTCCACAAGGTTGTTCGTGTTATCACGACTTATCGACGTCTACGAAAAGGTGATAATCAAGCTTTTGTGGACCCCATCCACAATTTGTTTGGGAATGGGTACAACTCCGATTCAGGGAAATTGGCCTTCCATCCGAGTGTGTACATCACTCCATTCTCTGTGTGAATTATGAGCAGAATTCATACCCCAAAAAATTTGGTTTTTGAGGTGGATTCAACAAGCCTCTAAGAGCACCAAACCACCAAATTTTCTTTCTATCGGGTTTCCAACAGTGAAAGGTGCGAATTCACATTTTTGTGTGGATGACACAAGGTCCGGAAACCGTGAACTTCGGGACATGAGGATTCACTTGGCAAATGATCACGCTGGAGGTGACTTGAGAACAACACTCATGAACTGGCTTACTGATCAAGGAATAGAAATCATTGATCATGGTACTCCCGATGGTGGTAGCGTTGATTACCCAGATCACGCCCACCCATTGGCACAAGCGGTTTCAGAAGGCGACACCTTGGGCATTCTGATTTGTGGCTCTGCCAACGGAGTGTCCATGACCGCAAACAAACACGCGGGCATTCGGGCAGCCATTGCGTGGCGGCCAGATATCGCCGTATTGGCCCGTCAACACAACAATGCAAACGTGCTGTGTTTACCTGCGCGCTTCATTGCCATACCCGATGCTTTGGATTGTGTCAAAGCGTTTCTTGAGACCCCCTTCGAAGGTGGCCGGCACGAACGCCGAGTGACCAAAATTGCCTGTTCATGACCCGATTTATCCCTCTTCTTTCTTTGGGTTTATGCTTAGGCTACGCCCCTGTGTTCCATGCACAAACCCTGCTTCATACCGACTCAGCTCTAGAGTGGTCCAGTACCATCACTGCGGATGAATTGTCTGGGCTGTTGCACATTCTGGCGGCGGATTCCATGGAGGGTCGTGAAACAGGCAAACCAGGACAGCGAAAGGCGGCTGCGTTCTTGGCTGATCAATTCGAGGCAATGGGCTTGCAGCCCATTAACGGCAGTTATTTCCAGCCCGTTCCTTTGACCATCACCCAATTGAAGGGTGGCGTGTTAACGTTGGGCTCGGAGAAGCTCGTGTTCAAGAATGATTTTGTGCCGTATCCAGGCATCCAGGTTGTAGACATTGTAGCCGAAGCCGTCTTTGTGGGATACGGAATCCAAGAGGGGCTTTGGGACGATTACGCAGGATTGGACGTCGCAGGAAAAACGGTAGTGATGTTGGCCGGGGAGCCGGGAAGTGCAGAAAAGGGTTTTGTGCTTTCGGGCAACGAAACACCCAGTAAATGGAGCCAGGACCCGTCTGTCAAGCGCATGATAGCAGACAGTTTGGGGGCCACGGCCACGGTCTTAGTATCACCAGAGTTTGCCACGTTAAAATCTCGTTTGGTACCGTGGTTGAGCCGTGAAAGGATGAGGCTAGATGTGGATCGCCAGGGCGAAGGCACGGATCTGCCCACCTTGCTTGTGCCGGAAGAGGTGTTGCTGCGGTCAACGGGCTGGAAGTCCATGAAGGATGTCCGGAAAAAATGGCCAAAGCGCAAATTGAAAGGCACCGATTTGGGTTCTATGGAGCTGCATTTGGCGCGCAAAGCGGATAAAGTAGAGGCAACCAATGTGTGGGGTTTACTGCCGGGCTCGGACAGCCTGCTTGCAGACGAAATTGTGGCTTTGACCAGCCACTACGATCATGTTGGAGTGGACAAAGAGGGGTTGATCTACAACGGTGCGGACGACGATGGAAGTGGTACTGTCAGCTTGCTCGAAAATGCAGGCGCTTGGATGGCTGCTGCGAAAGCGGGAAAGGGTCCAAAACGCTCCGTGTTGTTTATGGCGTTTGTGGGTGAGGAAAAGGGGTTGCTCGGCTCAGAGTGGTACAGTGAGCACCCCGCCTTTCCATTGGAACAGCATGTTTGTGACTTGAACATGGACATGGTGGGGCGCTTTGATGAGGCCCATATCGACGACGACCGCTATGTCTACTTAATAGGCAGTGACAAACTCTCCTCTGAACTGCATGAAATCAGCGAGGCTGTGAATGCGAAGCACGTTGGGATTGCTCTGGACTACACATTCAATGCTCCGGACGACCCCAACCGGTTCTATTACAGGAGTGACCATTACAATTTTGCCAAACACGACATCCCTGTAATCTTCTATTTCAGTGGGGTTCACGAGGATTATCATGGTCCAGGCGATACGCCTGACAAAATCCGCTATTCCAAGATGGCAGAGATTGGTCAATTGGTATTCTTGACCTCTTGGGAGGTGGCGAACCGGTCAAAGAAGCTCGCTGTAGATCAGGTTAACGACTTTCCGTCAAACCGCTGATGGCGGCGGAAAAGCGGGAGCGCTCGAGGGCGTATTTCTGCCCGGTCGCTGGACCATTAAATCCTGTGTGAATCCAGGGCTGAAGGGCCCCGGGAGTCATGACAATGCTGGTGGGAAAGCTCACCACCCTGTCTAGAAAAGGCAGCAGGCTTTGCGCCTCCTTCTTGGAGGCGGGGCCTATGAGGCTGATGCTCCACCTGTCCTCAAAGCGCTGAAGCTCCAAAGACCTGGAATACTGTTTCAGGCGTTTGAGGGCTGCCGTTTCTCCGTTGTCCCGGTTCAGGCCGCGTTCAAAAGCGAGGGTGTGCACATACATGTTCGGATGCTCCTCCATGAGCGCGATGAGCAACCGGTGCTCGTCCATGCAGTTGGGGCACCAGGACCCCATAACGCTCAATACATGTACGGCACTGTCTGAGGGCGACCAGGTCCATTCCGTAGGCTGACCCAGCAGATCCTTGCCGCTGTATGCAACAGGTAGACCGGTCCAAACCGCTTCGTTTCCAGAAGCGAGCAGAGGATCTTTGTCTGATTTGCGGTGGGCAATGAACGGCGTGGTGTAGTGGTTGCCGCTCGAGAACACACCATCAACCAGGCTGTCAGCGATCGAGGTGTTGGCCTTGAAATGGAAAAGGTGGGCGCCATCGAATGTTTGCAGGTTCAGATTAAAGCCCTCCACTGACCCGTGTAAATACCGGAAGTCTCCAGTGGCGGTCTCGATGGTTCCTTTGATCCGTCCAGCCGCAGACCGCTGCAAAACAAGGTCACCGAACCAAGGATTCTCTAAACCAAAGGCCATGCGCCAATACTCTGTTTGGCCCCAGGTGTCGTTGTCCGACATCCTTTCGTCAGAGTCAACCCACTTTAAATCAACAACATAAGGTGGTTCCCCCGTACGCAGAACGTCGGTCCAGGCGCCCGCTCCCTGTGGACCGAGGCATAACGTTCCGTCGAAAACAGGAACCCTGAAGCACCCGCTATCCTCAGCGGTAAGTACAAGCGTTTCGGCGCCGTTATAGAGGGTCATTTCCTGCGCACTTTTCATGGCAGGAATTCGGGCTTCTACAGAGTCACTCAGGAAAAAAACAAGGGTTCCCTTTGTGTTTTCTGCAGGGTTGGCGGTTGAACTTGGGTCATCCAATTGCGGAGAACCACAACGGACAAACCCAAGACCGAAGGCCAAAAAAAGGACAGCTCTATACGGGCCGCACAGGCGCATCAAAAGTCGAATTTGATGCCCTGAGCCAAGGGCAACTCTGTGCTGTAGTTAATGGTGTTGGTCTGGCGACGCATGTAGCCTTTCCAAGCATCACTTCCAGACTCACGACCACCACCGGTCTCTTTCTCTCCTCCAAATGCGCCACCGATTTCGGCACCACTTGTTCCGATGTTGACGTTGGCTATTCCGCAGTCGCTGCCGTTGGCAGAAAGGAAGAGCTCAGCGCTCCGGAGGTTGGTGGTCATGATCGCAGACGAAAGCCCTTGCACGACGCCATTTTGCATGGCCATAGCCTCGTCGAGCGTATCGTATTTCATCACATAAAGAATCGGTGCGAAGGTCTCGTGTTGTACAATCGCCATGTCGTTGTTTGCCTCTGCAATGGCGGGTTTGACGTAACACCCGGACTCGTAGCCAGGCCCTTCGAGCACACCCCCTTCAACAATGATGCGTCCACCCTGCTCAACAACATCTTCCAAGGCCTTGCTGTACGCCGCGACAGCGTCGTGGTCGATGAGGGGTCCAACGTGATTGTTTTGGTCAAGGGGATCTCCAATGCGGAGTTGGCCATAAGCGCTTTTGATCGCGTCTACGACCTTGTCATAAATGCTGCTGTGGATGATCAGGCGGCGTGTTGAGGTGCAGCGTTGTCCGCAGGTGCCCACCGCTCCGAATACAGTGCCTGGAACGACCATTTTGAGTTCCGCATCGGGCTCCACGATGATGGCGTTGTTGCCACCAAGTTCAAGGAGGCTTTTTCCAAGGCGAGCAGCAACGGCTTGAGCAACGATCTTACCCATGCGGATAGAACCGGTAGCAGAAACCATGGCGACGCGCTTGTCGTGGGTCATCATTTCTCCCACCTTATAGTCGCCTTGTATGATGCAAGACAAGCCTTTGGGCACGTAATCGAGGTCTGCGGTAACCTCATTCCAGATGTTCTGGCACGCTACGGCAGTCAAAGGAGTTTTCTCAGAAGGCTTCCAAATACAGGCGTTTCCGCATACCCAAGCCAAAGCCGTGTTCCAGTTCCAAACAGCGACGGGGAAGTTGAATGCGCTGATGATTCCAACGACACCAAGGGGGTGCCACTGTTCGTACATCCTGTGCCCTGGGCGCTCAGAGTGCATGGTGAGTCCATACAGTTGGCGTGAAAGGCCTACCGCAAAGTCACAGATGTCAATCATTTCTTGGACTTCTCCGAGGCCTTCTTGGAGGCTCTTGCCCATTTCATACGAGACCAGAGCGCCGAGGGCGTCCTTGTGGTGCCGCAACGCTTCGCCATAGAGCCGAACTACCTCACCACGTTGGGGAGCAGGAATGTTGCGCCACTCTTTGGCGGCAGCGGTTGCGGCTTGAATGGCGTCTTCATAAAGCGGAGCGTCACAGACTCCGGTGCTTCCGATTGTAGCGCCATCGACCGGGCTGATGCTGTTGATGTCTTTTCCAACGTTGTAGTTGGTGGATCCGATCTGGGTTCCGGGGTTGCTATCGGAAAGTCCGAGTTGCGCGAGGTGGGCCTTCATGTTCATGGTCTGCTCTTCTTGCGCGCGAAGGTACCGCTCGAGCGTAGTTGTACGTTAGTTTTGCTTAAGTTGTTGGTTGTCAGGGCTTTGTGTTTTTGGGCTAACAGGAGGAAGGTGGGGGTTGACCTCCGTTCGTTGTGTTATGCCCTCAGACGGCCGGAAAAGGCGTATAACTATGTTCCACGTGGAACATTTATCTGCCGAGATAGACCATCAGTACCGAGAGGTCCGACGCAGAGACTCCGCTGATCTTTCCTGCATCTCCCAGTGTGTGGGGTTTGATGGTCTGTAGTTTTTGGCGGGCCTCCATACTCAATGATGTGAGCCTGGCATATTCAAGGTCTGGTGGGAGTGTCAGGTCTTGAAGTGATCTCATCCGGTCGGCCTGGGCTTGCTCCTTTTCAATATACCCCTTGTATTTGATGCTGGTCTCTATAAAGTCTGCCCACGTTTCGGGGATGGATTCAAACTCTTTTTGAAGTTCGGTGGAACTCGGGATGAGGTCTGAAAGTTTGATGTGTGGCCGTGAAATAAGTTGGCTCCAGCGTGTTTTTTGCTTGAGTGCCGCGCTGCCTTTGGATTCAAGGATGGGGTTCACAGAATGGGGTTCTGCATTGTTTTCGGAAATCCATCGCTCAAGGGATTGAAGTGAGCGCTGTTTTGTGTTGAATGACTCCCAGTCAGGGTCGTTGAGAAGTCCTAGTTCATGGGCTTTGGGGCTGAGACGTTGATCCGCATTGTCTTGGCGAAGTAGGATGCGGTATTCCGCCCGGCTTGTGAACATTCTGTAGGGTTCGTCGGTGCCTTTTGTGACGAGGTCGTCAATGAGTACGCCGATGTAGGCTTCATCTCTTCCGAGTATAAAGGGTGACTGTTCGTTGCGGTTGAGTTTGCAGTTGATTCCTGCAATGAGACCCTGGCATGCAGCTTCCTCATACCCGGTGGTTCCGTTGATTTGGCCAGCGAAGTAGAGGTTCTTGAGGTTTTTAGTTTCGAGGGTGTGGTGAAGTTGGGTGGGTGGGAAGTAGTCGTATTCTACGGCATACCCTGGACGAAACATTCTGACGTTTTCTAGTCCTGGAATAAGCCGCATGGCTTCCAGTTGCACTTCTTTGGGTAGGGAGGTAGAGAATCCGTTGATGTAGGTTTCAATGGTGTTCCGTCCTTCTGGTTCGATGAATATTTGGTGACGGTCCTTGTCTGCAAACCTGTGGATTTTGTCTTCTATGCTGGGGCAGTAGCGGGGTCCTTTGCTTTGGATCGCACCATTGAACATGGGGCTTTGGTCTAAGGATGCCGCTAGTTTTTCGTGGACCTGTGGGTTGGTGTAAGTGATGTGGCAGGGAAGTTGGTCTGCCATGTTGATGGGGGTGTAGTAGCTGAAGCCTTCATGGGTGGGTTCTCCTGGTTGTTCTTCCGTTTTGGAGTAGTCAATGCTACGTCCATCCACTCTCGGCGGCGTTCCTGTCTTCATTCTACCGGTCAGAAACCCGTGAGAAGACAGTTGATCTGTGATTCCTTCTGCGGCCCGTTCGCCAGAGCGACCGCCAGAAAACTGTTGGAGGCCTAAGTGAATTTTGCCTTGAAGAAAAGTGCCAGATGTGAGGATGGTGGAATGGCTGTAAATGTTGATGCCGAGTTGGGTTTGCACGCCTTTGACCACGCCTTGGTCAATGATGAGCGCGGTGACCATGTCTTGCCAGAGGTGAATGTTCTCGTTGGCTTCCAGCGTAGAGCGCCAGGTTTGGGCAAATAGATGGCGGTCGTTTTGAGTGCGGGGTGACCACATTGCCGGGCCTTTAGATCTGTTGAGCATTCGGAATTGAATGGCACTGGTGTCAGATATTCTGGCACTCATTCCGCCAAGGGCATCAATCTCTCGAAGGATTTGTCCTTTTGCGACACCTCCCATTGCTGGGTTGCAGCTCATGGCCCCGACGGTGGCGAGGTTCATCGTGATCAGAAGGACCTTCTCTCCTAGAGTTGCGGCAGCGTGTGCAGCTTCGTTGCCGGCGTGTCCTGCGCCTACAACAATGACATCGTAGTGTTCGAGCATGATGGATGTTCCACGTGGAACGTTTGTGTTTAAAACTGCCGCTTAGAAAGCCAGAGGTCCTCCCTCTGTCTCATGGCCTTTTGCTCAGCGGGTGATTGGTCGTTGTATCCGAGAAGGTGCAATACCCCATGCGCAATGACCCTGTGGAGTTCGTCTATTGCGTTGGTGTTGAGGTGTTTAGCGTTGTCTCTTGTCCGGTCGACAGAAATCATGATGTCGCCCGCAATGCCTTGCGCAGAATGGTCCGGGAACGTGAGAATGTCGGTCAGATAATCGTGTTCAAGGAATTGGCGGTTCGCTTGTAGCACGTGATCATCATCGCAGAACAGAAATCTCAGCGAGGCGATGGCGCCTCCTTCTTGGTCCACGCAATGCTGGATCCAGGTGCGTACAGCGTTGCGTTGACGCAGCTGGAACGTGGGGTGTTGGAATTGAAAGGATACAGATGATGTGGCCATTAGTTGGCGCTCTCCATCTGGGGTATGGCGTTTTCGAAGCGCAGAATGGCAATACGGCCCAGTTCTTCGAATTCGCAGGTGTCCGCCAATTGACGCATCAGAAAAACGCCTCTACCATTGGGCTTTTCTAGGTTTTCGGGAGACGTGGGGTCTGGTATGTTTTCGAAATCAAACCCCGGCCCTTCGTCGGAAATTTTGAACTGCAGGACTTGACCGTCAACAGAGATTTCTATGTCAACCATCTTGTTGATGTCCAGTTTGTTACCGTGAACAATGGCATTGTTGACCGCTTCGGTCATCGCAATCAGAATCTCACCGTAATGGGTCTCATCTACGCCCAGCTCCTCACTGAGTTCATTGATGAGTCCTTCAACTTCGGTAATGCCTTCCATGCGGGAGGCTATTTGCAGGTGTCGCTGTAAGGACATGATGTGGCTTCACTCCCTTTCCGGGGAGTCCAAAGTATTGAAATAATCGTTGACCTTTTGCTTGTAATAGGGGGTGAGGTCGGCAGGCACGGTCCTGAGAAGCTCAATTTCTTGTGCTTTGCGGCGCTCATATTCCTCTAAGCTTGGCGGTGTATCCCTTGGGTTTTCGCGCGCTGTCTTGGATTCCCGCTCCTCTTTTTCGCCGCGAACACGTTCTGCATTTTCAGCCTGTAAAAGTCTTGTGAGAATGTCTTGTTGTCTGTCCAGGGTGAGCTGGTCAAGCTCTCCGTTTACAATGTCTTTTTCGATCTCCTCCATCTCCTTGGCAATCTGTTCGAGTCCATTGCCCTGTCCAGATCCGTCCTCATTGAGTTGATTGCCAAGTTCTTGGGTCATTTTTCGGATGGCCGCTTGCTGTGCCGCCATCTGTGCGAGGCCTTTGCTCAGCTTCCGCTTTCCATCCTTGCCCTCACCTTGGTTGGACCCCTTCATTTTTTCCTTCATCTGCTCCAATTGCTTGGTCAGAGATTGTTGCATGCCTTTGAGTTGCTTCGCGCTGGGCGATGGCTTGGACCCACTGCCCCCCGGCTTCTCGCAGTTGCCTGTCCCTGGCTTGTTACAGCTGGACTGATTCTGCATCTGTTGGAGTACTTCGTCGAGCAACAATGCGAGGTTGTTGAAGGACGTCATCACGTATTGCTGGTTCGTCGTAATGACCTGCGTTTCACGGTCGGTGAAGCCATCTAAGGCCTGGCCCATGTGAAGGTTGACGAGGTTGATCTCGCGGTTGACGATTGACTGCAGTTGTGTGACGCGCTTGCTCAAAGCAAACAAGCTGTCTTTGACCATTTCTGCATCGTCTTTGAGCTTGCGCTGCACTTGGCCATGACTGACATAGCGTGGGTCATCTTTTTGGGTGGTTCCAACCGAAGCCATCAGGTCCTCCTCGTCAAAGGAGAGGGTAATGATGTTTTCGAGCAGAGCCCGGAGCGCCTCCATGTCTTCTTCCATGGACTCTTGTTCGCCTTGTTCCATGGAGCTCTGCATCTGCTGCGCCATTTGACTCATCTTCCCCGCCGCACTTTTCTGCTTTTCAGAGGCTTTTTTCTCTTTACCGTTTTCGAGTTGCTCGCTCGCGTCGTTCATCTCCTGCTCAATCTCCTCTTGCAGGTCTTCCATAGTCGGCACCTTATTTGGGTTCTCGAGCTCTTTATTGAGCTTCTCTGCATCATCTAAGGCCTCTTTCACCTTGTCGAATTCTTTGTTCAGTGAATCCTGCTTGGCGGCAAGCTCTTCTTCGGGGGTCTCTCCTTGATCGGTTTCTTCTGCCAAAGCTTCTTGTTCCTCTGCGAGCTTTTCGAGGTCTGAGATGGCCTCCTCCATTTTTTGCTCCCATTGCAATTGCTTGAACTGCTCTAAGGCGCGATCAAGCTCTTGTTCCAGAGACTCTTGGTCAAGGTCCATTTGATCGAGCTGCTCCTCGATTTGTTCCTTGTCGCCCTCTTCGAGCTGCTCCATGAGTTCGCGCAACTCGTCAAACATCTGTTGGAGCTCGTCGGTCATGACTTCGTCCATGAGCTTTTGTAGCTCGTCTTGTTTCTTCTGGATTTCTTCGTTGGGCGGGGTGAACTCGGACTGCTGGCTGTTCTTCTCCCGGTTCTTCTCCTGCATCTCCTCCACCTGCTCTCTCAGCGCCTCTTGCTGTTTGAGCAGCTCTTCGAGAGCGGCTTTTTCTTCCCATCCCAACTCTTCTTCCTCCATCAACTCACGGCGCAATTCCCGCATTTGCTCCCTGAGTCGTTTGGCTTCTTCTAGGTTTTCTTCGAGCGCCGCGGTCAGTTCGGCGTCTGCGCTATCTAGCCGTTGTGCCAGTTCTTCTTCGGTTGGGGCAGCATACCGGAATGTCCGGGACCGCGTGACTTTGGCTCCGTTGACGCCATCGTTGTCGCGGACTTCAAACCAATACTCGACTTCATCACCCAACCCGACACCAATGTCAGCGAGGTTCCAGAAATGCAAAAAGCTATCCTCACGGCCTCTGGGCGCATCGAGCGCGGCCATGTCTTGTTGTCCGCCTTTGGGCTTCCAAACGAACCGCAGGCTGCTAAACCCATAGTCGTCTTGGACAATGCCATTGAACGTAAGCTGTGTCAATGAGGTGCTGTCGGAAATCTCGGCCACGCGAATGGTGGGGGGGCGGTCCGCAATGCTGCGCAACCGGTAGCGCACAGAGTCTATAACTCCTACGGTTTCCGATTGGGGGTAGAGCACGTAGGTGAGGTCCGTCTCAGCGGTTTTGGAAAAGCTAAAACGGTTGCTGACATCGGGGTCCAATTGTGACAACTCGTTGCCCCAACGCAGGCCCAACGACGTTGTGTTTCTGGTGCCCAACTGAAAGGAGATCACCGTACCCTCGGGTACGTCAAGGTCTCCCTCGTTGCGCTGTTGGTAGGGGGGGAGCCTTGTGTGTAGTGGCGGCTGGACGTCAATCCTGAGGTCTTGTAGCTCAGGCCGTGGCAAGACCACCAATCGAAGGTCCAATGCGGGTGTTCCGGGTGCGGAAACCTCTAGGGTCAATGATTCGCGGACTTTTCGGAAGACATAGTTCCAGTCCCCGGATGGGGTTCGGGTCATCCTGAAACGGCCTTCGCCCGCTTGCACCTCAACCCTTGTGGGCACCACTGTCCCCACAGTGCGAATGGTGAGCGTAAAGTCGGACTGGGCAATGGCCTCGAGTTCTTGGTCACAGACCAACCGGAAGTCAGGAGGGACAACCAATTCCGTGCGGTGTCGGATCAGCCGATCTGTGGGCGCTTCAACCGCCTCGGGCGCCAAAATGTAAAGCGCCGCAAACACGATCATCGGCGGCAAGACATACTTCAGGTAGCGGCGATTTTCCCCAAAATCTACCGCGGCACTAAAGCGGTAAGGACGGAGCTGCTCACTGCGCTGTTGAATGGACGCCAGTAAAAGCCCTTGCCCTTGGTCCGATGGCGCGGCCTCAGCGCGCTCTTGAAGCTGCAGCGTATTGAGCAAGCGGTCCTCAATCTCTGGGAAGTGCTGACCGATGATGCGCGCGGCTTGCGCATGATTCAACCCCCCACGCAGACGGAACAAACGGAGGGCAGGCCATGCGAGATAGCGAACCGTTACCACAGTGATCGTGGCGACAAATCCGTAAAACAACACGGTGCGGGCGTCAGTCCCGAATTGTCCGAACGCCTCGAGCGCCAAAACCGTCAACCAAGCCACGGGAAAAGCGGCCAGCAGCAGCAGCAGGCCGCGCAGCATCTCGTTGCGGTGGTACTTGCGGATAAAGGCGTCCAGATTCTGGCGCAAGTCCTGATGTGGTGCGTTTGTCATGGCGAAATTTCCTCAACGGAAAACCAACCCCTGAAGTTACGCCGGGAATGCCCCATTAAATTCATGAACTGTTAAACCCTACAAACGGAGTGCTTCCTACTTTCGCGCTCCAATTCCAACGGACTGAAAATGCGTTCCGTATCCTATTCTCCCCAATTCCGCCATGCGCTTCTCGCGTTGTGCTTGTCTGCGTTTGCACCTTGCTTTGGCCAAGTCGTCTTCCTCAACGAGGTGGACAGCGACTCCAATTCGGTCCCTGACAGCACTGAGTTTGTTGAGCTCTATGGAGCCCCCAACACCCCACTTGACGGCCACATCGTGGTGTTCTACAAAGGGGGAGGCAGTCCCGTGACCAGCAGCGTTTATGCCGCCTTTGATTTGGATGGCATGTCTACGGACTCGGCCGGTTTCTTTTTGCTCGCCAACCCCGAAGTCGCAGGAGCGGACGTGGTGTTTGAGCCTGGGTTGCTCAGAGATGGTGGAGATGCCGTTGCGTTGTTCGAGGGCGACAGCATTGACTTTCCCTTTGCCACACCGCTGACTACTGTGGGGCTGCTCGACGCCGTGGTCTATGGAACGGGCGACCAGACCAATCCTTTTTTGATCGATTCCTTAACCCCTGGCCAACCTCAATTGGATGAGTGGTTGTACGGGTCTCAGAACGGAGGGGCCCTGGCCTGGGCGCGTTTGCCCGATGGCGGCCCTGCTTTTGGCTCCGATCAAATGGTCCTCCAGCAACCCACTCCCGGGTACACCAACCTCTTGGATTGTGATGGAGGTTTGATCAGCGCCCAAGGCGGCGAGAACGGAACCGCTCAAATCTGCGTGGACCTTCCCGGCGGCTTTCTCCCTTTTACGGCGCAAAGCAACGCTTTGGAAAGCCAATACGGCTTGGTGATCACCGACCTTCAAGGCGAAGTGCTTGACGTGGTTCCCGGTGGAGAAGGCAACCTGGGCTACAATTTTTCTGGCAGTCCCGCAGGCCCCTGTTTGGTCTGGGGCATGAGCTATGATGGAGACTTGGACCCCTCCAGTATCGCTGTAGGTGCGCCGTATGACAGCATTTCTGCAAGCGGCTGTGTGGCATTCAGCGCACAGCCTGTAGAGGTTGACCGCATTTTTTGCCTACCACCGAGTTGCGATGGCGGCGCCATCTCTACTGCGGGAGGGGACGACCAGGCCATCGGCTGTTTGGGCTTCGCCAATACATATGTGCCATTTGGGTTTGTATCGGAGAGCCCAGAAGCACCTTACTTGTTCGTGATCGCTTCTGCTGATGGCGACATTGTGGACAGCACCTCAACCCCCGCTTACGATTTTGAATCCCTCGGTGTGGGCGAGTATGAAGTCTATGGTTTTAGCTACCTCGGCACGATTGATTCCGCCTCCTTTGAAGTGGGACTACCTGTGACTGCATTGTCAGCAGATTCGTGTAGTGCACTGTCATACAACCACTTGGATGTGTCCATTCAACCCTGTGACCCCACAGGACTGTGCACGGACCTCTTCTTTTCAGAGTATGTGGATGGCAGCACATTCAGCAAAGGCTTGGAGCTCTACAACCCCAGCGCGGTAGCATCGGCTGACCTGGGTGAATACACAGTCAAGACCTTTAACAATGGCAGTTCGGTCGCCAACCACGAAGTGTCGCTGAGCGGAACACTGGCTCCCGGAGAAGTCTACACCATTGTCAATCCATCGGCGGTTCCTGAACTGATCGCCTTGGCAGACTTGCTCGACGACGTGACTCTTTTCAATGGCAACGATGCGACCACCCTAGAGCGCAATGGCGTGGTGGTGGACGTACTCGGAGAGGTCGGAGTCAATCCCGGTGAGGGCTGGCCAGTGAACGACATCACCATGTTGCACAACACCCTCGTGCGCATTCCAGAAGTCACCACCGGAAGCCCGGACTGGGACGAGGTGGACGACCAGTGGGTGGATTACCCCGAAAACACCTTTGAATTCTTCGGCGAGCACAACGCGCTGCCATGCGGGTTGGACACCACAGCAGTGCCCTTGATCGGTTTTTCCGTTTCCGAGGTGCTCGCTTTTGAGGGGGACGTCATCGGTGTTGAACTCCCCATCGCACTGCCACTCAACGAGGTTCACATTCAAGTGGAGGTGGTAGAGGGCAGCACGGCCACTCCCGTCGCCGACTTTGGCACCCTTTTTCCTTTGGAGTTGACCTTCCCTCAAGGCTTGCTGTCGCCCCAAAGCTTCACCATTGGCATTGTCGATGACTTCGAACCAGAGGGCATCGAAACCTTCACCTTGGCCATCACCGTCCTGTCCGGCGAAGTCGAAGTGATCCAAGAAACCCTCACCGTTACCATTGCTCCGAACGACCTTGGTTTCCCGCACTATCCCATTGCGGACGTCCGGGGAATCGACGGCAACGGCGTGTTGGACAGCCTGCTTGTGCCTTGCGAATTGCGGGGGGTGGTGCATGGCTTCAACACTTATCCGAGCGGGTTGCGGTTCACCATCATTGACCCCACAGCAGGCATCGAGGTGTACAGCCCCGTCGACAACTTTAACTACCTCGTAGAGGAAGGAGACAGCGTGCGTATCCGGGGTTCTTTGCAACAGTTCCAAGGGTTGGCGCAAATTTTGGTCGACACGTTGATCCTCGCCACCCAAGGCGAACAGCTGCAGGAACCAGAGCTTGTCAATGCGTTAAGCGAAGAGACCGAAAGCGATTTGGTGCGTCTCAAGTGCGTGGAGCTGGTCGATCCATCGGCTTGGACCAACCAAGCGCCCCAATTCGAGGTGTATGTATCCACGGGAACGTCCCTTTACCTCATGGTGGTGGATGCCGACACCGATTTGTTTGGCACCGAGGCGCCTGTGGGTGTCTTTGGTGTGACGGGCATTGGCGGACAGCGCGATTTGGAAGCACCCTTTTTGAACGGCTACACCATTCTTCCGCGCAATGCTGACGACCTCTCAGAACCCGTTCAAGCGGACTTCTTCGTGGAGGATGTTTGGAACACGGAGGACGGCCCGGTCCCCTTTGAAAACCTTTCCTTGGGAGCAGGCGGTTATTTCTGGTCTTTTGGAGACGGCACGTCCCCCGACACAACGACATCCCCGCTCCACGTCTTCCCAGAGGAGAACACCTATACCATTGTTTTGACCGCGCAAAGCTTGGACGGCGTGTGCTCGGATCAGGCCACCCAGGAGGTGACCGTTGTCTTTCCCGACACGAGCACCATTGGTGTGGTTGAACCCGATGTGGACACCCCTTTCCTGTTTGGCCCCAACCCCTTCGGAACTTCGACAGACTTTGGTTTGACCACAGAAGTGCCCCTCTCAAACTGGGTGTTGCTCGATGGTACGGGACGCCGCTGCATGGAAGGGGGGGCATTGGCCCCGATGGACCGCCTCATGATCTCTGCTGCAGGAATGCAGAAAGGCTGGTATACCCTTCAGTTGGTTGGAGCGGATCAGCGCCGTTGGAGCCTTGCGCTCGTTTGCAGGTGATTTCCCTCATATGAAGCCCCTTCACGCCCAGATCACCTTGCACGCCACTGTATTGGTGTTTGGTTTTACTGGCGTTCTGGGGAAGTTGATTTCGCTTTCTGCCACCCCACTGGTGTTTTGGCGCACGTTGATTGGCGCTGGTGGCCTGTATCTGTGGATGGGGTTGCGCGGTTCCAAGCGGCCAGTTATGACCCCCAAGGTGAGGGTGGGTATTTTGGCCACAGGCCTACTGGTGGCCGTCCATTGGGTGACTTTTTTTGCCGCCATCAAGGCCTCCACGGTCTCATTGGCACTGGCGGTGATGGCGACGGTTCCTGTTTTTGTGGCCTTGATTGAACCGGTGCTGCGCCGCCGCCGGGTCGACCCCTCAGAGCTTTTGCTCGGCTTGCTCGCCGTTTTGGGGCTGTGGTGGATGTACCGGGTGGATGTGAGCTATGGCTACGGCATGTTGTTGGCGCTGGTGAGCGCATTTTGTGCTGCCCTTTTCGGAACGCTCAACAGCATTTGGGGGGAGCACGCTCCGTCATTGACCGTGTCCAAGTTGGAATTGGCTGCTGCGTGCGGGGGCTTGGCCCTATGGATGTCGGTGTTGGGGGGCTGGGAGAGTGCGATGCCTTCGAATTCGGATTGGCTGTGGCTGATCCTGCTCGGTGTTGTGGCCACATCTGTGGCTTTTGCTTTGACCGTTGAGGTCATGAAGGTGATGAGCCCTTTTACGGTGGCCATGGCCATCAATTTGGAGCCCCTTTACGCCATCGTTTTGGCCTTGCTCATTTTTGGTGAAGAGGAGGTGATGCCACCTGGGTTCTATGGAGGGGCTGCAGTATTGTTGGCCACGGTGTTTGCAGACGCAAGGCTGAAGCGCCGCAGAGCAAGACGCTCACCAGACTTTACCGCATGAGCTCCAGGGTGATGGCATCACCCATAGGCCACCTTGGCTCAGGGATGCGCAAACGTCCTTGGTGCCACTCACAGTCGCCGCGTTGGATGAGCGCTTCAATGTGGTCTTGTGTCAATAGGTCGATCCCCGTTTCCTGCAGCAGTGATGCGGGATGGACGCCTTCGGTGCGCCGGAGTCCAGTAATCAGGGCCTCATTGAAGCGGTCGGTTGCGCTCAGCGCTTCCGACGATCGCTGGTCCCCAAAGTCTCCTTGTTCGGCGGCGCGCAAAAACGACGCGTTCGATCGCGCATTCCACCAGCGTTTGGGTGCCATGAAACTGTGGGCACCAGGGCCGACCCCGAGATAGGGGGTGCCATCCCAATAAGCGGAATTGTGTCTGCTTCGTCCACCGGCGCGCGCGAAATTAGAGACCTCGTAGTGCTCAAGCCCGGCCTCAGCTGTAGCGGCACACAGGGCGCCATATTCATTCACAACTTGCTCGTCTGGAGGGGCACTCAGCTTCCCCTGATCGAGTTGGTGGCCATACAACGTGCGCGGCTCTGCTGTCAGAATGTAGCAACTGAGGTGGTCGGCGGGCAGCGCCAATGCCCGCGTCAAGTCTTCCTTCCATCGGTTTTCATCCCCGACGGGCAGTCCGTACATCAGGTCCAGCGAGATGTGTTCAAACCCCAGTTCGGCCGCTTTGCGAACTGCGAACTCTGCCGTTTCAGCGCTGTGAATGCGGCGCATCCACGCCAGAACATCGGGGTCAAAGCTCTGTATGCCCACACTCAGGCGGTCCACCCCCACATTTTTAAGTGCCGCGAGCCCTTGCGCATCCAAATCCTCCGGATTGGCTTCTACCGTCCACTCCTCGAGCGCCCAATCGGCATGTTGAAACGCGGCCTCAGCAATGCGACCAATGGCGTTGGCCCCCAAAATGCTGGGGGTTCCACCGCCGAAGTACAATGTCTTGAAAGTGTGGCCGGACCATGCGGGCAGTGTGGCTTGGAGCTCCGCAATGATCGCGTCGACCATGCGCTTTCGGTCGTCCAGCCGCGTCGTAAAGTGAAAGTCACAATACGAGCAGGCTTGCGCGCAAAAAGGAACGTGCACATACAATCCTGCCATGGGGCGCAATTTCGGTGCTGAACGGGGGTAAATTGCCCCCATGGCCCGATATCGCAATGCCCAGGGGCAGGAAATGCCCGGAAACCCCGGTGAACCTCGTTTGTACGAAGACGACCGTGGCAGATGGTGGGTGCGCATTGGGCACCGCAATCACAGCGTCTCAGTCCAATCTTTGGAAGGTGGTCGGTGGGACATTCGGCTGGATGGTGTGGCCGATCAATGGTCTGTGCATGGACTCCGAGAGACGCTCATGGAGCGCATGGGGATTGAAGAGGGTGCGGATGCGACTTCAAAGGACTTGCGCGCCCCCATGCCAGGAAAGGTGCTCGAAGTGCTCGTTCAAGAGGGCCAATCGGTCGAAGAAGGGGAGGCCATGCTCGTTTTGGAGGCCATGAAAATGGAGAATGTATTGCGTGCAGGTGCTGCCGGAGTAGTGTCTATGATAGGCGTGGAAGCAGGCAATGCCGTTGAGAAAGAGGCGGTCTTGATCAGCATGGAGGGCTGATAATCAGAGCAACTTCCCTTAGTCACCTTTCGTTGTGGATAATACATGGCGGGGCTTCAGGCTGGCCCGTTGGCGCCACTACCTTCGATAATCCACACCCATGAGCGTATATAGAAACGGGATTTCCCTGCTCCTCATGTCGTTACTGACGTCTTCGGTACAGCTTTGTGCCCAGTCTTGTAGCGACCCTTTGACGGTTTGTCCGGAAGAGCCACAGTCGATATTCATTACCGATGCGGCCTTTTTGAATTTCGATTGCATCGATGCGACACACGTTGCTGTGTTGCGGTTTCAGTCCAATCACAACTTCCAGAACCAGGGCAACGCCCGAATCCGCATCACGCAGGTTTCATGTGAGGGAGCGGCTGGTCCTGATACGCTCTCGGCAGTGGTGGTTTCGTCTTCAGGAGACCCTTGCGACCCCGCCGGCCTCACCGCGATGGGGCCGTGTGTTTCAGGAGTGAATGACCTCATTTGGGAGTCATCGACCCTGATGCACAATACAGAATACTTCATATTAATCGGTACAGAACACGACCCATCCGACACGGCGTGCACCATGTTCGTGGAGCTCGAAGGCGATGGTGTGACCCTGGACGCCTGCTGCAATCACACCCTTATTCCGGGTGAGTCAGCAGAGCTAGAAGTGGTCGGGGGCGACCCTGTTTACGGCTACACATGGACGCCCGCGTTTTATTTGTCAGACCCCGACATGGCCATGACGACGGTGACACCTGCAGAAACCATCAGCTACCAAGTAGATGGTGTGATTGGCGATTGTCAGGTCAGCAGTTCTGTGACAGTAACGGTGGGATCTCCCATTGGGGTGCCCAACAGCTTTACGCCCAATGGAGACGGCATCAATGACTTCTGGGGCATCGACGGCATTGGTGCTTTTCCAGGAACGAAAGTGGAGGTGTTTAACCGCTGGGGTCAGTTGGTGCACCGTTCCTTGGGCTATACCCAACCTTGGGACGGAACGGGCCGTTCTGGTAAGCCCTTGACCCCCGGTACGTATTACTACGTCATTGAGTTGAACGACGAGAACCTTCCACTTCTCCCAGAAACAGGCCACGTAGCCATCATTCGATGAAGCAGAGAAGCCTCCCCATCTCGATCGCTGTCCTGATGTTGTCGGTTTGGACAACCCTGCAGGTAGATGCCCAGCAGTTGCCTTTGCGCACGAATTGGCAGTTCAATTACTTTCAAGAAAACCCAGCCTTTGCAGGATTCACAGACTGCTTGGAGTTGAAGGCGGGCTTCCGCCAACAATGGGCGGGATTTGACGGCGCCCCCCAAACGGCTTTTGCAAACGTTCAGGGTGAACTGGGGCGTTCTGCTGGTGGCGGCGTCCACGGATTTGGTGGCCGCGTCACGGACGATTCTGCAGGCCCATATGGTTTTACCCATTTGGACCTGGCTTACGCATACCATTTAAAAATGGCCCAAGGGTGGCGCTTGGCTGCAGGCGCTGCGATTGGGTTTATGCAGTATCGGTTGTCCTTGGGCGATATCGTCCTTCCGGACTTCCAGGCGGGCAATGATCCCGCCATAACATCCAACGCCAATCAATTGCTGGCTCCCACGATGGACTTTGGTGTTTGGGCTTACAACAAGTACACTTTTTGGGGCCTCTCCATCCAAAACTTGATTGAGCCTTCAGTGGACCAATGGGGCCTGAGCACGCGGTTCCAGCGCCATGTGAGCCTGACGGGGGGGTCAATGATCCGTTTGGATGGTCCTTGGAGTTTTCACCCAGCGGGTTCGATTCGATTTGCTGCGGGGGCTCCAGTGGCTGTAGATGTTCAAGCGATGTTCGACTACGAAGAGTCCGTTCGGTTTGGACTGGGCTATCGAAATGAAACGGCGCTTGCGGCCATGATGACGCTCAACTTAATGGAGAATTTGACCATTGGGTATGCCTACGATTGGAACGTTGGCCCTTTGAGCCAAGCATCTTCAAACACACACGAAATCACCATTGGGGTATTGGCATGTCCCATTAAATCCGGCCACGTACCATGCGCTGCATTCCAATGATTGTAGCGCAACCCAAAGCGACTTTGGTCGTATAGAATGTACACGCGCATATGACGAAACGCACCCTAGCATACCGACCCTGTGTGATCCCGAAACAAGGGAGAATCGTGGTCGGTGCCAAGTGGTGGCTGATGATGTTATGGGCCATTCCTGCACTTTCCATGGCGCAGGATTGTCCCGACGAGGTCGATGTGCTGCAGCCCATTACCTGCAGTGGCGCCGATGACGGCGTGCTGTCCGTGTCGGTCCCAGACGGGGTGGAGTCCAGTGAAATCTATTGGCTCCAAAACAACGACACGCTTTTTGGTGCGGTTCAATCCAATTTGGGTCCAGGCAGCTACTTGGTTTTTATTCCTGGTTGTGCCCCCCTTGGCGCAACGCTCAATGAGCCGTTTACTTTTTTCATCAGCGCTGCGATCACGCGCCTCCCTACATGCAATGACCCTTGTTCCGGTGAGATCACGGTCACTCCGAATTTTGGTCAGGGAGACATTACCTACTCCTGGTCGCACGACGCCGCGGAAACAGGGCCCGTCGGAGACAACGTCTGCGAACAGGTCATCTTGGTTTCGGCGATAGACGAAAATGGATGCTCCGATCAAGACATCATCACGGTGGAGATTCCAGACGTGGAGGTGCTCACATTTGGGACAGACCCGACCTGTTTCGGCTTCTCAGATGGAACGGTGGCCGCCGTGGCTACTGGAGGTTTGGGCGGGGGGTTTGACTTTTCATGGATCGATGCTTCGGGAATAGAAATAGGGACTGAAAGCGAGGTTACCGACCTGCAGGCGGGCGGTTATTTGGTGACCGCCACAGATTCCGGAGGGTGTTCTCAAACAGAAACGGTCTTCCTCGAAGCGCCACCGCCAGTGGATGTTGACTTGGTTGCCACGGGAGTCAGTTGCTTTGGCGATACGGATGGCACCGCGTCTGCACTCTTCGAGGACGCCGCGAATTATGCCTGGACCGGGCCTGATGGTTTTACAGCTTTTGGTCCAGACGAAGACGCCCTCACCATGCTGTCACCAGGACTCTATGAAGTCTTTGTCACGGCAGCAGATGGATGTATTGGCGCCGGTAGCGTCGAGGTCATTTCTCCTGACCCTTTGGTCGCGGAGCCGTTTTTGTCTCCCCCAAGTTGCCCGGGACTGTCGGACGGAATCGTGGGCGCCATCGCAGAAGGAGGAACGCCTGAATACACAGTAGAGTGGACCCTTTCTGACGGTTCGGTTGCAGAAGGCGATTTTCTGAACAATGTCACAGCGGGTTCGTACAGCTATGCTTTGGAGGATGACAACGGCTGCGCTGCATCGGGCGCTGTCACCTTGGAGGATCCAGAGCCATTGGCCGCATCCATTGCCATTGAAATGCCTTTGTGCGCAGAAGGTCCGCTCAGCGAAAGCGGCAGTGTGCAAGCGACGGTCACGGGTGGCCTTTCGCCCTACAACTCAGTTTGGGTTGATGCCGCAACCGCTCAAGTCGTGGCAACAGGCCTTTCGGCCGCCAACTTGAGTTCAGGTGGATATGGACTTGGCGTGATGGACATGCTTGGCTGCATTTTGGACACGGTGGTTGTTCTGGAGGCGCCGGACTCTTTGTTTTTAGAAACCACGGTGACGCCGCCGTTGTGCGCAGGAGAGGGCAATGGCAGTGCGACAGCGACAGCATCCGGGGGGTCCCCGGACTACTCCTTTGTGTGGACGGGTGGCGGTGCACCAATTTTGGGCCCGGTCATCGGGGGCCTCTCCGAAGGTGCGTATGCGGTGGTGGTCACCGACGGCAATGGTTGCGAAGCGACCGAAGAAGTCTTGGTCGAAGAGCCAGCGCCCCTTGAATTGACCTTGTCTGCTGTTCCTGTGGGTTGCAACGGAAGCGACGGTGCCGCTTTAGGCTCAGTGACGGGCGGGTCTTCTCCCTACGATTGGACTTGGCTGGATGGGGACCAAACCGTGGTTTCTGCGGTGGATTCCGCCACAGGGTTGAGTCCTGGAGAATACACGGCCGTTGTCACGGATGGAGCGGGCTGTGAGGCCTCCGAAGTGGCAACCGTGGGGACATTGCCTCCATTGGAAATCGACCTTTCCTTGGGGGAAGTGGATTGCGCAACGGGCGAAGCCACCATTGATGCCGCTGTATCAGGAGGCGAGCTGCCGGTTGCATTGGTATTGACCGGTGAAGGCGGCCCCTTGGAGTTTTCGTCGGGCACCGTGCTTCCTTTTGGTGCATACACGTTGGTTGCTACTGACGGACGCGGGTGCACAGCAGACACCGCCTGGGTTTTGAACCCTCCCATCGAAGTGACCTCGGCTGTGGTACCCTTTGGTTGTGACGGTGGAGGGGTCATTCAACTGGACTTTACCGGAGGAGACCCAGAGGCCCAAGTCACTGTTGAAGCCGGTTCATTGGGCGCACCGAACGCATCGACGTCCAATAGTGCTGTGTGGGAATCGGTGTCTGAAGGCCAGTATACAATTGTGGTGGGCGACGGCACGTGCAGCGTTTCAGAGGAGGTCGAAATGACAGGGGTGAGTGTGTTTGAGTGGAGCGTGGAAGTGTTGCCATTCGCTTGTGAAGAGGCGGCAGGGGGAATAGAGGTGAGCGTGTCTGGCGGAGTTCTGCCCTTAGAAGTTGTGGGATCATCCCTTGACGGAGCCACAACGTGGTCTTCGCTCGACACCCTGGGGCTTTCGGCAGGAACGTATGCGCTCTCGGTGCTGGACGACGCAGGTTGCCAGAGGGACACTGTATTGGAGGTTGTTGAGCTGCCTGCTCTGATGGTCACAGTTGTGGCCAGCGACATCCAATGTTCGGGAGACGAGAACGGCAGCATCACCATCGAGGCAAGTGGAGGAGCGGCCCCTCTGACGCTCGGCGCTGTCGGCGAATCTGGCCCCCTGAGCTTGCCGCTTGATGACTTGGCGCCCGGAGTGTACTCGGCTGGGGCCATCGACTCTCGTGGATGCACAGCGGACACCATCGTAGAGGTTTTGTCTCCGGCGCCCTTGGAGGTGGTCACAGACGTTCAGCCCGAGTCATGCACGGGAACATCAGATGGATCGGTTCAAGCGACAGTCTCCGGAGGAACAGCTCCCATTTCAGTGCTATGGACCGGTGGCCCTGAAGGCGATGTGTGGGCGGGCTTGACAGCAGGTGTATACACTTGGACAGCCCTTGATTTTTACGGTTGTGACACGACTGGAACACTTGAAGTGGTGACGGAGGGAAGCTTGACGGCCGTCGCCGAAGTGCTGCCCGTGTCTTGCGATGAAGGCTCGGTTTCTGGCGCTGTGTCTATTGCCGTGAGTGGAAACGTATCGGCCATCACGGTGGTGCTCGGAGGACTTCCCGCCGATGAGGTCGTGGACAACACCACCTCGGGCATTTGGACGTGGTCGAACTTGGCCGCAGGCTCATACGGTTGGAGCGCCTCTATCGGTGAAGGGTGCGCTTCAACAGGTCAAATCGATGTGGTGCTTCCACCCGCCTTGATGTTCCAAGGAAACGCCATTCAACCAACGTGCGAAGGTGAAGGGGGTGTTGTTGAGGTAGACCCTATCGGAGGTGAAGCGCCACTGGAGGTGGCGTGGCAAGGCGTGACTCAGCTTGGAGACACAGTGCAAGGCACGGGAACTGGATCCGTGAATTTGGAAGAAGGACAATACACATGGACGGTGTCAGATGCTGCCGGTTGCAGTTTGGACACGGCCATTCAAGTAGCAGCCCTTTCCATAGGGCTGTCCATGGAGCAAGAGCTCGTTCAGCCCACCTGCGGAGGGGCTTTGGCAGGAGAGGCCACCTTGACTCCGACGGGCGGAATTTCTCCATACTCTGTGGTGGTGCAAGGAGCAGCGGACAGCACCTTCCTTCCATTCTTGGTGCCTGGAGCATATCCTGTCACCCTCACAGACTCCTTAGGCTGTGCTTTCCTCGACACGGTGCTCATCGAGCCCGCCAGCGACTTCGTTCTGTTTGCAGAAGTAGACTCGGCGACGTGCTCTAACAGCGAAGATGGCCAAGTGGTGTTGACCACGGCCAATGGAACGGGGGAGGTAGACTTCATCTTTTCGGGGCCCTTTGGGGCGATGGCTGTGGGGGATACGGTAGCAGGGGTGGGTGCCGGAGTTTACGAGGTCACAGCACTAGACAGTGCGGGCTGCCCCGCAGTATTGTTGGTCAGTGTTGAGGCGCCACCACCGGTGATCGTGTTGTTGGACAGTTTGGTGCGCCCAAGCTGCGCAGGCGACGAGGACGGATACCTGGCTGTAACGGTCGAGGGCGGCGTGGGAGGCCCCTACGAGGTCAATTGGTCATTGGATGCAGCCCCATGGTCCAGCGGCCCTATTCAAGCCTCCATTGGCGAGGGCGTCTATGCCGTTGAGGCGTTGGATGGGCAAGGGTGTTTGGGTAGCATTGAGTCGATACCATTATTGGCCCAAGGCGATGTCGTTCTCTCTGTCCCCTCGGATACGGCATTGTGCGCGGGCACACCGTTGCAACTCCAGGCCCAAGCCACAGGAGCCACAGAAGCGTTTTGGAGCATTCAAGGCAGCAGCAATGGTGTGGGTTTGAATGCCTTGACAGACAGCATTTCAGAAGGTGGGCACTATTGGACCTTCACCGCCACCCGCTTGGGCTGTGTTCAGCAAGACTCTGTGCTGGTCACCGGATGGAGTTTGCCCACCCCCAATGCGGGACCAGATGCGATGATTGTTTCTGGTGCCGCCGCCAATTTGGGCGTAGGGGGCGCCCCAGAATCTTGGGCTTATGCCTGGAGTCCCAGTGTCGACGTGGCGTTTGCAGAATTGCCATCGACCCCCACCAACATACTTTTTGAGACCACGGTTTTCATCCTTCAGGCCACCACTCCAGAGGGATGCTCAGCCACGGATACCGTTGAGGTCGGGGTGTTACAAACGCTGGATATCCCGTCGGGTTTTACCCCCAATGATGACGGGACCAACGATGTGTGGAACCTGACCGGTTTGGACCAGTACCCCTCTGCAGAGATCACTGTATTCAACCGGTGGGGTGACGTGCTCTTTACCCAAGGCGCCTATGACGGGGCTTGGGACGGCAGGGTGAACGGGATTGTCGTTCCTGTGGGCACCTATTACTATCACATTCGGGTCAATGAACCCGCGCTGCAGACCGAGTGGACCGGTCCCATTACCATTATGCGATGAAGCCATACAGCAACACCATTGCACAGATGAAGTGGTCCTTGGTTGTGGCAGCCTTGGCCTGGGGTGCAGGGCTGGGCGCTCAACAGTTGCCCGTCACCACGCTTCCGCTCGACCATGCTTTTGATGCCCATCCAGCCGCGGCGGGTGCGGATTCTTTGATCCACGTCAGTTTGTGGCAACGCAGCCCTTGGACAGGCGTTCCTTCGGCGCCGAGAACCACGTCTTTGGCCTTGACGTCACCTACAGGCTCATCCTCGCTGGGGTGGGGTGCCCGAGCTTGGAGTGACATCGCCGGACCTACGCGAATGGCAGGGTTTCACATGGGCCTGGCCTACAAATCCCGATGGACAGAGCGTTGGAATTTGTCTTTGGGCATGGGACTGGGTTGGATGCAGTTTTCTGTCGATGGCAACCAAATCGAGTTGGAAGAGGCGGGCGACCCTGTTTTGGGGGACACCTACCAAACC
>CAJQJX010000003.1 GCA_905478795.1 uncultured Flavobacteriales bacterium
CGTTTGTGCTGATGCCACCCGCATTCGTGCTGATCGCACCTGCATTCGTGGAAATCGCTCCAGCGTTTGTGCTGATGCCACTCGCATTCGTGCTGATCTCACCTGCATTCGTGGAAATGGCTCCAGCATTTGTGCTGATGCCACCCGCATTCGTGCTGATCGCACCTGCATTCGTGGAAATGGCTCCAGCGTTCGTGCTGATGCCTCCTGCGTTGGCGCTGATACCGGACCCGTTCGTGGCAATGTTGCCAGTATTGGTGGCAATCAACCCAGCAAGTGCGGTGTTGTCAGAGGCCAATCCAGCGTCTCCCGCAGCGCGGTCCGCTATCTCCTGTGCGAGCACAACCGACAAACTGTCGGCCGTTCCTTCAGGAGCACTGGCTGCGAACATGGCAACAGGGACAGCCGTAACAGCCATCATACCAAAGGAGGCGAAACCGCCACCACTGTTCACCTCCACCTGGAAGGAGTAACCACCGGCAGACCAATCGACTGCAGCCAAATCAGCCGCACCAGCAACACTGCCGATTGTGAGGTTGATCAGACCGAATTCATCGGTGAGCACACCGGAGTGCGTCTCTGTCCACACCGAAGACGATGCGGCATCAAGGAGAGTAAAGCGGACGTCCAAGGTGGCATTTTCCAAGGCGTCTCCACCCGCATCGCGGGCAACGGCTTGGTATGCAATCCCATAGTTTTGCTGGGCTTGGAGACCAAATGAAGCTGTCAGCAAGAAGGCCGACAAAAGGAATGAGCGAAATAGTTTCATCTCGGTTAAGATTTCTCGAAGTATGAAGATAGCAAACAAATTCGACAAAACAACATTTTTTCTCTACGAATCAAATATTTGCCCAAATAAATCGCAATAATCTACAATTCAATGCCCGGAACACACATTATATATAACGTGACCATATCCGTCGACGAAACCCATAAGTCCAACTGGATTAGGTGGATGCTTGACGAGCATTTACGCGAAATGATGGGCACGGGGTGCTTCCTCGGGTTCCGATTTTGTGAACTCCACACAGAGCAAGACTTGGGCCCGACATATACCGTCCAATACGAACTCGCTTCCAAAGAAGACCTTGACACATATGAGCAAAAGTTTGCCCCGGAAATGCGCTCAAAGGGTGCCCAGAAGTTTGGCGAAAAGGCCCTCGCCTTCAGAAGCACGATGACTGTGCTCGCCAAGGGCGAACTTCGCAACCAATGAAAACCCGAGCATCATCTGGGCCCGTCAAGGCCAAAAAGCACCTCGGGCAACACTTCTTGAAAGACGGTGCCGTTTCTCAGCGCATCGCCGCTTTGGTTCCCGCAGTGGAAGGACAACAATTGTTGGAGGTGGGCCCAGGAACCGGAGCCTTGACGCAACCCCTTATTGAACGCTTTGGATCGGCCGTCCACGTGGTCGAAATCGATACCGAATCGGTGGCCTATCTCAACGGTGTGGATTGGATCGACCAGGCGCACATTCACCAAGGGGACTTGCTCAAATCCACACCCAACGCACTGGGTATGGAGGGGGACTTTGCGCTGATCGGAAACTTCCCGTACAACATCAGCAGCCAGATCCTCTTTCGCGCCTTGGACTGGAAGTCTCAGGTCAACTGCTGCGTGGGAATGTTTCAAAAAGAAGTCGCAGAGCGCATCTGCGCTGAGAAGGGCTCCAAGGTCTATGGCATTCTGTCGGTATTGCTGCAGAACTACTTTACATGCGAGTATGCGTTTACAGTGGGCCCAGGCGCCTTTGATCCACCGCCAAAAGTCGACTCAGGCGTCATCCGCTTGGTGCGGAATCCCAGCTCAGACCCCGATGTGCCCTATGAAGCACTCAGGAGGGTAGTCAAAGCCGCATTCGGCCTGCGCAGAAAGACGCTGCGCAATGCGCTACGAGCAGGAGGGTTTGATGAAGGGGTGATCCCAGAACAATGGAAAGGCCAACGTGCAGAGCAACTTTCTCCCCAAGATTTTGTCGCTTTGACCCGTGCTCTGTTCCCCGAGCACTGATCTGGTCGCTTTTCTTTTCGCATGCTCCTACAGACAACGCAGACAAGTTCTGCGCCATGGAACGGTGCCCACAGGTAGGCATAACCTATCTTTATACCAACGCTCTATGCAATGATCGGAGTGAATACGCTACAAGAATTTGTGGTTGCGCGCCAGGCAGATTTTGCCGGTGCAACCGGTGACCTATCGAGGCTGCTGACCGATATCGGGACAGCGGCGAAGATGGTCAATAGGCACGTCAACAGTGCCGGTCTTTCGGGCATCCTTGGGGTGCACAAGGCCAATGGGAACACGTCGAAGAACGTCCAAGGAGAGTCCCAACAAAAACTCGATGTATACGCTGACGACACCTTTACAAGGGTCCTCAAGTCCTGTCTAAAAGTCGGAGGCATCGTATCGGAGGAGCAACCAGGCATTATCCACGTGGACCACAGTCAACGCGGCGAGGGGCGCGGCTATGGCAAATACATGGTCTGCATCGATCCCCTTGATGGGTCGTCCAATGTCGACGTCAACATTTCAGTCGGAACCATCTTTGGAATTCACCGCCGCAAGTCTCCTTTGACCGAGCCCGCTGCGCCATCGGATTTCCTGCAACCAGCCAGCGACCTCGTAGCCGCTGGTTATGTACTCTATGGCAGTTCTACCATGTTGGTGTATTCCACAGGGGGAGGAGTCAATGGCTTCACATTTGACCCTTCCATTGGAGAGTTTTTCCTTTCTCACCCCAACATGCAGTTCCCTGCAGAGGAAAAAGTATACAGCGTGAACGACGCGCGAATCAGCAATACAGATCCAGCGGTACATGCCTTTCTCGCTGACTGCCGTGAAAGGGGCATGACCGCGCGTTATACCGGCGCCTTGGTGGCAGACTTTCACCGCAATCTGATTCAAGGAGGGATCTATCTCTACCCGGGATCCTATGACAATCCCGAGGGCAAACTGCGCATGCTTTATGAGGCGCAGCCCCTTGCCTTCCTCGCCAAACAGGCAGGCGGAGCCACTTGGTGCCACCACCATGACCTGCTGGACATTGCGCCAACAACGCTGCACCAACGCACACCACTTTTCACGGGTCACCCGTCCTCCATCGCAAGATTGAGGGCCATGATGGTGGCCTCTGCGCACCCCATCCCCGAGCCTGCGGGGATGAAGGTGTTGCGCTGATGCCCATTTTGTTCGGACATCCCAGCGTTCGTTCGTAGGCTTGCGGCGTCAAATTGCTCCAAATGACAATACGCAACACCTTCGCCGGATTGTTCCTGACGTGGACATCTGTCGGCCTCTTTGGTCAAGACACCCTCATCATACCCGAGGCCATTGTCCAATCTAACTTTTCCGAAACCCCAGAGGCTGCCCCACGCAACCTCGTCTCCCTTGATGCAGAGGTCATCGCTGGTGTTGCCCAACCCTCGCTCGATGGGCTTTTAGAAAGTGTCCCCGGAGTCGATGCCCGCCAAAGGGGGCCTATGGGGGTGCAAACAGACCTGTCCATCCGTGGAGGGTCTTTCGAACAGGTCGCGTTATGGGTAGACGGCATCCGATGGAGTGCGCCGCACACGGGCCACCATTTGCTCAACCTTCCACTCGATCCAGAAGACATACAAAGGATTCGCATCGTGCGGGGAGGGAGTGGCGCCCTCGGAAGCGGTGGTATGACCGGCGGGGTGATCATCAACACAGAGCCCGACAACAGCAATGGTGCGGAAGCCTCATTCGAAGCTGGGTCATACGGGTGGAACCGCAGCAGATTCCGGATTGATTGGGGCAAAACCAGTTTTAGGCACCGGTTCAGCATCAGTCGGGCCGCCACTACCGGCTATAGAGCCAATACCGATATGGTGATGCAGCGGTTTCGCTATGCCGGAAAAACTGTCAACGACTTGGGCACTTGGAACATCCGTGCAGGCCACCTCAGCTCTGCCTTTGGCGCACAAGATTTCTATACCGCCAACTTCCCCCAACAATTTGAGCAAGTCGGACTCTGGCAGGGCCAATTGACCTGGAACCGTTCGGAAGGACCTTGGCATTGGGAAGCAGGCGTCCATTATCGGAACCACCAAGACCGCTTCGAACTGTTCCGAGAGGGAGACGAATACTACGCGGTCGACACCAGCGGCACCCTCATGTCCGCCAACGGTCCAGCCCCTTCATGGTACCAAGGCGCCAATCAACACCGTTCAGCGACATTGGGTGCGCGGGTCAATACCCGCCGCTCCACCAAGTGGGGTCAAACCTTATTTTCCGTGGACGCGCGCCGAGAACAGGTTGTCAGCAATCGACTGGGGTCGGTGGAGTTCGGAGTCGAAGGAGACAGCATCTTCACGCTTGGCGATCGCCGCACCCACGTTGAGCTGACCGCCGGACAACGCTTCCAAAAAGGCCATTTCACCGCCAATGCCCTCGCCAATTGGACCTTGAATTCAGCAGCGGATGGCCCGAGGTTCACACCTGAAGCCAGCCTCTCTTGGAGCATTGACGACAACGGCAGAACCGTGGCTTTTGCATCGGCCCGACGGTCCATGCGCATGCCTTCCTTCACGGACCTGTACTACACTGTAGGCGGCGCACAAGGAAGCCAAGACCTACTGCCCGAGGAGGCCGATCACCTTGAATTGGGTTACCGCATCACAGCGGACCTCTCAGAAACGCACCGCCTTGTTTTCTCGCAACACCTGTTTCACCGCTGGGGACGCAACCTCATCGATTGGGTGCGGTTCAATGGGTCATCGATTACCCAAGCGACCAATCTGAGGGCTGTGCATTTTACTGGACAAGAACTTTCCCTGTCCGCACGCGCGACCTCCGCCGCCGCCCATTTGCGTTACCTCACCGTGAGCTTGGCCTTCATCAATGCGGACGAAACGAGCCAAGGGTTTGAAAGCAACTATGTCTTGGACATTCTCCAATCAAAAGCAGATGTATGGATGGGGTGGCGCCTGGCCGAGCAGTTCGTGCTCGACCTGCGTTGGAGTGCTCAAGACCGGAATGGCGGCTACTTCGATCCGGTCCAAGGCGCTGAATTGGCTTTCGATCCGGTTCACCTGATTGGAACCACAGTACGTTGGACGTCCAACACTGGCAACTTCGAGGTGCACGCCCGTATGGACAATGCACTTGATGCCCAATACGTAGACATTGGAAACGTGGACCAGCCCGGACGTTGGGTCCGTGCCGGGATCACATGGAAACTCAATAAAAAGAGCGCGCAGCGGCCATTACTCCGTCGCATCACTCGCTCGTAAGCCTTGTGACAACGGCGGAGATTGGGCCTTGGGGGCCACCACGGTTCCGCTCAAGCGCCGGAGGATGGCCATTGCAGACCCCAGGTTGTCCACCGGCTCCACCCTGAGCCGGAGCGCACCATTGCGTTGGTACATCTGAACCCCCTTCAGGTTGGACTGCATGTAATCCAGCACCCGTTGGAACCGGACACCTTTGTAGTAATCGCTCCCCTCTTCGTCGTGGAAGACCCCAATGAGCTTGCCGCCTTTCAGGACCAGTTTTCCAAAGCCTACAACCTGCGCCATCCAACGGAGACGAATGGTCTCTAACAAATCTTCCGCCTCTTTGGGCAGGGGGCCAAAGCGGTCGAGCAACCGGGATTCATAGGCCTGAAGCCCTTCTTCATTGTCCATCTCATCCAACTCTCTATACAGGGCAATCCGCTCAGAGATGTCCGATATGTAGTGGTCTGGCAACATCAGGGCGAGGTCCGTCTCGAGGACAGTTTCCTCCACGTAGTGCTCTCGAGAGTCCGCTTCCTCTTGAGCCAACTCTGCAAACTCTTCGTCTTTGAGCTCTCGGATCGCCTCCGTGAGGATCTTTTGGTACATCTCAAAGCCGATGTCCGTGATGAAGCCACTTTGCTCACCGCCCAACAAATTGCCTGCTCCACGGATATCGAGGTCGCGCATGGCGATGTTCATGCCACTGCCCAGTTCGCTGAATTGCTCCATGGCTTGCAGGCGTTTGCGGGACTCGGCCGGCAAGGCGTGAATCGGCGGCGCCAAGAGATAGCAGAACGCCCGCTTGTTGGAGCGCCCAACGCGCCCGCGCAGCTGGTGCAGATCACTCAATCCAAAAGTGTGCGCCTCGTTGATGAGAATGGTATTGGCATTGGAAATGTCGATTCCGCTCTCGATGATGGTCGTGGCTACGAGCACATCATAGGCGCCGTCAATAAAATCGCTCATGACGCGCTCCAACTGCTCCCCGTCCATTTGTCCATGCCCAATGCCCACACGTGCATCCGGCACCAAACGGTTGATCATACCCGCCACTTCACGGATGTTGGCTACACGGTTGTGCACGAAGTAAGCCTGGCCCCCTCGCGAAATCTCATACGCGATCGCGTCGCGAATCAACTCCTCATTGAACGACCCAATCTCCGTTTCCACAGGGTAGCGGTTGGGCGGCGGTGTGCTCATGATGCTCAAGTCACGGGCGCCCATCAATGAAAACTGCAGCGTTCTTGGAATGGGGGTGGCAGTCAGGGTAAGGCTGTCCACAGTGGCGCGCAACGTCTTGAGTTTGTCTTTCACCGCCACACCAAACTTCTGCTCTTCGTCGATCACGAGCAGGCCGAGGTCCTTCCACTTGATCCGCTTGCCAACGATCGCATGGGTGCCAATCAAGATGTCGATCTCTCCCGCCTCCAGTGCCTTGACCGTTTCGGTCATCTTCTTGCCCGTCTTGAAGCGGTTCACATAATCCACGGTCACAGGGAAGTCCTTGAGGCGCCTCGAAAAGCTCCGAAAATGCTGCATCGACAAAATGGTCGTCGGCACCAATACCGCCACCTGCTTGCCATCCGTTGCCGCTTTGAACGCCGCCCGAATCGCAATCTCCGTCTTTCCGAAACCAACATCTCCACACACCAAGCGGTCCATGGGCACTTCCTTTTCCATGTCCTCCTTCACCGCTTCCGTAGCCGTCAACTGGTCCGGGGTGTCCTGGTACATGAAACTGGCCTCCAACTCAGTTTGGAGATAAGTGTCTGGTGTGTACGCAAAGCCCCTTGAAGCCCGGCGCTTCGCATACAATTTGAGCAAGTCAAAAGCAATTTCCTTGACCCGTTTTTTGGTCTTGCTTTTCGTCGCTGCCCATGCCGAAGAGCCCAACTTGTGGACCTTGGGCGGCATGCCTTCCTTGCCCGTAAACTTGGAAATGCGGTGGAGGGAATGGACACTCACATAGAGGATGTCGCCCCCCTTGTATTTGAGGCGAATGGCCTCCTGCTCCTTGCCCCCCACGTCGACCTTCTGAAGGCCGCTGAACTCTCCAATACCATGGTCGATGTGGACCACAAAGTCTCCGGGCTCCAAGCTCATTAACTCCTTAATGGTCAGAGCCTGCTTGTTCTTTTTAAAGCCGTCTTTGAGCCGGAAACGGTGGTAGCGCTCAAAAATCTGGTGGTCGGAGTAGATGGCCAGCTTCAGGCCCACATCCACAAAGCCCTCGCTCAACTCAGCGGGAATTGGGGTGTACTTGACCTCATCGCCGCGGTCGGCAAAAATGTCGTGGAGCCGCTCCAGCTGGGTGCCTTGTCCTGCCACCACAAACGTGGCAAATCCATCTTGATGGCGGTGCTTTAAATGCTCTGCGAGCAGGTCGAAGTTCTTGTTGAACCCAGGCTGGTCCTTCTGTCCAAAATCGACCACAATCCGGTCCGTAAAGCTTCCTGCCCCGCCGAACTCCACCACTCGGTGAACGGCCAACCTGCGCTCGAACCGAAGTCCTGTGGTGTAGAGCTCTCCGGGCCGCAATGCCTCAGTTTGGCCCGTCCTCCGGTCATAGAAAGCCTGGGCCTTCTCGACTTCCTTATCGAGCTGGTCCACCACGCCGCGCACGTCCCATGCCCACACTGTGCAGTCCTCGCCCAGAAAGTCCAAAAACGGCTCACGCTCTTCCTTGAGCATTTGGTCGCCCACATCGGGAACGATGACTGCGCGGTCCATCTTGCCCACGCTCAACTGGTCGGCCGGGTCGAATTTGCGGATGCCATCCACCTCATCACCAAACAGCTCAATCCGATATGGGTGGTCAAAGGCGAAACTGAATATGTCCACAATGCCCCCTCGAATGGCATACTGTCCTGGCTCGTAGACGTAGTCCACCTTTTCAAAACCGTAGTCAATGAGGATGTCATCCAAGAAATCTTGGCTGATCCTGTCCCCGCGCTTGATGGTGTAGGTATTGCGCTTGAGCTCCTTCCGTGTGGTGACTTGCTCGGCCACCGCCTCCGGAAAACTAACGATGCACACCTTGCCGCGCAGGGCGCTCAGTTTGCTCATCACCTCGGCGCGCATCGCTACGTTCGCGTTGTCAGTACCCTCCTCCTGGTAGGGTATCCGTGCGCTTCGGGGATAGAACAGCACCTGATGTCCGCCTTCTCCGAGCACATTCTCGAGGTCGTTCATAAAGTACGCGGCACGCTCCTTGTCTTCGAGCAAAAACAAGTGGTCTCCTCCTTGGCGCCTGATCATCTGGGCCGCCAAAAAACTTCGGGCCGACCCCACCAAACCACGCGCCTCCACCTTGCCCCCAGCTCCATCTAGGGCATCGGCAACCTGTCCCGTTCGGGCATCGTGGTCATAAAATCCAAGGAGGTCCTGAAGGGTCATGGCGTGCGGCGCGAAGATAACTGCAGACCATCCCGCAGGGAGGCGAGGGGAACGAAAGGCCAACGTGCCTGCTGGGTGCAAAAACTCAAACCTCCTTCACGACCTTCGCACAATGAACGGATGGCCCGTACACAGCTTTCAATCGTGGGACGACTTCTTGCAAGGTCAAGTCTTGCTCATCGACAAGCCGCGCGAGTGGACCTCTTTTGACGTGGTAAACAAGGTGCGCCATCTCATTCGTCGAGGTGGCGGGTTTAAAAAGATTAAAGTCGGCCACGCCGGCACCTTAGACCCATTGGCAACAGGCGTCCTCGTATTGTGCACCGGCCGCATGACCAAGCGCATTGCCGAATTGAGCGCAGAAGACAAAGCGTACGATGGCCACTTCACCTTTGGAGCCAATACCGACAGCCACGATCTGGAAATGCCTTTGATCCCCGTAGGGCCTACCGACGGGCTCAGTTTGGATTCGTTGCGCGAGACCGCGTTGGCTTTCACTGGACAGATTGAGCAACTTCCGCCAAATTTCAGCGCCAAGAAAGTCGGCGGACAAAAGGCTTACGTTGCTGCCCGCAAGGGAAAGGACATCGGACTCAGCCCTGTCCCAGTTCAGGTCCACCGATTCGATATCACTGCCTGGGAAGACCCCAAAATGTCGTTTGATATCCTGTGCTCCAAGGGCACTTATATCCGGTCCTTTGCGCGAGACCTGGGAAAAGTGACTGGCTGTGGCGCCCACCTCTCCGCGCTTCGGCGCACTGCGAGCGGCGCGTTCAACCTTGATGAATGCTGGTCTGTAGAGGAATTCGAAGCCCGAATTTCCACGCTTCCAGACCCCATTTCGGCCCCAGGTTGAACCTTCTGCACTTCCTTTCGTCGAGAAGCTTGAACGCCGTCGAGGCTTTGACTAACTTCGCCCGCCCCTGAAAACCCTGCCGACATGAGCGTAGAGCGGATGAAACTCAGCCAATTCAAGTTCGACGTTCCGAAGGAACTCATCGCACAGTACCCGCTTGACAACCGGGACGAAAGCCGGATGATGGTCGTGAACCGTGAAGCTGGCACCATTGAACACAAGAAGTTTAGCGACCTCATTGACTACTTCGATGAAGGAGATGTGATGGTCATGAACGACACCCGGGTGTTTCCCGCTCGGATGTATGGCAACAAGGAAAAGACCGGTGCGGTCATCGAAGTATTCCTGTTGCGCGAGCTCAACCGTGAGTCCCTGCTCTGGGACGTGCTGGTTGATCCTGCCCGCAAAATCCGCATCGGAAACAAATTGTATTTCGGCGAAGATGAAGACCTCGTAGCCGAAGTCATCGACAACACCACCAGCCGCGGACGCACCTTGCGTTTCTTGTTTGATGGCACCCACGAGGAGTTCCGTCAAAAGGTTTTCTCCTTGGGAGAGACCCCGCTGCCCAAGTACATCGACCGTCCTGTTGAGCCGGAAGACGCCGAGCGCTTTCAGACCATCTATGCAAAGCAAGAGGGTGCTGTCGCTGTTCCCACAGCGGGCCTTCACATGAGCAAGCAGCTCATGAAGCGTTTTGAAATCAAGGGCATCGACACCGCATTCCTGACCCTCCACATTGGTTTGGGCACCTTCCGGGAAGTCGAAGTCGAAGATTTGACCAAGCACAAGGTGGACTCAGAGCAGCTGATCATCCCCGAGGATTGCGTGAACATCGTGAACAAGAGCATTGAACGCGGTGGCAAAGTCGTAGCCGTTGGAACTTCCGTGGTGCGCGCCATGGAATCCACCCACAGCACCTTCCGCCAGCTCAAGACCTATGACGGCTGGACCTCTCGGTTCATCTTTCCTCCGTACAAGTTCAAGTTGGCCGACGCCCTGATCACCAACTTCCACACGCCTCAATCCACGCTGTTGATGCTCACCGCCGCTTTTGGTGGGTACGACTTGATCATGGAGGCCTATCAAACGGCCATGAAGGAGAAGTACCGCATGCATGCCTATGGCGATGCATTGTTGGTGATTTGACGGAAACCCCAAGCACCCCCCAAAAGGGGCAGAAAAAAAGCCGCCCCCAATGGGAGCGGCTTTTTTCATGGAGTACAGTGGACTTTAGCTCACACGCTTGATCGAGCAACCCAATGCCTTGGTCACAGCAGGCTTGACCTTTTTGCCTTCAATCATGCGGCTGATGGCGTCTGTGAGGTAGTTCTCCTTCACTTCTGCTGCTGAGTTCACATTGTCATCAATGGAACCGCGATACACCAGACGGAACTCGCTGTCGAACAAGAAAACGTGTGGCGTGGTCCGCGCGCCAAAGGCGTCGGCCAATTTGTGTTCCCTGTCCACAACGTAAGGCATGATGTACCCGGCCTCCATGGCGTGGAGTTTCATCTGCTCCATGCTATCGTCTCCCTTGCGCTTGGCTTCGTTGGAGTTGACCAAGACCGTTCCAATGCCTTGTTCCCTGGCCATACCTGCAACCTGATTGTAACGGTTTTCCCATCCTTCACTGCGGCCCTCACGGCCTACCACAAAAGGACAAGTGTTGCAGCTGAACATGACCAAAACACCGTTCTCACCGGCCAAGTCCACCAAGCTCCACTCCTGACCATCAATGTTGGTCATTTTCATATCTGCGGATGGCGCCTTGTCTCCAGGGTTCAGTTCATTGAGTTCGGTCGACTGGGCCGACGTCGTCATCATCATGCCGCACACAAAGGCGGCGAGGGTCAGGTTGCGAAGCATTCTTTTTTATTAAATGTTGGTACAAGTTAACCGTTGAGCTCGAGGAAAGTTGCCAAAAAACCCCCTCCACCGGAGCTCAAAGTGGCATGTTGCCGTGCTTTCTACGGGGCCGGCGGACCGTCTTGTTTTCGAGCATTGCAAACCCTTTGAGCAAACGGTTGCGGGTATGGGTCGGCTCAATGACTTCGTCCACATAACCCCGGGCTGCGGCGCGATAAGGATGCGCAAACAGGTCGGCGTATTCCGCTTCCTTTTCTGCCAGCTTGGCAACAGGGTCGTCAGACGCCGCAATTTCCTTCCTGAAAATGATCTCCGCGGCGCCCTTGGCCCCCATGACTGCAATTTCAGAGGTTGGCCAAGCAAAGTTGAGGTCTGCTCCAATGTGCTTGGAGTTCATAACATCATAGGCCCCGCCATACGCCTTGCGGGTGATGACGGTAATGCGCGGCACAGTCGCCTCGCTGAATGCATAAAGAAGCTTGGCCCCATTGGTGATGATGCCATTCCACTCTTGGTCCGTCCCCGGCAAGAATCCAGGCACGTCCTCCAACACCAGCAATGGCACGTTGAAGGCGTCACATGTCCGCACAAAACGCGCAGCCTTGGTCGACGCACCAATGTCCAGAACCCCTGCGAGCACGGCTGGCTGGTTGGCCACAATGCCAATAGACCGGCCACCGAGACGGGCAAAACCCACCACAATATTGGCGGCAAAGTCCGGCTGAATTTCAAAGAAAGCACCCCCATCGACGAGCTCCTTGACCACATCCCTCATGTCGTAAGGCTGCTGGGCACTTTCTGGAATAATACCGTTCAACTTGGGCCGCGATTCATCGCCCGGGATGTACGGCAACTTTACCGGAATCTCCTCGCAGTTCTGTGGCAAGAAGCCGAGTAAATCCTTGATGCGGTCAATCGCTGCTACTTCATTCGGCGCGGTCAAATGGGCCACCCCACTTTTGCTGGCATGCGTCCTGGCACCCCCTAACTCCTCGGCCGTTACTTCCTCGTGGGTGACCGTTTTGACCACATTAGGGCCCGTCACAAACATGTAACTGCTGCCCTCTGTCATGAGGATGAAGTCGGTCAAAGCGGGGCTGTATACCGCCCCTCCAGCGCAGGGCCCTAGGATGGCACTGATCTGAGGCACCACCCCACTGGCCTGGACATTGCGGTGAAAGATGTCGGCGTATCCACCCAGGCTGACCACCCCCTCTTGAATGCGCGCACCACCTGAGTCATTGAGGCCAATAACGGGAGCCCCATTGTCTAGGGCCAAGTCCATGATGCGGCAAATCTTCTCGGCATGGGCCTCGGCCAAAGAGCCTCCCAATACTGTGAAATCCTGGCTGAACACGTAGACCAATCGGCCCTTCACCTTTCCATAACCCGTTACGACACCATCACCGAGAAACTGCTGCTTATCGAGCCCGAACAAGTTGGATCGGTGGGTTACCAGCATGCCCATCTCCTCAAAAGAGCCCTCATCAAGCAGCAATGCGATGCGCTCCCTTGCGGTCAATTTGCCTTTGCCATGCTGGGCCTCAATGCGCTTTTCTCCGCCACCCATGCGGGCTTCGGCCTTCATCGCCTCAAGGCGTTCCACTGGATTCATGTCCTCTGATGCCATGTTTCTAAACTACAGCGCAAGTGGCAACCAATGGTCTGTGCACACCGCCAAGGCCCTTCTGGCAGTGCCAGCAGGCGAGACTTACCTTTGCGGCGCAGTTCAGGACCTTTCCTAACGCCACCATCGCCATGCTTCGATCCCATACCTGCGGCGAACTTCGCCCCGACCACATCGGCCAGACCGTCACCTTGAGTGGCTGGGTCCAGCGCGCCCGCGACCTCGGCGGAATGACCTTTGTCGACCTCCGCGACCGTTACGGCATTACGCAGCTCGCCTTTAACATGGACACCAATGCCGAACTGTGCATGCAGGCGCGGAAATTGGGCCGTGAGTTTGTGATTCAGGCCGTGGGCACTGTTTGCGAGCGCGAGTCAAAAAACATGCAGATTCCAACCGGTGAAATCGAAATTGAAATCACCGGCCTGACCATTCTCAATGCTGCGGACACCCCGCCGTTTACCATCGAGGACAACACCGATGGAGGCGACGATCTGCGCATGCAATACCGCTACCTCGATTTGCGCCGCGGCCCCGTACAACGGAACCTCTTGCTCCGCCACCGCATCAATATCGAGACACGGAAATACCTCGACAGCATCGATTTCATCGACGTGGAGACGCCCGTCCTCATCAAGTCTACCCCTGAAGGTGCCCGCGACTTCGTGGTGCCCAGCCGCATGAACCCCGGTCAGTTCTACGCCCTGCCGCAGAGCCCGCAGACCTTCAAGCAACTGCTGATGGTAAGCGGCATCGACAAGTACTACCAAATCGTCAAGTGCTTCCGCGACGAGGACCTGCGCGCCGACCGCCAGCCCGAGTTCACCCAAGTGGACTGCGAGATGAGCTTTGTAGAGCAGGAGGACATCCTGAACACATTTGAAGGCTTGGTCCGCCACCTCTTCAAAACGGTACTCGACCGGGAGATCGGCGACTTCCCCCGCATGACCTATGACCACGCCATGGAGAAGTACGGCATCGACAAGCCGGACCTCCGTTTTGGGATGGAGTTCCAAGACATGGCCTCCGTCACCCAAAATCAAGGCTTCAATGTCTTTGACAGCGCTGAAGCTGTCTTGGGGATCGTCGTTCCTGGCGCCGCTGGATTTACCCGCAAACAACTCGACGGCCTGACCGATTGGGTCAAGCGACCCCAAATCGGTGCCCGTGGACTCGTGTACTGCAAGGTCAACGAAGACGGCACCTTCAAGTCCAGCGTCGACAAGTTCTACGACCAAGACGCCTTGGCAAAATGGGCGGACCATACCGGCGCCAAGCCAGGTGACTTGATGCTCGTACTCTGTGGAGGCCTCGACGCCACCCGCAAGCAACTTGCAGAGCTGCGCCTGCACATGGGCTCAGAGATGGGGCTGCGCGACCCCTTCGACTTTAAACCCCTGTGGGTCGTGGACTTCCCCTTGCTCGAATGGGACGAGGAGACCGAGCGCTACCACGCCATGCACCACCCTTTCACTTCGCCCAAGCCCGAGCACATGGACTTGATCGATTCCGACCCAGGAGCGGTGCGCGCCAACGCATATGACATGGTCATCAACGGCGTAGAAATCGGCGGCGGTTCCATTCGGATTCACGACAAAGACGTCCAGGCCCGCATGTTTGACCTGCTCGGGTTTAGTCCGGAAGAAGCAGAAGCGCAGTTTGGGTTCTTGATGAACGCCTTCCGTTACGGAGCGCCACCACACGGCGGACTCGCCCTTGGCTTCGACCGTTTGTGCTCCATGCTCGGCGGTGTGAATACCATCCGCGACTTCATCGCGTTCCCGAAAAACAACCAAGGCCGCGACGTCATGATTGATGCCCCGAGTCCCATCCACGACGACCAATACAACGAGCTTTTCTTGGCATCTACCGCCCCGGAGAAGGAATAACTTTGCCCCCATGTATCCCGCTGAGATTGTCAACCCCATGAAAGCCGAGCTCGTCGAAGCTGGCTTCTCCGAACTTTTGGACGCCAACGCCGTCGATGCCGCCCTCGCAGAGGAGGGCACCTCGGTGGTGGTCCTCAACAGTGTCTGTGGCTGTGCTGCAGGCTCCATGCGCCCCGGCGTCAAAGCCTCACTCGAGAACGCCAAGCTCCCGAGTAAACTGCTCACCGCCTTTGCCGGCTTTGATGTAGAAGCTGTCGAGCGCGTGCGCAAGCACACCCTGCCCTACCCACCGAGCAGCCCAGCGGTTGCCCTCTTCAAAGATGGCAAGCTGGTCCACATGGTGGAGCGCCATCACATAGAAGGACGGTCCGCCGACATGCTCGCCGAGCACCTCAAAGCCGCCTACGACGAGTTCTGCTGATCGGCAGACCGCAAACCAGCATCAAAAAAAACCCGGCCTGAATTAGGACCGGGTTTTTTTTAATGCGCTCAGCGCACTCAATCTCCATCCGTCAGGATCATGCTCGGATTGGCGCTGTTTCCGACATACACCTTCCCTGTATTCCCGATCCCCACATCATTGGAAGGGCCATAAAATCCAGGCTCCCCGCCGTAGAATGTAGCTGTATCCCGGGGCTCCAACACGAGGAACTCTCCCCCAAGAATGGTGGAATGCGAGGCCGCCACATTCAGGTTGCCCCGTCCTCCTACGATGGTCTTGGTCTGCGTGCCATATCCGGGCAAAATATTCAACCCCAAGGCCGTCGTGTTCTCATAGCCTCCGAGAATGGTGCCACAATAATCCCCTCCCGTGTTGTATCGGCCACCAAACACCGCAGCATAACCACTGGCCAGCTCAGGGGTGGCATTGCCCTGTCCTCCAACCACGACACCAACGTGACCGTCAGAAACATTGGAGCCTCCGCCAACGACAGCAGTCCGACTGCCCAAAGTCTGGTTGGCTGCACCACCCAAAATCACCGATGCCGTTCCATCTGTGACATTGCTGCTGCCTCCAAGAATGGACGTCACCGAACCCTTGGCCTCATTCTCGAGGCCTCCAATGGCCACCACCTTGTTGCCGGATGCCGTGTTCTGGTCTCCGCCAAGAACCGCACTCCGCACACCACTCACCACATTGTTCGACCCTGCAATTGCTGCAGACTCATGGTTCATCACCGTATTGCGCAAACCATGCACGATGCCGCTGTAGGCATTGTACTGATTCCATCGGCCCATGACCAGGTTGTGGGAACCTCCACGCTCGGTGGTCAGGGAATCAGATTCATTGTACCCGACAATAAGGTTGCCCAGTCCGTTGACTGACGACGTGGTTCCCTGACCATTCACCACCTGTAGATTGACTTCCGAAAAAAGGACGGTCTCATCGTTCACGACACTCACGTGGTCGGACAATCCAGGGATAACCGAGGCCTGAAGAGCCTCCACTTGGCCTTGCAATTCGATGATTTGGGCCATCATCATGAGAAAGGCGTCCTCCAGGGTCAGGGTATCGAGCATGATGCCCTCCACCTCGAACTCCTGCGTGAACACAGACAGCATGGGCAGGAGGTCATTGATGCCGATGTCCCCGGTGTTGTCGTAATCGGGGTTGTAGGGATAATCGATCTCGAGGTCCTGGGCAGCAGAAGCCAGGGGCAAGAGCAAGAGCAGGAAAAGGGTGGTTTGGCGCATGGTCTGCAAGGTCACACCACGGCCCAAATTATTCAGCACTACCGACCCTCACTTTTGCAAACGTTCCAGCCTCATCTCCATTGTATTTTTGCCCCATGGCACGCATCTTGACCGGCATCCAAAGCACTGGCACCCCGCATTTGGGAAATGTGCTCGGCGCTATCCGTCCTGCAATTCAACTTGCGGAAGACTCCAATGATGAATCTTTCCTGTTCATAGCGGACCTCCACAGCCTGACCCAAATCAAGGACGGCGCAGAGCTCCGGGCCAACACCTATGCGGTTGCTGCGGCTTGGCTCGCGTGTGGTTTGGATACCGACAAAACGGTCTTTTACCGGCAGAGTGATGTCCCGCAATGCACGGAACTCACGTGGTACCTCAGCTGCTTTTATCCATACAGCCGCCTGACATTGGCGCACAGCTTTAAGGACAAAGCCGACCGGTTGGAAGACGTCAACGCAGGCCTGTTCAGCTACCCCATGCTGATGGCCGCCGACATCCTTGCCTACGACGCCAACGAAGTTCCTGTAGGCAAAGACCAATTGCAGCACCTCGAGATGGCACGCGATGTAGCCGGTCGTATCAACCACAAAGTGGGCCGTGAGGTCCTCATCGAACCAGAAGCGCGCACCAACGAAGCCACCATGTACGTGCCCGGCACGGACGGCGCCAAGATGTCCAAGTCCAAGGGCAACACCATTGACCCTTTTGCAGATGCCAAGACCCTGAAAAAGGCCATCAACAAGCAGATCATCACGGACGCCACGCCGCTGGAGGACCCCAAAGACCCCAACAGTTCTGTGGTTCACCAACTCTACAGCCTCGTGGCATCGCCCGCTGATGCCGCCGAAATGGCCACCAAGCTCCGTGCAGGCGGGTACGGTTGGGGCCACGCCAAAAAAGACCTTTTGGAAGCCCTGGTCGATGGGTTCGCTGAAGAGCGAGACACCTTCAACCGCTATATGGCCGACTTGCCCGCACTCGATGCAGAACTCGCCAAAGGCGCTGACAAAGCCCGCGTTGTAGCATCTGCAACGGTGAGCCGCCTTCGGACAGCCCTGGGTTACTGACCCCTTACTCTTCTGGCGTTGGCCTTTCAGTACATCAGGTGCTGCTTGGATTTATTGCGCCAGCCTGCGCGGCTTTCATACTCCACAAAAAAGACCTTGAGGTCCGCCCTGGATTCGTAGTCCACAAAGAAGATCTTCTTGTCGGCGCGGCTTTCATACTCCACGAAATGCCAATGGCCCTCGTTGCCGTTCGCCTGGCTGACGTAATCCTCCTTGAAGACGAGTAAATCAGCGCGGCTTTCATAATCCACTACGAAGACCTTCACGTCCGCGCGGCTTTCATACTCTACCGAAAAGATTTTTTGGGCGGTCCCGTCCATCGGCTGAAGGGCCAATAAAAACAGGAAAAGCAGAGGCAAAGGAGAAAGGGCATGAAGTCGCATGACGACAAGTTCGGGAATTTTGGCACGAGAGTTGAATCGTGAGGGGAGAACGTCAAAACCTCAAGCCCATGCTCTTACGCACCGCCCTCTCCCTGTTCGCCATCCTCTGCCTCACCCCGTGGGGAAGGGCCAACGACGACCAAGAAAAAGAAGTCCGCCACAGCATTGACCACGTCACCGTCTACAGGCAGGGCGCCCAAATCAAGCGCACCACTTCCACCGTGGTTCCAGCGGGAACCGCCACCCTCGTCTTTCCGGATCTGCCCACCGCCATCGATCCGAGCGAAGTCCGCATCACGGGGACGGGCGACTTCACCATCCTCTCCGTGACCCACCGGTACCACACCGATACCCTCAGTGGGGCCGAGAGTCAGGCCGAACGCGAACGGCTCCAGAAAGAACGCAACGACCTCTACCATCGGATGCAACAGGAGCAGCATTGGTACACCATCCTGGACAAGGAGGAACAACTCCTCGCCTCCCACACGCAGTTTTCCGTGAAGGACAGCGGTGTCGACCTGAGTCGCCTCATCGATGCCACCCGCTTCATGCGCGAGCGCCGCATTGAATTGCTCCAAGAACGTCAAGCCATCGACAAGCGCATCGCCGAAATGCAGGCTTCCCTCACCAAGCTGGACCTTGCCATGGGCGCACTGCCACCACTCCGCACCGAAACCCACCTCGAAATCCTCATCCATACGGAAGCCCAGGCCCAGGCGAGCGGCGCCATCAGCTTTGGCTACTGGATGCAGAACGCCGGCTGGGACCCGGCCTACAATGCCCGCGTAGAAAGCGTGGCCGACCCACTGAAGCTGGAGAGCATCGCCCTGGTGCGCCAACAGACCGGGGAGGACTGGGACCGGGTCAACCTCAGCGTATCGACCGGCACCCCCAACCGCAACCGGTCCAAGCCCAACCTTTCCCCCTGGTTTCTCCACGCCAACCACCACGGGGCACGCGGTGCCGCTGCCGCCACAGCCGCTGCCGCCAACAATTGGCTCAAAGCCCAACCCTACAACCCTGCAGTGCGGCAGGTCCGCGGCCAGCTTTACGACGCCCAAGGACAACCCCTCATCGGGGCCACCGTGAGCGTGCCCGGTGGAAGGGCCACCGTCACGGATGTCAACGGCTTCTACATGATCGACGTGCCCGGCAATGCACGCAACATCAGTTACCAGAGTGTGGGCATGGTCGCCGAGAACATCGCCGTTTCCAACAACGTCATGAACGTCGCACTCGCGCCTGCCTTGGAGGTGCTGGATGAGGTGTCCGTTGCCTACTTCGCGGACGGCATCGCAGTAGAAGACGAGGAGCGCGGATCTCTATTTGGAAGCCGCAAAGAACGAGAGGCCCAACGTGCAGCGCAGGCGTTTGATTACGCCTCGGTCAGCGTGCAGTCCACTCCTACACAGACGCGGTTCGACATCGACGCCAAATACTCCATCGCCTCGGACGGCATCGTCCAGTCGGTGCGCATCAAGAACATGGAGGTTCCCGCGGAATTCCTCTACGAAGCCACGCCGAAACTGGACGCCCAAGCGTACCTGATGGCCCACATCATGGACTGGGAGGAACTGGACCTCATCAGCGGCCGGCTGCGCATCTACTTTGAGGACGATTTCGTGGGGGAGAGCTCGTTGGCCCTCAACCTCGCCTCTGACACCCTCAGCCTTTCCCTCGGTCCCGATCCGGCCATTCAAGTCCGCCGCAAACTGGAGGGCCACAACAACAAGACAAACGTGATCACCGGGAAACGTGAACTGGAGCGAGAATGGGAAATCACGGTGGACAACCGGAAAAAACTGCCCATCCGCATCGTCATCGACGACCAACTTCCGCTGTCCAATGACGAGGACGTAGAGGTCAAAGCCGCAGCGCTCGGAGGCGGAAAACTTGACAAGGACACCGGAAGGGTCGAATGGGACATCACTGTGAAGCCTGGACAGCGTCAAGACCTCCGGTTCAAGTACAGCGTCCAGGCGCCAAAAGAGACGCCCATTCGACTGGACAGCTAAGTCCATTGCGCACGTTTATGCTGCTCTACTGATTCCAACTGCCCACAGAAAAGGCCCGCCAAAAGCGGGCCTTTTCCTTGCCGTAGTCTTCTCAAGCTAACCTCAACGGTCGCCTGCGGCGCGCTGGGCGTCGTACTTGGCCTTGTACTTCTCGTAGAGCTGGATCTGCTTGTTATCGAGCACCACATCGCGTCCCTGAATCCACGCATGGCGCACATCATTGCCCATCATGTCGAGGGCGTCTCCAGCGGAGATAAACAACGTCGCATCCTTGCCCCGCTCCAAGGAACCGCAGGTCGCATCGATGCCCAGAATCTTCGCCGTCGACAAGGTCAAGGCGGCCACAGCCTGCTCGTACTCCAAGCCATAAGCCACCGCCGTGCCCGCATAAAACGGCAGGTTCCGCGTATTCATTTCGGGCATGCGCCCCTCTCCCTGCAGACAATATTCCACCCCCTCGTCTTCAAGGAGCTTGGGCAACTTGTAAGGAAGGTCGATGTCATCTTCTGCAAAGCGGGGGACCGAGTGGGTGCGCAACAACATCACCGCGATGTCATTTTCTCGCAACGGATCGGCCATCATCCAACTGTCCACACCGCCGACCAGCACCACCCGCTCAAGGTCTTGGGCCCGCTTAAAGCGAATGACCTCCGCGATTTGCTTGGCGTCGTTTGCATGGACAAACAGGGTGGCCGCCCCCTTGGCACTGCGGTCTCCAGCGGCAAACAATCCACGCATGGCTTCCATGCGCAAGTCGCGCTTGTCGGTTTGACCTGCAGCATAGGCACGGGCGCGGTCAAAGAAGTCCGTGATTTCGTGCAACTTCTGGTCGTACGTCTTGCGCTTCCGCAGTTGCGCCCGCCCATCTTCATAATGCTTGTGGTGCGACGAAGGCCAATACAGGTGAATGCCATCATCCGCACGAATGACCGCGTCTTCCCAATTCCAAGCGTCAAACTGAACGACAGAACTGGATCCGCCAATGACCCCTCCACGCGGGGTAATCTGCCCCATCAACACCCCATTGGTCCGAACCGTCGGCGTGATGTCCGAGGCCGCATTGTAGGCGATGACACTGCGCACATTGGGCTTAAAAGTGCCCACCTCTTGGTAGTCGCGAGAGGCGCGAACTGCGGCAACTTCCATGAGGCCCAAGGTGCTATTGGGTGCAATAAAGCCCGGGTAAATCTGCATGCCCGTCACATCCACCACACGGTTGTAACGCTTCTGATCCACCTCGCGGGCAGTGCCCACGAAATTGATGATGCCGTCCTCAAATCCAATGGCGGCATTGTCGATGAACTCCCCTGTTCCGAGGTGGGCTGTGCCGCCGACCACAAGGATGCTCTCCATTTGTGACGCCCCAGGTGTCAAGTTGGGTTGGGCCAAGACTGCACCGGAAAAGGCGAGAATGGTAAGGAGAATTGAAACTCTCATGACTTTGAAATTCAGTGTTGCAATGCAGTTCATCGGTTCTCCTCGGTCATCGTGTCACAATGGTAGTGGGGTGGAATCCGTTCCATCGGCTTCCGTTTGTCGGCGCCCGGAGCGTCCAACATTTTCTGAATCAGGCGGGCCCGCTCACTGCGAATCGCCTGACGCATCACTTTGTCTTCCTCTAAATCAAACAAGCGGCGGCCATCCACAAACGTCTGCTCGCATTGGGCGTAGACCGAAAGCGGGTGGCTGGACCACACCACGAGGTCCGCATCCTTTCCGGCTTCCAAAGAGCCCATGCGATCGTCCAAATGCAACAGTTTGGCCGGGTTAAGCGTGACAAACTTCAGCGCCTCCTCTTCTGGTACCCCTCCGTATTTCACCGCTTTGGCAGCCTCCTGATTCAGGCGGCGGGCCATCTCGCGGTCATCCGAATTGAATGCCGTCACCACGCCGTTCTCCCACAGCAGCGCTCCGTTGTAAGGAATGGCATCCTTGACTTCGAATTTGTACGCCCACCAATCGCTAAAACTCGAACCACCCGCACCGTGCTCGGCCATCTTATCGGCCACCTTGTAGCCTTCCAAAATGTGGGTAAAGGTGTTCAAAGTGAAGCCCATGGAGTCGGCCACGTGCATCAGCATGTTGATCTCGTCTTGGCGGTAACTGTGACAAGTGACAAAGCGCTCGGACTCGAGGATTTGCAACAGCGTTTCAAGCTCGAGGTCACGGCGGGGCTTTTTAGGGCCGCCACCCTTGCGCAGCACCCTGCGGGATGTTGCCTTCCGCTTGGCCTTGTATTGGGCCCACTCCTCTCCGTACTCCCGAGCGCGGTGGAAATGATCATAATACACCTGCTCCACCCCCATTCGGGTCTGCGGGAAGCGCACCGTTTGGTAATCGCCCCAATTCGATTGCTTGACGTTCTCGCCAAGGGCAAACTTGATGAAAGGATCAGCCCCTTCAATCAACATCTCTTCCGGTGTCTGTCCCCAGCGGAACTTGATGATGCCGCTCTGGCCTCCGATCGGGTTGGCCGAACCATGCAAGATTTGCCCTGCTGTCACGCCACCCGCAAGGTGACGGTATACGTTGACGTCCTCACTGTTGACCACCGTTCCAATGCTCACCTCAGCACTGGACGCTTGCGTTCCTTCGTTGATGCCGCGGCTTGCCGCAATGTGGGTGTGTTCATCCAGGATGCCCGGCGTAATGTGCTTTCCGGAGGCATCGATGCGGGTCAGTGTTGGGGCGATTTTGCCAAATACCTCGGCAGGATCGAGGTCCTTTCCAACCGCCACAATCCGGCCATTATGCACCATGACCTCTCCATCCTCGATTTTGCCTGCCTCACCGCAGGTCCAGACTGTCGCGCCCACAAAGTGCCAACTGCCCTGCTCGGGCAATTGCGTGCGGCCATAAGCGCTGAACGGGTACAACAATGGACCAGGGCCAAAATCCTCATCATCGGCTTCACCCTCTGCAGTGGTATCCTCGCCCTGCTTTTCGGATTCAGCAGAATTGCCGTTGGCCTCTTGACGAAGGGCTGCCCATTCTGTCCAAACGCCATCGGGACGTTCTCCGCGTCCATCAATGATTCGGCTTCCTTCGTACACATTGCCCACCAAGCGGTAGGTTCCTTGCGCATCATCCATCAAGCGCAACACCAAATCGCGACCATCCAAACTGACCTTGGCTTTGCCCGCCAATGAGTCGATGTTGTCCTCTGTCGTTCCCGCCGGCCACCAGCGGCCACTGGGCCCCTTGTCCCCTTCCTTGAGTTCGAGTACCAAGTCCCGACCGTCCAAATTCAGGCTGTATCGACCGGCAATCTGCACGCTTTCCAAAGCCTCCATTTCGTGGCGATCGCCTTGGACCACATTCCAATGCAACGTGCTCCCCTCTTCAAAGATGGGCCCGTCTGTCACGAGGAAGTTGGCCTCCAAACCTGGAGCCAATCGACCCACCCTGTCCGACGCGCCAATCATTTCGGCAGGCACTCGGGTCAATGCATCCAAGGCCTTATTGGCGTCCAGTCCATGGGCCACTGCCTGGCGCACATTGGCCAGAAAGTCGCGGCCCTTATTCACCCCGTGCATGGTCAAGGCCATGGGGATGCCCGCAGCCGCCACCTTGGCAGGGTTGTAAGGCGCCCACTCCCAATCCTTCATGTCGGAAAGCGAAACAAGGCGCGTTAAGTATGGGTCACTCACATCAATGGCCGTGGGAAAATCTACAGGCACAATCAACGCACCCCCCGTGGCACTGATGTCATCCAATCGGCGGTATGATTCACCTCCACCGAGGAAGGCATACTGAACGCCAAACTCGTCGCCCACCTTGTCGGCCCGCAAAACATCCAACCAATTGCCCGCAGCAAAAAAGTGCGGCAAATCCGCCGAGGCAGAAAAGGCCTCCAATGAGAGGTTCCGTTCTTCTGGCGCTTCGTATTGGGCATACCATTCTGCATCACAATAGGTTTGGCGCAACAAAGCGATGCTGCCCATGAGGGAACTCGGATAACTCTGTTTTGACGTGCCTTTGGAAAAGCTGTGCCAAGCGGCGACAGTGGGTTCCAACATCGATTCATTGGCGTTGTCCCCCAAGGCCACAAGGGCTGCGGTTCCCCGCACAATCCCATCCTGTCTGTGCGTCAACACAGCGCCAAAACCTCCCTGAAGGTGTTCCTTGGCGGCCTTCTCACTGGGCACGAAGGCCTCGGCAGCGCGGTATTCTGGATGCAGTGCACTGTTCCAACCCATGGCCGCCTTGGTGTCCTCCCGGTCGTAATGAGGCTTTCCATCCCAACCCGAACGCTCCCCCTTCTTTAGTCCCCACCCTGCATACAGGTCCACAAACGAAGGATAGATTTCCTTGCCTGAAAGGTCGTGGCGGACCGCTGGCTCAGTGGACGAATAAGGCCCTGCTCCCACCGCTTCAATGCGGCCACGGCGCACCACAAGGTGGCCGCCTGCAATCGCCTCATCGGCAGAAACATGAATGATAGCGCCCTCGTAAACGTGCAATTCTACACGGGCGTCCGGCGTCCCGTTAACCGGAAAAGTGGAGCTGGATTGTGCATGGGCAAAGCCTGCGGTAGCGAAGGCGAACACTACACTGGCAAAGTGGGTGATGCGGGTCATGATGTTGGAATCGGTTCGAGAGGCAAGATATTGGGAACCCTCGAAGCTCTGCACAGGCACGTCCATGTAGTTCGCAAGGTCAACTGTTCGATATTCGCTGTATGAGCCAACCCGTCAGTGTGTATGCGGAAATGACCCCCAATCCAGAGGTCATGAAATTCGTTTCAGACCGCCCCCTCATCGCAGGGTCAGACCAAGCCGAGTTTAACAGCAAAGCCTCTACTGTAGGCTATTCCAGCCTCGCAGAAGAACTGTTCAACTTCCCGTTTGTCACCGGTGTCTTCATCAGCGGCGGGTTTGTTTCCGTGACCAAGGACGACACGATTGGATGGGAAATGATCGTGATGCAGATGCGCGAATACATCCAAAGCTGGCTCTCAGAAAACGAAACTGCGGTAGAGAAGATCCCCCCTGTGCTTCCTCAATCTGCCATGGCAGCTGAAAACAAGGCGGCTTCTGCAGAGACCGAAGGGGCAGTACAACTGAATGATGCGGACATTGTCCCCTCCGAACACGACGAAGCCATTGTGGCCCTCCTCGAAGAATTCGTTCGCCCAGCTGTAGAAGCGGACGGTGGCGCCATTGACTTCCGGGCATTCGTGGAAGGCACTGTGCATGTTCGTTTACGCGGTGCATGCGCCGGGTGCCCCTCTTCTACGGCCACCTTAAAAGACGGCATCGAACGGCTGCTCACATCTAAGATCGACGCCGTCCAATCCGTCGTCGCCTCTGTCTAACACCATGGCCGACCCCTCCCGCATCGGATCACAGTTGCGCCACCTCCGTAAACAACGGGGCTGGACCCAAACGGAATTGGCGGAGCGCACCGGACTGAAGCGGACCGCTTTAGGGGCTTATGAAGAAGGACGGGCAGAGCCCCGCCTAGCGGCCCTGGTTCGACTGGCCCATATCCTTGATGTCTCCCTAGATGCCTTGGTGCTTGGAGGGACAGAGGGGCGCATGGAGCAGGATGTCCGCGTTTTGCCCATCCCCGTTGACCGGGACGAAAAATCAGAACGCATTTCTGCCGTGAGTGCAAAAGCGGCAGCAGGTTATGCATCGGGATTGGGAGACCCCGAATGGATTGCCGCTCTGCCACATTTTTCCTTACCCCTTCCAGAAGTGCCACAAGACCGCACCTTGCGGTTTTTCCAAATTGAAGGTGACAGCATGTTGCCTTTGCCAAGCGGCACATGGGTGTTGGCTGAATTCGTGGAGCAGATGGAACACATGGGAGGAGGCCGGCCCTACATCATCTCTACCAAGGGAGATGGCCTGCTGTTCAAACGCGTCGAAAACAGATTGGATCGCGAGGGGGATTTTATGCTGGTTTCCAACAACGCCCAGTTCGCGCCTTACCCCTACGACCCGTCCCAAATTCGGGAAGCCTGGAGGGCCATTGGTTGGTTTTCAACCGATTGGCCTCAAACCTCCGCCGAAATCGCTTCTACCCTCGCTGCTCTCAAGTCACGAATAAAGGGTTAAACACCGTGTTTTTTATAACGAAAACCGTATAAACGTCTACAAAACGACAAGTCATACAGTGGTGTAATCGGAAGTCTGTTGCTATCTTTCTATTATGCCTCTGTCGCTTGTGCCATTCAGTGCCATCTGTGGATTGATAGTCTGCAGCCTGTTGCCCCTCCAATCTCAAGCGCAAAAGATGTTTGGCCTGCCGGTGTCAACCATGCACGATCATGCGCTGTGTGAGGCCCAAGGGTGCGATGGATACACCGGCATTCCCGAGGATCACTTCCTGTTCATTCCTCCCCCAAGTGGGCTCCGAAGTTCATCGGCCAACATCAACGTCACCTACAACAACTTCCCCCCCGCCGCAGAAGCGGCCTTCCAGTATGCCGTCAACATTTGGGCCGGCCAAATTTCCAGTGACGTCACCATTGAAGTCGAGGCCACGTGGGCCTCATTGGGCGCCAACATACTGGGCTCAGCATCCCCAAGTACGGTGCACCGCAATTTCACAGGTGCACCCAACAGCGGGGTGTATTACCCTGCCGCACTGGCCAACCAACTGTCGAACAATGACCTCGATGCAAACGCCATCGACATCACCTGCAATTTTGGAAGCGACAACAACTGGTACTTTGGGCTCGACGGCAATGTTCCCCCTGGGGCCTATGACTTCGTGACCGTCGTTCTCCACGAACTCTGTCATGGGCTCGGTTTTATAGGCAGTGCCAATGTTGCGGGAAACACCGGCTTCCTTGGCCAAAGTGGCTCGCCATTCGTCTACGACACCTTCATCAACGACAACAATACCGGAGGCAGCATCCTCGACCTCAACTCTGCCACCAACGCGTTGGCCAATGCCCTGACCGGCGGAGGGCTCGTCTGGGCCGGTGCCAATGGGTTGGCCGCGACAATTTCTCCTCCAGGCATCTACGCCCCTTCAAATTGGGAGCCCGGCGCCAGCTTCTCTCACCTGCGTGAAGACATGTACCTCACAGGGGATTTGAACGCCCTCATGACCCCCAACCTCAACACTGGAGAGGCCATTCACAACCCAGGCCCCATCGTCATGGGCATGTTCGCAGACATGGGCTGGGGACTCCAAGGCTGCTCGATTTCCGCATTGCTACCAGGGGCTCAACTTGCCTGCAATCCGGAGACCAACACCTACAGCCAGCAGTTGATTCTCATTTATGACAGTGCCCCAACAGGCTTACTCAACGTCAATGGCTCCCTCTTCACCGTCTCTGGTAGCCCGCAAACCGTGAGCCTCAACAATTTGCCTGCAGACGGACAACCTGTAGATGTCAATGTCTTCTTTACAGGTGATCCAGGCTGTTCATTGAGCCAGCCAGCCGCCTTCACGGCGCCAGAGTCGTGCGGCGGAGGAACCTGCACGCTCAACTCCTACATCCTTGGAGAACAGAGCCCTTGCAATCCTATTGACGGCACATACAGCCAGTCCGTTTCCCTGTTCTTTCAATATTCGGCGGGGTCGGGAGACGTCATCATCAATGACCAAACCTTTAGCGTAGTCAATGACCAAGCCAACGTCACCCTCACCGGATTGGTGGCCGACGGAACGCCCGTCAACATGCTGATCACCTTCACGGGAAATGACGACTGTGCATTTGCCGCGTTTGACGCTTGGACGGCGCCCCCTCCTTGCCCCTGCTCCATGAGCTTGGAGGTGGACAATGTGGGCGCATGCGCATTTACTACAGGAACCTATGATCTGGAGCTGACCTTCAACGTCTCCAACCCTCCAGGTACCGGCCTGTTAAACATTGGCGGAAACCTCTTTGAAGCCCCGAACGGCCCAGGGAGCTACAGCACCACCATCACTGGCTTGACCGCAGATGGACAAGTACAATCCATTGGCGCCTTTTTTACAGACCTCCCCAGCTGCAGCAGTTCGGCAGAACTCAACACGTGGACCGCACCCGAGTCGTGTATCTGCCCCAGTGACCTCGATGGCGACGGCATCATTGGCGTTTCTGACACCCTCGAAATCCTCGCCAGCTTCGGCTGTGTTGGAAGCGATTGCGTGGGTGACATCGACGGCGACACCATTGTAGGGGTCTCCGATATCCTGCAATTGCTCTCGGTCTTCGGCTCGAACTGCTGACCCCCCCAAGTCTTTCCAAAAAAGATGTGGTGCGCATTGGAATGCCAACTAAATTGGCATTCCATTTTTTAAGGCACCATGCCCCTACAACGCGCCATTCTTCACCTCGACCTCGACACCTTCTTCGTGTCAGTAGAGCGGCTTATGGACCGGCGGCTACATGGAAAGCCTTTGCTGATCGGAGGCACAGGCGACCGAGGCGTGGTCGCATCCTGCAGCTACGAAGCCCGCAAATTCGGCGTTCATTCGGGCATGCCCATGCGCATGGCCCGAGAACTTTGTCCCGAGGCCTTGGTCATTCGCGGCAACTCCGCCACCTATTCAAAGTATTCCAACGCCGTCACTGACATCGTCCGAGAGGCCGTTCCCGTGTGCGAAAAGACCTCCATCGATGAGTTCTATGCCGACCTCACCGGAATGGACCGATTCTTTGGGTGTTGGCAGTACTCCAGCGAGCTTCGACAACGGGTCATGCGCGAAACGGGACTCCCCATTTCATTTGGCCTTTCCCAAAACAAAACCGTCTCCAAAGTCGCGACAGGTGAGGCCAAACCCGACAACGCCATTCGCATAGAACACGGGACGGAACGGCCATTTCTGGCCCCGTTGGGGATCCGTAAAATCCCCATGGTCGGCGAAAAGACCTACCAAACCTTGCGCAACCTCGGGGTTCGTCGAATCGCCACCTTACAAGAGATGCCCGTCGACATGATGGAGCGCGTACTCGGCAAGTCCGGCCGCCTCATCTGGCGCAAGGCCCAAGGCGAAGACCCTTCGCCAGTAATGCCCACCTGCGAGCGCAAGTCGATATCGACAGAGCGCACTTTTCGCAAGGACACCACCGACACGGCGCAATTGCGCAGCATCCTCATCGCCATGGCCGAAAACCTGGCCTTTCAACTCCGGCGCGGCAACAAGCTCACCGCTTGCATCACCTTAAAGGTGCGGTACAGCGACTTCGACACCCGCACCCTACAAGCACGCATCCCTTACACCGCAGCCGATCACCGTTTGATCCCGAAGGCCCTCGAACTCTTTGACAAGCTGTATGACCGCCGTGTACTGGTCCGGCTTGTTGGCATCCGATACAGCCACTTGGTGGGCGGGGGCATGCAGATGGACCTCTTTGACGACGACGACCAGCGGAACGCATTGTACCAGGCCATGGACGGCCTGCGCGACCGTTTCGGAGACCGCACCGTCTTCTCTGCCGCCACCTTGGGAGCCCGTACCATCGGACGCTCCAACCCTTTTTCTGGGGACGCCCCCCTTCTTCTCGCCAACCGTCACCAGTAAATTGAACCCGCCATGTGTGGACGCTACGTCACCGTCACCTCCGTCAAAGCCATCGAAAAACGGTTTCAGGTCACTGCAGGGCCGGACTACACCGGTGCGCCCCCTCCGCCAAACACCAATGTGTCACATGGTGACGCTGCCCCAGTGATCACCGGAGACCGGCCCGATGCACTCCAAGCCATGCAGTTCGGCTTTACCCCATCGTGGGCAAAAAAGCAATTCTACATGATCAATGCGCGGAGCGAGGGCGACCACAACGCCGACAATGATCCCGGGTACCGAGGCGCTATGGGCATCCTGCAAAAACCCATGTTCCGCCAGTCCATTCGCACCCGCCGTTGCCTGGTCATTGCCGACGCCTTCATCGAAGGGCCCCAACGCGAAAAGCTCGCCAAACCCTATGTGGTCTATTCCCGGGACGGCCAGCGGCCTTTTGCCCTCGCCGGAATTTGGGACGAGTGGACCGATACCGGATCTGGTGAAGTCATCCGCTCTTTCGCCATCATCACCACCACCGCTTGTGATGCGATGCACGCCATTGGCCACCACAGGTCACCGGTCATGCTCGACCCAGAAGACGAGCGCAGATGGATCGATCCAATCACCCCACTTACCGATGCCACCGCCTTGTTGCGGCCCATACCCGACGGCAGGCTCAACGCCTATCCCATCGATACAGCCATCAAGAACCCCCGCTTAAATGGCACCGCCCTGCTGCAACCCACCGGCGAACGGATTTTTCCTGAGTACGACTTCGAATTGCACCAATCGCTCCAAATGTTGGGCATGGGGGAATCCCCAGCGCGCCAACGGCGTGGCGGTGAGTCTCCCACAGCGCAAGGTTCGCTCTTCTAATCTCATTCAGGCCCGGCCCACACCATGTACCTGAACAACCATTCGTGGTTTAGCCTCCGCTATGGCGTCATGCGCCCGGAGGAACTCCTTGCCGAGGCGCAAGCCGCGGGCGTAACGTGCATGGCCCTCACCGACGTTCACTGTACCGCGAGCGGACCAGACTTTGCACGGTTGGCCCCACAATACGGGATTCGACCCGTCCTAGGGGTGGACTTTCGCCGAGGTGCAGTTCAACACTATCTGGGCCTGGCCCGCGACCACGATGGTTACCAACGCCTCTGCGGATTCCTCTCTGAACTGCTGCACACAGGGCACGCCGGCAAACCCGCCCCTCTACCAGAACGTGCGCCGGCCCTTGAAGGCGTCGTCTGGGTGTACCCTTGGTCTCGGCGGGAGAACACGGCCTGGATGCAGACAGGCGAGGGTGGGCTGCGGCCAGATGAATTCGTTGGAGTACGTCCGGAGGACCTCGGCGCACTTCGGCTCGCCCTGCAACGCGATCCCAATGGCACGCCCCACCAACGCATGGTGGCCCTCCAAACCGCCACGTTCCGCAACAAACGCGACCACAACGCCCACCGCCTCTTGCGGTCCATTGACTGCAACTGCCTACTGGCCAAGCTATCCGAAAATCAGGTAGCCCCCTTCACCGACCGCCTGCTCCGCACTGGAGAACTCCAGCACATCTATACCGAGTTTCCCTGGCTCACAGAACGGGCCGACGCCTTGCTCGACGCTTGCCACATCGACTTTGCAGGCGACCTCGGCGACCAAGAAGACGGTGCCACCCACCGCAACATCCGCACCTTTACCGGCTCCATCGTCGAGGACGAACGCCTGCTTCGCGACCTGTGCGCAGAAGGCATGGCCTACCGCTATCCCGATGTCAACGAGGCCATCCTCGACCGCATGGAACACGAAATAGAGGTGCTCCGAGAAAAGGAGTTTCTCGCCTATTTCCTTGTCAACTGGGACATCACCACCTATGCCCGGTCCAAGGGGTATTTCCACGTTGGAAGGGGCAGCGGAGCCAACAGCCTGGTCGCCTATCTGCTGCGCATCACAGACGTCGACCCCATCGAGCTGGACCTCTACTTTGAACGGTTCATCAATCTGTACAGGTCCAATCCCCCCGACTTCGACCTCGATTTTTCTTGGACCGACCGCGATGACGTCACGCGGTACATCTTCGAGCGCTACGAGCACGTGGCCCTGCTCGGCGCCTACAATACCTTCCAATACCGCGCGGTCGTTCGGGAACTCAGCAAGGTCTTCGGATTGCCCAAACACGAAGTAGATGTCCTCGCCAGTGGCCGCTTTGATCCCGCCAAACTCGGAGAAGTAGAGCGCGCCGTCATCCGCTATTCTTCTGTGCTTCGGGACTTTCCCAATCAGATTTCGATCCACGCCTGCGGCATTGTCATCGCGGACCGGCCTATCCACCGGACCTGCGCCACTTTTTTGCCTCCCAAAGGGTTTCCGACCACGCAATACGACATGGTCGTTGCCGAAGACCTCGACCTCCACAAATTCGACATCCTCTCCCAGCGCGGCTTGGCCAAAATCAAAGACGCCCTGGACCTCATCGCACACACCGACCCCAGCGCACAGATCGACATCCACGACATGAAACGGTTCAAGGCCGACGAGCGCGTGCAACAACTCTTGCGCGAAGCAGACGCCATTGGATGCTTCTATGTGGAGTCGCCCGCCATGCGGATGCTCATGCGAAAACTGCGGGTCGATGACTACCTCGGACTGGTCGCCGCCAGCTCTGTCATCCGGCCAGGCGTGGCACGCAGCGGGATGATGCGGGCCTACATCGAGCGGCATCGCTTTCCAGAACGTAGAAATGACGCCCATCCGGTGCTGCTCGAGATCATGCCAGAGACTTACGGGGTCATGGTCTACCAAGAAGATGTCATCAAGGTCGCGCACCAATTTGCCGGGCTCGACCTGGGAGAGGCCGATGTGCTCCGGCGCGGAATGTCGGGGAAATTCAGGTCGCGGGAGGAATTCCAGAAAGCGCGTCAGGCCTTCTTTGACAAGGCCCGCTCCAAAGGCCACCCAGACGACATGGTCGCAGAAGTCTGGCGGCAAGTCGAAAGCTTTGCCGGTTACGCCTTCGCCAAAGGCCATTCCGCCTCCTTCGCCGTCGAGAGCTACCAAAGCCTGTTCATCAAAGCGTACTGGCCGCTCGAATACATGACCGCCTGCATCAACAACTTCGGCGGCTTCTACCGCACCGAGTTCTATGTCCACGAAGCTCGGCTACTGGGCGGCCGCATCGCAGCACCCTGCGTCAATACAGGGGGGTACACCGCGAGATATACCGCCGAAACGCGCACCATCACGCTGGGCTTTAACCTCGTCAAGGGCGTGGAAGGTGCAGCAGCAACAGCCATAGAACGCGAACGGCACACCAACGGCCCTTACCGCCACCTCGAAGACTTTGTGCGGCGCACGGGAACCACACTGGAACAACTCCTGACCATCATCCGCATTGGGGGGCTTCGATGGACAGGGCGCTCTAAGCAACAACTCCAGTGGGAGGCCCATTTCCTGTTGGGTCATCTGCCCAAACGCACCCCCACGGCCGACCTTTTCATAGGGGCAGACCTCAGCACAAGCCAGGCCAACCTGCACAACCTCCCCACCCTTGCTGGGGGCACCGAAGAAGATGCCTACGACGAAATCGAACTCCTCGGGTTTTCATTGTCCTCCCCGTTTCAACTGCTGACCACTGAAGCACAACTCTTGGCGAACCGCAGCATTCCCTCGCGGGCACTCCCAGAATTTATCGGTCGCAACGTCACCATAGCCGGATACCTCGTGACCGTCAAGGAAACCTCCACCGTCAAAGGCGACCGCATGCTGTTTGGATGCTTTGTAGACTGTGAAGGCCAATGGATCGACACCGTCCACTTCCCGCGGGTAGCCCATGCCTTTCCCTTCCGCGGTCGCGGGGCCTATCTGGTGCACGGAACCGTGCAAGAAGAGTTTGGTTGCGTGAATGTGAATGTCGAACGGATGGAGAAACTCGACCTCAAGCCCGACCCGCGCTACGACGAAAGCACCCCGACGAAGGCCCGGCCATCCGGCCGGCAGCACCGCCGCGTCCCACAAGCCCGACGCCTGCCCAACGCCTCATGAAATGGAATCAACGCCCGAAGGACCAGCGCACGCCAGCATAGAAATTGCGTCCGAAAATGGGTGCGTAGACAAACGAAGCATCGTACAGTGGGTCCTCTGAGACCGCACCACCGGAAACCGTCTGCACATCACCCACCCCGCCCGAATAGTCCATGCCAACGATGGGCTCGGACTGGCGGTAGTTCGTCACGTTCTCGATGCCCACATAGATCTGCTGCCCCTCATCGAAATCCCGACTGACCTGGATATTGCCCGTCACGAAGGTGGGCGCCTCCAATGGGCGGCGGTATTCCTCCGGGCTTTCGTCGGTCCATGGCAGCCGCTGCGGACCCGTCACTTGGAACGTCACGTCCGCCCGCCATTGGCGCCCCTTGTCGTCCATGCGGGAACCGTAGGCAACGGTGGTGAAGCCCCTGTGCTCCGCCACGAAGGGGTCCTGGCGATAACCGGAAAAGTCACCGTAATCGCTGGTGGCATTCACCCAGCGGTAAGCCAACGTCACATCGAGCCGCTTCGTCCAATCCCACCAAAATTCGGCCTGCATGCTCCGCGATTGACTCCTTCCCTGGCGCACCGTCGCAGCTCCCGGCGTATCCAAGTCGACAAAGACACGGTTGCTGAAATCCACTCGATACCCATCCAAACTCAAGCTCGCATCCCGGAAACCCAAGGAGAACTTCGACAGCAGGTTGAGTCCGAAGTTCCAGCTTTCCTCCGGACGCAAGCCGCGGAACGGGTCGGCATTCACCCCGTCGCCTGGGAATATCCAGTGGCGGTTCGAGGCCCATACCCCGGCAAACTCAGCCAGCGGCACAGCCGTTCGCCAGCCCTTGCCGGCCGCAGCCTTCAAGGTGATGACATCGGTCACGGACCAGCGGGCATTCAAGCGAGGCGTCACGAAAGTGCCAAAGGTGTCATGGATGTCAGAACGCAATCCCAGGATCACATCCCAACGTTCCCGCTTGACGGTCCACTCCAGGAAAGCACCCGTCGTGACTTCATCGCGCATGACCCGGCTCGTATCGACCCCCCCAAAACCACCGGGAAAGCCCGAACCTTGACGGATGGTCTGGCCATATCGGTCCGCTTTGGCTGAAATTCCCATGACGACATCGTCTCCTCGGCCGGTCTTGCGCTGGTAAAGCAAGTTCAACCGTGCAAACTGCTGATCTGCGATGTAGCCACGGTTGGGACCGAAAGTCAACTCCTGGTCATGCCAACCCATGTTGAACTGGCTCCCCAAACTCCGGCCACCATCCCCAGGAAAGACATAGCCCATCTTGGAGGAGGCCACCACCCGGTTGACACGCTGGTCCGCCAACCAGAGCGAAGACGCGCCCTCATCCGTCATCATGGGCAACTGACCGGCCACCTTCTCCTGAGACACCGCCGTCACGGCATACTCCCCCCTCAAACCACGGTCACCTGTATATTTCCAATCCGTGCGCAGGACGACATCCTTAGACAGGGCATTGTCCTGGAAGCCATCCCCATTGCGGTCATTGATCCTGTCCGCCCACTCGCCGTGGGTCAACAAGGCCGCCTTCCAGCGCCGCGAAACATCGAGCTGGCTGACCGTATTCAACTCGTATCGGCCAGCCCGGTTCATGAACCCATTGACAATGTGCCTTTCCTTCAGGTCGGCGTTGCGCAAGGCCACATTGATCTGGCCTGTCATGCTCTCATGGCCAAGGGTCACCGAACCAGCCCCCTTGCCGATGTGGATCTGGTCGACCCACTCGCCCGGGATGAATTTCATGCCTTGCAGGATGTTCAGGCCGCGGGCACCAGGCATATTGTCAAACATGATCTGGGTGTACTTGCCGTCCAGACCGAGCATGCGGATCTGCTTGGTCCCGGTCACCGCGTCGGTGAAACTGGCGTCTACGGCGGCGTTGGTCTCAAACGCCTCACTGAGGTTACAGCAGGCAGCCCTGCACAACTCATCGCGGCCCAAGGATTGCACCACAAGCGGGTCCAAGAGGCTCACTGAAGTGCTGGGGCCGTTGGAGACCACCTCCGCCTCGCTCAATTGAAATCCTTGACCGAGCGGGATTTCCACGTACTCCTGGCCTATGAAAGGAAGCTCCGCCTTTTTCAGGCCAATAAAACTCGCCACGAGCGTGTCACCTTGCACGCCCTCCAAACGGAAGAACCCGTGGGCATCCGTTGCGGTGCCCTGACCGGAACTCTTCCAGACGACGTAAGCCCCGGGAAGCGGCAACCATTGTTCCTCCTCCTTGGCCTCACCCGGGGAGTGTTCATGACCGGAATGGTCGACCTCCTCCCTAGAGAACACCTTTCCACGAACCGTCACCGTCTTCTGTGCATCAAGACTGCCTTGAAACAGCCATAACCCCGCAATCAGGACAGCAAAACGGAAAGAGAAAAGGTCCAGGCACATGAGCTTATATGTCAATAACGGTCATCGTCCTCCTCGGGATGCTCATGCTTTTCCCGGTCTGAACACCCCTGACATCCAGACCGATACAAACAGCAGGCAGCCAATCCATTGTAGGCTTCATCAGATGCGGTGAACATTTCAGTATCGTGTCCTGAATCGGCGACAAGCTGCTGGATCCGCTCCTCGGAAATCTTCTTCGGCTTGTATACCACCGTCGCTTTCTCTTTGAACTGATCCCACTCCACCGCCCGGATTCCAGGGACATCCAACGCTTCAACAATCCGATCCTCACACATGGGGCAACACCCCTTGACGGAGAATTCACATTGCATCGATCCTTGGGACCACATCCCGCCGGACACAAAAACCAAAAGGCACAGTACAATCAATCGCATGATATAAAGTTAGTTCAACCCTTGAGGGCTGAAACTCAATCCCATGCCAAATTTTGTTACTATTCGCCCGTCACCTGCGATTTGAGATAATCGCGGTTCATACGGGCAATGTTATCCAAACTAATACCCTTGGGACACTCGACTTCGCATGCTCCGGTGTTGGTGCAGTTTCCAAAGCCCTCCTTGTCCATCTGGTCTACCATGCGTTGCACCCTGGACATCCGCTCCGGCTGACCCTGTGGCAGCAAAGCCAATTGGCTCACCTTGGCAGACGCGAAGAGCATAGCTGAGGCATTCTTACAAGTGGCTACACACGCACCGCAACCAATACACGTCGCTGCATTGAATGCGTCATCGGCATCGTGTTTGGGAATGGGAATCGCGTTGCCATCCAATGGGTTGCCCGAGCTGTTCACACTGACATAGCCCCCCGCTTGGATAATGCGGTCAAACGCGCTGCGGTCCACGGCAAGGTCCTTGACCACCGGGAACGCCGCGGCACGCCAGGGCTCGATATAAATCGTTTCGCCATCCTTGAAGCTGCGCATGTGCAACTGACAAGTGGTGGTTTTGCGATTGGGTCCGTGGGCCTCACCATTGATGAACATGCTGCACATGCCACAAATTCCCTCTCGGCAATCGTGATCAAAAGCGACAGGGTCTTTGCCATCCCGAATCAGTTGGTCGTTCAAAACGTCCATCATCTCCAGGAAGCTCATTTCATCAGAAATGCCCGTCACGGGATAGGTCTCCATCCTTCCCTCATCCTGTGGCCCCTCTTGGCGCCAGATCTTCAACGTGAAATTCATGCTTTCGAATCGTCTAGGGTTCGGGTTATTTGTAACTGCGGGTCTTCAATTCGACATTCTCGAACTTCAACTCCTCTTTATGGTGAACCGCTTCAGAAGGAACACCAGTGTATGCCCATGCACTCACGTGGGCATGCCCTTCATCGTCCCTCAGGGCTTCTCCATCCGGGGTTCTGTATTCCTCCCGGAAGTGTCCCCCACAACTCTCGTTTCTCTCCAATGCGTCTTTGCACATCAACTCACCGAGTTCGATGAGGTCTGACACGCGGCCCGCCTTGTCCAATTCAGGATTGTAGCGGTCGGCCCTTCCGGGTACACAAACGTCGCGGTCAAACTCCTTGCGCAAAGCTTGGATATCAGCAATCGCCTGCTTCAGGCCCTCCGCATTTCGGGACATCCCACATTGGTTCCACATGATGCGACCCAACCTTCTGTGGAAGTCGTCTACCGGGGTTTTTCCGTTGTTATTCAGCAATTGAGCCACCCGATCCTTCACCGCCTTTTCGGCGTCTGCAAACTCGGGAGTATCGGTGGGGATTTCACCCGTTCGGATGTCATCAGCGAGGTAATCGCCAATCGTGTAAGGCAGCACAAAATACCCGTCTGCAAGTCCTTGCATCAGAGCAGAAGCCCCCAATCGATTGGCTCCGTGATCGGAGAAGTTGGCCTCTCCACATGCATACAGCCCGGGAACCGTGGTCTGGAGGTTATAGTCCACCCAAAGCCCCCCCATGGTGTAGTGCACCGCGGGATAAATCCGCATAGGGGTCTTGTATGGATTGTCGGCCGTGATCTGCTCGTACATCTGGAACAGGTTGCCATACTTAGCGCGCACCGCAGCCTCGCCCAACTCCCGAATCTTCTCCACTGAAGGCGCAGGAATGCCCTGCACCTTAGCCTCCATGCGGCCATACCGGTCAATCGCGCTGGCATAATCCAAGTACACGGCTTCACCCGCTTGGTTCACGCCGAATCCAGCATCACAACGCTCTTTTGCAGCGCGGCTCGCGACATCCCGCGGAACGAGGTTGCCAAATGCAGGATAGCGGCGCTCGAGATAGTAATCCCGGCGGTCTTCAGCGATGTCTGTGGGCTTCAGGGTCCCGTTGCGCAGCGCTTCCACATCGGATTCGTGCTTGGGCACCCAAATGCGACCGTCGTTCCTTAACGACTCAGACATCAAGGTCAACTTGCTTTGATACTCGCCGCTAACGGGAATGCAAGTGGGGTGAATCTGGGTATAACTGGGGTTGGCCATGTAGGCCCCTTTCCTATGGGCTTTCCATGCTGCTGAAACGTTTGACCCCATGGCGTTGGTGCTCAGGAAGAACACATTTCCATAACCACCACTGCAAAGCACAACAGCGTGCGCACCATGACGCTCCACTTCTCCGGTGACCAAGTTGCGGGCAATGATTCCACGCGCCTTGCCGTCTACCTTGACCACGTCCATCAGCTCATGGCGGTTGTACATGGTCACTTTGCCCTTCGAAATCTGACGGCTCAGTGCACTGTATGCTCCCAAAAGCAACTGCTGACCGGTTTGGCCCTTGGCGTAAAAGGTCCGACTGACTTGGACACCACCAAAAGAGCGGTTGTCCAACATTCCGCCGTAATCCCGAGCGAACGGGACACCCTGGGCCACACATTGGTCGATGATGTTGGTACTGACCTCGGCAAGACGGTGCACATTGGCCTCCCGGCTGCGGTAGTCTCCTCCTTTAATGGTGTCGTAAAACAGACGGTAGACAGAGTCACCGTCATTTTGGTAGTTCTTGGCCGCATTGATGCCTCCCTGTGCAGCGATGGAGTGGGCGCGTCGGGGACTGTCCTGAAAACAGAACGCCTTGACATTGTATCCCATTTCCGCCAAGGAAGCCGCTGCAGAGCTGCCTGCCAATCCCGTGCCTACTACAATGACGTCAATGAGACGCTTGTTGGCTGGGTTGACCAGTCGAATGTTGTTCTTGTGATGGGTCCACTTATCCGCCAAAGGTCCCTCGGGAATCTTGGCGTCAAGTGCTACGCTATGATCAGGCATTTCAGTCATCGCTTCGAGAGTTGCGCCGATCAGGCTTGGGTGAAATAAAGGAACACGACAATGGCTGAGAACAGTGCAGGTACAACCACACTAAAGGCCTTTCCAAGACCGCCGACCAAAGCAGAAAAACGAGGGTGACGCAAACCAATGGACTGGAAACCGCTCGAAAAGCCGTGCCAAAGGTGGAAGCCTAGCGCAAACTGGCCGAGCAAATACAAGCCGATGGCCGGCAACGCGAATCCATTATCAGGATGGAAAAAAGCCGCCACAACAAAGTACAAGTCCTTGATCTGTGTGCCGTCCTCTAACGTCTGCATGGGCACCGAACCAAAGTGCATTTGCCACCAGAAGTTCTGCATGTGTGTCACCAGGAAGACCAGAATAATGGTCCCCAGAATCATCATGTTGCGGCTGCTCCATCCTGCATTCGTAGAGGGACGCTCCATGGCATAACGCACGGGCCGAGCCTTTCTATTTTGGATGGACAACACCACACCGTCCACCAGGTGAAACAACACGGCGAAATAAGTCAGGTAAGACAACAACTTTACCGCCGGGAAAGTCGTCATGAATTTGGCGTACTCATTGAATTGCCGACCACCATCCGATCCTGCCGTGAATAACTGAAGGTTGCCTGCGAGGTGTCCTGCCAAGAAGAGGCAGAGGAAGAGTCCTGTGGCCGCCATGGCATACTTCTTGGCGAGCGAGGACTTAAGGATTCCGTTTTGGGCCATGCGTGGTCACGTTCTCAGCGGTATAAATTAACTGCTGGCTTTTGCGAATTTACGGCCCCGGAGGCGGGGGCACAACGCGTGCCCCCGCCATATATGGACCAGAATTGTAAAGTCAGGATTCCTGAGGGACCCGATCGAGCATCAGCATCTCCTGCGTGACGATTTCTGCAGCGATTTTGTTTTGGCCCTGTTTGTCCTCGTATTGCCGGTAAACCAGCCTTCCTTCAATGGCCACTTCACTGCCTTTAGACAGGTAGCGGCTAATGATTTCGGCCAGCTGTCCCCAAGCGACAACATTGTGCCATTGGGTCGTCTCTGTTTTCTCGCCTTGGGCATTGCGATAAACTTCATTCGTTGCCAGCCTCAAAGTGGCTTTGACCTTATCCCCATCGAATTCGATCCGTTCGGGGTCCTGACCTAAGCGTCCAATCAGCAGGACGCGGTTGCGCAGTGCATTCATTTGTGTAGAGTTGAAAGGGTTCAGCCGCAATGTGCCAAGTTCATTGAGCACTTCAATCATTTCAGGCAACGCCTTTCGCAACCGCGGTTCAATCCTTTGCCTTCGGTAGATTGGCCCTATGAAAGCGTTCAAACCCGCGGCACTCTGCACCCTGCTCTTGATCGCGACGGTGCAAGAGTCCCTCTCACAATCAGAACCCGGTGCTTGGGTCGACGTTGTTCCCATGACGCGGCGCCTCTTTGGCGCCGATGACTTGCAAGGTTTGGCTGTTGCAGTCGGTTGGAGTTCGAGCACCACTTCCGACGGCTGGAGGGCGCTCATTGGCCTCAACATGGGCCAAGAAACGTTGGACAGCTTCGGTACGGAGGTCAACATTTCCACACGGGATGTCGACGTGCGGGCAGGTCGCAGGTGGCGCGCAAGAAAAACAGATGAAGACCGACCGTGCTGGCTGAATCTGGGGGTGGATGGTCTGTTTCGGCAGAACCACATTGGCTCTGAGTCCAACAACCTTGACTTTTCTTCTTCCAACGAAACCACTTTGTCTTCTGCTGGACTTTCCGCAGTACTCGGTATTCAATGCCGCCTTTCAACGGGTTTTCACCTCGTCACAGAAGCGCGGATGGACGCCGTTTTTACCCAAGAAAAGACCCGTGTCTGGGACAGTTTCTCCGGTGAATTCACAGGGCAAGACAACGGGTGGAACACCCAGCTATCCCCTCCGCTCCAGCTCATGTTGGTGCTCGATTTGTGAGAGAAGCAACGCCTGCCCCAGGGTTGGCGTTATCTTAAGTGTTCATTCATGAACCTTCACAGTCACTACATACCCATTTTCGCCCTCGTTGGACTGCTGATGTCTTGCGCGTCAGAGGGGCCTCTAGGACCCGTTGAACCGGTGCTTCCGGCAGTCACACCGGCATATAGAACCGAGGTCGCCCCCATGTTTGGCGTCCAATTCCCCTCTCATTTTGATGCGCCTCATTATGACGATAGGGCGCAATTGGGGCGCGTCCTCTTTCACGACCGCATGCTGAGCCAAAATGGGGCCGTCAGCTGCAACAGTTGCCACATCCAATCACATGGGTTTGCAGAACCCAAAGCCTTGAGTCAAGGATTGCGCCAAGAATTAACAGAGCGAAATGCCAGTCACTTGGCCAATCCAGGGACGCAATTCGCCTACTTCTGGGATGGCCGTGCCAATGATCTGACCACCCAGGTCACCATGCCCGTCGAAAACCATGTCGAAATGGGGTTCCGGAGCTTAGAGTCACTGGTAGACCGTCTGCGGGAGCTCGATTATTATGCCCCCCTCTTCGACGAGGCATACGGAGACCCTCAACCCAGTGTTGACCGCATACAAGACGCCCTCTCCACCTTCTTAGAATGCATGGTGACGTGCCGCTCAAAAGCCGACGAAGCCCTCGCAGAGGCCATGCCTGAGGTCTGGAGTCCTTGGAGCGTATTGAATGGTGAGATAGAATTGAACGGGCTCAATTCACTGGAGCGCCAAGGGTTCGAACTTTTTCACGGGAACGCCCAATGTGCCAGCTGCCACGGTGGTCCTCATTTCAATGGGTGGGGCCTCGACTTTGCCGACATTGGTTTGGACGAGTCTCCAAGCATTGCAGGCCAACAACCCCTGAATTCAGGCGGGTTTTTTGGCGGCTGGGGACCCACAGCCATGAAAGTGCCTTCTTTGAAAAACGTCGCCCTGACCGCACCTTATATGCATGATGGCCGTTTCGCCACGCTTGATGAGGTGCTGGACCATTACAGCCATGGTATTCAAGACGTACCCGCATTGGATTTCCGCTTGAGGGACTGGAACAATGCATCCACTGGCTTGGACAATGGACTTGTGATTGACCCTTTGTTTCCTGTGATTGAAACCGGTGAAGCACCTCCTGTGAGGATGAACTTCTCCAACGAAGAACGGCTGGCACTCAAAGCCTTCCTCCATAGCCTAACCGATTATGCATTCGTTCAAGACGAGCGCTTCTCCAACCCCTTTACCCAAACTCCATGAAACACCTCTACACGGCGCTACTTGCAGCGGCCCTTTCAGTGAGCGCCCATGCCCAAACCCAATTGACCGAAGCGGTGGACTTTACCGTGACCGATTTGGACGGCAACGAGCACACCCTCAGCGAATACCTAGATAACGGGAAGTACGTGTGCATCGACTTCTTTGCATATTGGTGCGGCCCCTGCGCTGCGCATGCTCCCTACTTCACCGAGATCTACAACACCTATGGGTGCAACGGTGGCGACGTCATCTTCATGAGCATGGAATACGAAGGAAGCTGGGACCAGACCCACGACTTTGAAGTTGCCAATGCCGGTGACAATCCAGCCCCTGCTATTTCGGGAGCTGAGGGCGGAGGTGGCGCCGTTCACGCGGATTACGCGATATCTGCATATCCGACTTTTATCCTGATTGACCCAGATTGGAACGTGGTAGAGCAGGACATCTGGCCCATGAATGTAGAAATCCTCGACGGGGTATTGCAGAGCTATGGTTTGGAACAGATGGCCTGCGTCTCTTCTGTTGAAACAGCCCCCTCCGCTTCCATCCTCGCTTGGCCCAACCCTGCACATTCTGTTCTCCAAGTAGAAGCCATCCCTGGGACGCGCCTCTCTCTGATTGATTTGCTGGGTCGCGAAGTGCTCTCGGTTCGTGCCATTCACAACCGCACCACCTTGGATTTGAGCCAAACTCCCGAGGGAAGCTATCTACTTTTAGCCCAGACCGCTAAGGCCACTGAGACCCGAAAGGTCATCATCAGCCACTGAGGCTTTAGGCCCACTATCTTTGCGCCGCCGCTCCCTCCTTTGGGACGGCGGCGTCTTATTTTCAGCGGTTTCCACTATGCCCACTCCCGCCTCCGATCGACCCGTTCGCGTCCGATTCGCTCCAAGCCCCACCGGCCCACTCCATATGGGGGGCGTGCGCACCGCTTTTTACAACTGGTTGTTCGCCAAGCGACATGGCGGAACTTTCATTCTGCGGATCGAAGACACAGACCGCACGCGTTTTGTAGAGGGTGCTGAAGCCTACATCGAAGAAGCGCTCGCTTGGTGTGGGATTTCCCCAGAGGAAAGCCCCTTGCAACCAGGTCAGCATGGGCCATACCGCCAAAGCGAACGCGGTGAGATCTACGCCCCAATGGTGCAACAACTCTTGGATTCTGGCCACGCATACCGCGCTTGGGATACACCCGAAGAGATCCAAGCCCGCCGAGATGGAGCAGAGTCTTCCGGCACACCCTTTCAATACGACGCCACAAGCAGGAGTTCCATGCGGAACGCCCTTTCCTTGAGCCCCGACGAAATCTCACAACTCGAGGCATCCGATGCGCCCTTCGTGGTCCGCTTCAAGATGCCAGCCAGCGAACCTGTCACCTTTACGGATGCCATCCGCGGCGCCGTCACCATCGACACCTCAGTCCTTGATGACAAGGTCCTGATGAAGGCCGACGGACTGCCCACCTACCACTTGGCCAACGTGGTGGACGACCACCTGATGGAGATCAGCCATGTGATCCGCGGCGAGGAATGGCTCCCCAGCGCTCCGCTGCACCAGCTGCTTTACCGCGCTTTCGACTGGACGCCCCCGACGTTTGCCCACCTGCCGCTCATCCTCAAGCCGACCGGCAACGGCAAGCTGTCCAAGCGCGATGGCGACAAGGGCGGCTTCCCGGTCTTCCCCTTGCGTTGGATCGACCCAACAAATGGCAATGAGAGCAACGGCTACCGCGAGTCTGGCTACCTGCCGGAAGCCTTCATGAACATGCTCCTCCTCTTAGGTTGGAACCCCGGCACCGAGCAGGAGCTCTTTTCGCTCGAAGAGGCCGCTGCTGTATTCGATCTCGACCGCGTGATCAAGAGCGGGGCACGCTTCAATCCCGACAAGGCGAAGTGGTTCAACGAGCAGCACCTCCGCTCCACCCCGGTGGCCGATCTCGTGCCCGCCGCGCAGGCCCTCTTTGCCGGCGAGGGCGTCGACTTCACCGCCGACCAGACCGCGGCCGTCCTGGACATGATGCTGGAGCGCATCGTTTTCCTCGACGACCTCAAAGCCGCCACCTGGCTGCACACCGCCCCTACCACCTTCCCAGAGAAGATGCTGAAGAAGCGCTGGAAGGACGACACCGACGGCATCCTCGAAGAGCTTGCCGACACACTCCGCGCCGTGGCCCCCTTCGAGGCCGACCCCATCGAAGCTGCCTTCAAGGCCTTCCTCGAACGCAAGGAACTCGGCTTCGGCCAAGTCCTGCTGCCCTTCCGCATCGCCCTGACCGGCGAAGGCGGCGGCCCGTCCATGTTTGCCTTTGCCGCCTTCCTCGGGCTGGACGCCACCCTCGACCGCCTCGCCCAAGGCATGAACCTCATCGCCCAGCAACGCACCGAAGCATGACCGGACACCGCATCGACGTCCTCGGACAACGGTTCTACGCCCACCACGGCTGCATGGAAGAAGAGGCCATCATCGGCCAGGAATACCTCGTGGACGTGCGCATCTGGGTCGACCTGACCCCGAGCGCAGAATCTGACGACCTCGCCCAGACCGTGGACTACGTGGACGTTCACCGCATCTGCGCCAGAGAGATGGCCACCCGTTCCAAGCTGGTCGAGCATGTGGCCGGCCGCATCCTCAAAGCCCTGCGCGCCGAGCTCCCCCTCACCGAAGCCATCGACCGCATCGAGGTGGAAATCACCAAATTCGCGCCGCCCATCGGCGGGGACTGCGACCGCATCACGGTCACCCTTCAAGGGTAAGCACCCGGCATCTATGAGAAACAAACGTGGGGAGCCTCAGGGTGGTGTGGGACCTCTTTACCCATTCAGCACCGTCCATTTTTCTGGCCCAGAAGGCAACGCATCCGGGTTTTAATCGTCTTTATAAAAGTCAATCACCATGACCCCTTGGCATCATCATATTCCAGCGCGCATTCTCCAGACCGCGGTGTGCCTGATTTTAATCATGACCATGGCCGCCGACATGGCCGCCCAAGACGACTGTCCTTATGATCTGGATGGCGATGGGGTGACCGCCTACAATGAGCTGCTGTTCTTCATGATGGATTACGGGGTCGACGGAAACACAGACCACGACTTCAACAACAACGGATTCCGGGATTTCGAGGATGCGCTGATGCTCTCTCGCCACCTCGGCACCAACTGCCCTCAAGCCGAGGTTCAAGCCACGACAGGGAACATACTCGGCCTCCAAATTGAACCTGTGGACACACTGGCACAGGGTCTCTCCGACGGCAACGACACGATCCCTGCGGGCGCCATCACTTACAGGCTGTACGCCGTGGTTAGCAACCCAGAGGTCACCATTTCCGGCGTTTGGGGCAATGCGGAATTCCCCTTGACGCTCAATGCTCCCGACGGCTTGTTCTTCTCTTCATTCCAAACTGTGTCATCTGGCACCTATTTCGCTTCGGACGTCACGCCGCTGCTGGTTTCCGTTTTCCCCACCTACGGACACGCATCGTGGTGGACCATGAACCATGCACCTGGTGAAGATTTTCAAAGCCAGGTGACCCTCGGCAGCACAGCCGATTTCATGGACGACATGGATGACGGCAACATCCAATTCGATGCAGACATGGGGGACGGGTGGTTTGTCTACGACGCTGTTTACGATGACATGGGATTGCCGACGGCATCCAACCTGAAATTGCTCGGACAGTTCACCACGCTCGGCCAATCCGGCGTCTGCGGGCAGTTGAACCTAGAAGTCCGCACCCACTTTGATGGAGAGCCCGCCCAATACGAACAGGCTTACGGACTGACATTCGCTACACCCGGTGCAGACACCCCTTGTGAATCCCTGCCCCCTTGCCCTGAGGGGGCCGACCTCGATCAAGATGGCATGATTGGAACTTCAGAAGTGCTGCTGATGCTCGCCGCATTTGGCGAAGTCACCACCGGACCTGAAGATCTGAATGGCGATGGCATGGTCAACGTCAGTGACGTCTTGCTTTTGCTGGGTTCGTTCGGGATGATCTGCGGCTGATCAGAGCTGCATCTCCGGCACCTCTGCAGGCACGATCAACGTGCCAGCAGTGGCGGCTTTGATTTCCTCCACGGTCACGCCCGGCGCCCGCTCCACAAGGTGGAAGGCCCCGTCCCGAATGTCCAGGACAGCCAGGTTCGTCACCACGCGCTTCACGCACGCCACACCGGTCAACGGAAGGCTGCAGGATGGCAACAGCTTGGAGTCTCCGCGCTTGTTGGTGTGCATCATCGCCACTACGATGTTTTCGGCCGAGGCCACAAGGTCCATGGCACCGCCCATGCCCTTGACCATGCGGCCGGGGATTTTCCAGTTGGCGATGTCACCTCCTTGCGAAACCTCCATGGCACCAAGTACCGTGAGTTGGACGTGCTGTCCACGGATCATGGCAAAGGAGGTCGCGCTGTCGAAGTAGACCGCACCCGGCAGCGCCGTAATGGTCTGCTTGCCCGCATTGATCAGGTCCGCATCGACCTCCGCCTCCGTCGGGAAAGGGCCCATACCAAGGATGCCGTTCTCACTCTGGAATTCCACAGAAATGCCCTGAGGAATGTGGTTCGCCACCAGCGTCGGAATCCCGATGCCGAGGTTCACATACCAACCGTCCTTGAGTTCCTGCGCGATGCGCCGCGCGATGCCGTTCTTGTCCAACATGGGTCAATCCAAATGTAACGCCCGCTCCATGAGCCGGCCGTAAAGTGCTGTTGCCGAGGCCAACCGATCGGGACTGGCCACAGCGTCCGTTTTCCTACTGCGTTGGTGAGGCTGCATTTGGGGCATGGCCCCCTGCACTCCCACGGCGTCCATCACAGCCTGCAATACCATACCCGGCTGCTGACTCCACACCTCATGTGCCACAAACACCAATCGGTGCCCATCCACAGTCAATGCGTGGTTGTAGTAATCGAGCCAACGGTCTAGCCAATAATCCAAGGAAAGGGGGTCTCCCTCCACACCCTGCGTTGCCTCATCGAAGCGAAAGGGCTTGTGGCCCAAACCAAACTCATGGTGAACCAACCAGTCCATATAGGTCTTGACGAAAGGGTCCTCGGTTTGCATAGACGAATACCGCTTGTGCATAGCCAGCAGAGAGGCCGCATGGGCAAGCGGTTCTCTGAACATCAGCACTGCCCAGAATGTCCGGTTGTGCTCGCGCAATCCTGCATACCGCAGCAACGCATTGTTGTTCTTGGCCAGATAAGTCTTGCCCGCCTCTCGCACCAGACCCTGCTGGTCCAAATAAGCGGCATGCAGTTTGGCGGTCACTTGATGGGCAACCAAGGCGTCCTCGTTGATGTAAGTATCGGCAGTCATCACCCGGAAAAAAGGCTCCTCCAAAGCTTCTGCAGAGTCCGCCCCCACCAAGATTCCATCGCCATGACTGCGTTCCTTCAACGCTCCAGTTTTAGGCCTAAAAAACCGACGCCATGTACCCGGCGCCATCACAAAAGGCATGTTCGCGTAGTTCAAGCTGCTATAGCCACCTGTCTCCATCAGGCGCTGCATCAAACTGGTGGTCCCTGCGCGGGCAAGACCCGTCACAAGAACAAACCCGTCATCTCTTGTGCCGCCTTGCTTGCGCCATTTTTTGACCTCGCGCTCGTGCAACTTTCGATGCAGGTTTGGATTGTCCAATGCCAAGCGGTGCAAGAGCTGATTCATGGGGGAGTATGCCCCTGAATGGCCTTTTCCCTTCGGATAAATCAAACCAAGAGTTCCACCCACGGAGAGGGCCACCAATCCCTGCCAGGTCCAGAAAACCCCCAAGTCTGCACTCCTCCCTTGGACCCAATCCCAAAAACAGGGCAAGGACACCATCACCAACAGCGCCACACCAACCCAGAAAAAGAACAGCAACAACGCGCCCAAAACACGGGCCGTTTGAGCCTCCAAGGCCTCCATCTTCTCGTCCTCATCCCCAGGCTGCAACATGCCATCCACAAGGCGGACACTGTCGTTGGCCAACCGCATCAACACGCCCACACGGCTCCGCAACAACCAAAATGCCAAATGGCCCGAAATGCCCACCCAAATGAAGGCCATCATTCTACTGGAAAGGCATCCAATACCCGCGTCCAATTGGGCAGGTGATGGTGACCAAGGTGGTGCGCTTCGTGCACCCCGCGGTACAAGACGCCCTCCGGACCCACCACCCAAAGCAACCCAGAATTCTGCTCTTCTAAGAACCAGCGGTCACCGGGCAAGGCCTCTTGAAGCCCTTCGCTAAATGTCATGATCCCCTCTGTTTTCATGAGGTCTCGAAGCAAGGGTTCGAATGTCCCAGAGGAAAGGTCAAAAAGGGTGACCTCAGAGTGATATTGAGCCAGCTCGACCTGGTCTTTGGAGGTCGGGTAGGTGTGGGCCTTGTTGGTGTACACCCCCATGTTCTCCTGGGCGTTGTTATTGAAGATCGCCAGGGTGCTATCGTTGACAATGTCTACATCGTGTTGTGCAGCGAGTGGCCCATCGATCACGCGTACCACTTTGCCCGTAGCAGGCCGAAACTGCAAGACGCACTGCAGGTTGCGAAAGCTCAAAAAGAGGTCTCCCTGCTCAAAATGGTCCGTCGTCGTCAAGGCCGGCTCTACGTCATTCAAATGCAATGGGTCTTGGGCGTCTCCAGACCGCAAAATCAGGTGATCAAGCCCATTGTTTTGCAGCACTTCCGCCATCGAGTGCACCTCCAAAATGTGTCCTGTCTTAGGGTCGATGCGCGCCACGCTGTTGTCCAGGAATTGCACCGTTTTGTCGCCCATGAGGTAACGGCCTCGGTAGGCGATGTGCCGGCCTCCGCGCTCCCAGCGCATTGTACAGGCCCACAGGTCGCCATTGGCATCTGCGTTGATCGCATGATGAAAGCTCAGACTGTCCTGACGCCACACCATACGGGAAGCGGCGTCCAGTCGAAAGAGGGGGGAACGGTTGGTAATGAAACTGACCACCGAGGTGTCCTCGAGCAACAACGGATGGTGCACCCGCCAATGCGGTTTGATGGGACCCAGCGTGTCGGGAAGGACCCAACGGTGCAGTTCCTCATTGTTGCGAAGGTTGCGCACGGCGATGTGGCGGCCTTCCTTCTCATTGGAATACGCTGTCAGTGTGAGCACGTCTTCCTCCAAAAGGTTCAATGGAGCAAAGTCCGAGGGCGTCGGAACATAGGTCTGCGGCAAAGTCTGAACTTCTTGAACTGACTTCTTGAACACATCGGGAAAGCCAGACAGGGCCTCTACAAATCCATTGGCCCAGCCAAAGTCTCGGTCGCCTTTGGCCCGGTGCTTCGACATCCAGCCAAACACAGAAAGCACCGCCAACAACCCAATGAGTTGCATCAAAACCTTGGCGCCACGTTTGGTCTTGCCTTCGCCGCGGAAGAAGCGTTTTAGGCGCAGCCAAATGATAAAGCCCACCGCCAGCAAGACGATGCCACCAATCAAAATGACCACCAATGCACCAATGGTCACACCGCCCCCCGGCCCGATATACAGCATAGAGGCCGGCGTCATCCTTGACTGACGGTGCGTTGTTCAATGCGCTTCTCGAACGCATCACCTTGGAAGATGCGCTGTACGAAAATCCCTGGAGTGTGGATTTGATTCGGATCCAATTCTCCAATGGGCACCAGCTCCTCGACTTCGGCAATGGTCACCTTGCCCGCCATGGCCATCGCAGGGTTGAAGTTCTTCGCCGTGGCCTTGAAGATGAGGTTGCCTGCCGTATCCCCCTTCCAAGCCTTAACGATGGCAAAGTCTGCCGTCAGCGCGGACTCCAAGATGTGGGGCTTGCCGTCAAACTCCCGCACCTCCTTTCCCTCGGCCACTTCTGTGCCAAATCCAGCCGGGGTGAAAAATGCAGGAATCCCCGCTCCCCCTGCTCGGCAACGTTCGGCCAAAGACCCCTGAGGGATCAAATCCACCTCCAGCTCACCGGACAGCATCTGCCGCTCGAACTCATCATTTTCGCCCACATAGCTGGAGATCATCTTGCGGATCTGCTTGCCTTGCAGCAGCAAGCCTAAACCAAAGTCATCGACACCCGCATTGTTGGAGATGCAGGTCAAATCCTGCACCCTCAATCGCACCAATTCATTGATGCAGTTTTCGGGAATGCCGCACAATCCAAAACCACCCAGCATAAGGGTCATTCCGCTTTCAATTCCCTTGCACGCCTCCTCGACGCCCTTTACTGTCTTGTCCAGTGCCATGTCTCTGTAATGGTCATTCAAACAAATCCTCATCCTCCACATCGCCTTCGTCCCTGAAGTCAATGCCCCTTGCCTCGAGAAGCTCCTTACATGGAACAGCCCGCGCTGCCCCTTCGGGCGGACGGAAATCCTCGGCCAGCAAGCCAATGTTCTCATCGGCCAATGCGTCTTTCATGTAGAACCCAAAAATCGGCAACGCCGTATTGGCCCCTTGCCCTTTGGTGGTGGTGGAAAAGCGGATGGCCGGGTCTGATGCCCCCACCCACACACCGGTCACCAATTCTGGAGTTAACCCAATGAACCAACCGTCCGCATTCGACTGGGTCGTTCCTGTCTTACCCGCCATGGGAATCTTTAAGCCATCGTAATCACGGTGGTCCAAATCCATTCGCAATCGAATGCCAGTGCCCCTGGTCACGTCCAGTTCTGCATTGTACGCCCCATCCACAACGCCCTTCATCATCTCCAACACGCGATAGGCGGTGGCCGCATCGAGGCCCTGCCGGATTTCGGGGCGGGGCTCATAAATGGTGTTCCCCCGTTTGTCTTCAATTCTTCTAATGATGCGGGGCGCATGCCAAACCCCACCCCCAGCAAACGTGGCATTGGCCGAGGTTACCTCTTCCAGCGACAGTTCGGCCACCCCCAGAGCAATGGAGGGCACGGCAGGGATGTCACTTTGAATGCCCATCGCATGAGCGAGGTCCACAACGCGCTGAACGCCGTAGTCCTTGATCAGCTTGGCCGTCACCGTATTCATAGAATTGGCCAGGGCGTACTCCAACGTCACCATCTCACCATATTCCATGTCGCTGTTGTCCGGGCACCACGGGTCTTGCCCTTCTGGCATATCGATGCAGGTCTTCTGGTTGGGCAACTCCGTGCAAGGATCCAATCCCAACCGAACGGCCGTCGCATAAACGAAAGGCTTGAAGGTTGACCCCACCTGGCGCCGAGATTGGCTCACGTTGTCGAACTGCGACCACTGGTAGTCCAAGTCACCCACCCACGCCTTGACCTCTCCATTGCTGGGGTCAATGCTCATCAAACCTGCGTGCAACAGCGTTTTTTGGTGACGGATGCTGTCCATGGGGCTCAGCAGTGTGTCTACCCAGCCATTCAGCCCCATGACCTGGGTGTTCGCTTTTTCCTCGAACTGGCCGTCCAATTGCCTGCGGGAGATCACGGGCCAAATGTGACCACACCCCCCCTTTCCCGGACGGCAATGGTGAACGCGCTGTCCTGCGCTGTCTTGTTCTGCGATGTAATAGCCTGGCCTTGCACATTCAGGGCACTCCTTGCCCATGGCCAACCTATACCTCCTGCTTTGATTCACCGCCCGGTCCAAAATGCGCGACTGCTCCTTGGGCAGAATGTCCTCTGAGAAAAACGGCCACGTCCGGCCTGTGGTGCGCTTTAAGTCCTTCCAAAAGTCCTCTTGTAATTCTCCCCGAATGTGCCGGTTCGCCGCTGATTCTGCATACTCCTGCAGCCGGCTATCCAATGTGGTGTGGATAACCAAGCCGTCTCGGTACAGGTCAAATGGCGCTCCGTCGGCCTTGGCGATGACATACTCCCCTTCTGCATTTTTTTCTTCGAGCAATCCTCCAATTTCTGCGCGCAGTTTCTCTCTAAAATGCGGGGCCGGACCTTCATCATGACTCACCCTTTGATAGCGCAAGCCAAGCGGCAGCGCCTTCAGGCTATCAAGGCCTTCTTCCGGCAAAGCACCGTACTTGACCATTTGAGACAACACCGTGGCACGCCTTTCTGCGACCAATTCGGGACGGCGCAAGGGGTTGTACAAGGCACTGTTTTTAAGCATGCCCACCAGCATCGCCGATTCGTGGACATCCAAAGACTGCACAGGCTTACCGAAATACACTTGGGCCGCACTTCGGATGCCCACCGCCTGGTTCAAAAAGTCATAACGGTTCAAATACAGGCCAATGATCTCATCCTTGGTATACTGCCTTTCCAACCGCGTCGCAATGATCCACTCCTTGGGCTTTTGAAGCACCGCCCGCTCAAAGAATCCCGTTTTATCGTAGCGCTCCGTAAAGAGCTGTTTGGCCAACTGCTGGGTAATGGTGCTTCCTCCTCCTCGCTTGGCCAGGTAAATGATGGCCCGCGCCAAGCTTTTAAAGTCGACACCCGTGTGGTCCCTAAACCGCACATCCTCAGTACAAATCAAGGCTTGCACCAAAGAAGGCGGCAAGTCACTGTAACGCACATCGGCGCGGTTCTCTCGGTAGAAACTGCCCAACTGCACGCCATCCACCGTGTAAATCCGAGTGGCCAAGTCTGTCTTGGGGTTGGCCAAGGTCTCTGTGTCTGGCAAATCTGAGGCAGAGGCCAGCATCAACAAGGCCGCAATGCCCAAGGCGGGCGAGAGCAACAACGCCCACATCCATAGGCTGGGCCCCACAAAACGGTCAGGCTTTGGCGCTGCTTTGGGCTTTCGGCCCGGGTTGGATTTCTGCTTGTACGTATCAGGCATGTTGTGATGTAACGCGGTACCAAACCGTAACGAGATGGCAAGATGCGGACGAACGGCCGGAAAAGGCGTTAAAAATGACGCAGCACCATGATGCGGCTTAGTTTTGCGTGAACCATCCAACCCCTTTAACGGTTGGAACCGTTCCGCAACGCGTCCGCATGGAGATTCTCATTAAAGCAGGTCAATTTCTGCTCAGCTTGTCCTTTTTGATCGTGCTGCACGAGCTCGGCCACTTCATTCCTGCCCGACTCTTCAAGACGCGCGTCGAGAAGTTTTTCTTGTTCTTCGATGTCAAGGGGGCCCTTTTCCAACGCAAAATTGGAGAGACCGTGTATGGCATTGGATGGCTCCCGCTGGGTGGCTATGTCAAGATCGCCGGCATGATCGACGAGTCTATGGACAAGGAACAAATGGCCAAGCCTCCCCAGCCTTGGGAATTCCGATCTAAGCCAGCATGGCAACGCCTGATCATCATGCTCGGCGGAGTCACCGTGAACCTCATCCTTGGAGTAGTGATATACGCCATGGTCCTGTTCGTCTGGGGAGACCGAGACTTGCGCATTGACCGAAGCCCCTATGGGCTCTCCTTTGTAGAGCCTCTGCAGGAAGTCGGTTTTCAGGACGATGATGTGATTGTTTCCCTTCAAGGAGAGCCTGTTCAAAAGCTCGATGACTTTCGGTCCGTTGTCTTTGGAACCCAAGTGACTACAGCCACTGTCATCCGCAAAGGCACCGAGCAAGTGCTCAATTTCCCAACCGAGCTCGGTCAGGTATTGCTGAACAGCGCCGAAACCCTTCCCAAAGGCACAAGTCCCATCAATGTAAACCTCCCCGCGGTCGTAGAAAGCGTGTCGCCCGGTTCAGGGGCAGAGGCAGCAGGACTACAATCCGGCGATCAAATCCTCTCTGTAGCCGGCATAGCCACCCCTTATTTCCAAGATGTCGTGCAGGCATTGGCACAATTCAAAGGGCAGGACGGCGTCTCCATCGGCGTCCGGAATAATGCGCTTGAACAAAACGTGGACCGCATCGCACAGCCGATGCCCGTGGACAACGACTTACAATACCTATCCGCCTCCGTCGACCAAGATGGCAAGCTCGGTTTCTTTCCCTTGAGCTACGAAGAATTCGGCGTCTTCGAATTTGAAGAGCAGCGCTTCGGTCCCCTCGAAGCATTGGCAGGCGGCGCAGAAAAAGCCTCAACTACCCTCACCGGATACGTCTCTTCGTTGAGGTTCTTGTTCCGTCCTGGAGGGTCCAAACAACTCGGCGGCTTCATCACATTGGGCAGCATTTTTAGCCCTGAGTGGAACTGGCAGAGCTTTTGGAACATTACTGCTCTCCTGTCCATCATTCTGGCCTTTATGAATCTGCTTCCCATTCCTGCTCTCGATGGGGGTCACGTGATGTTTTTGCTTTACGAGATGATTTCGGGCAGAAAACCTGGCGATAAGTTTATGGAGTACAGCCAATTGGCTGGATTGTTGTTCATTTTGGCCTTGATGGCACTGGCCAATGGCAACGATTTATGGAAATGGGTATCAGGACAATGGTAAGCGAATTAATTACCGCATCTTTATGACATGCCTGTCTTGGACCTCGACCACCTCAAACGTATTGTAGGGAATGAACCCGCATTCTTGCGGCAAGTACTTCAAATATTTATTCGGAACACGCCGCAGGATATGCAGGCCCTATCCGAATCTGTAGCAAGTGAAAATTTAGAGCAAGTCAGTTTTTTCGCTCACAAGCTTAAAAGCGCAGCAGGAGCAATCGGATACAACAATGCTTACGAAGACTTTAAGCATCTGGAAATCTTGGCCAAGAATCGAGCTCCCATGGACGAAATCTCAGAAAAGGTGCAAAAGCTGTCCAACGAGTGCATGTCATGCATGGTGGACATTGAAGAAATCATGAACAAGCTCTAAACTGCCTGTTCAACGCACGGTTCTTGTAAAGCGGTCTCCAGGCCAACAGCGCACCCAGCCCGCCAATTCTGCATCGAGCAACTTCGCTCGTACCCATTTGGGGTCGGCTTCTAACATTTCTACCACCATCTCAAATGGCAAGGCTTGATAAGGATCGAGCCTGCCAATGACGTCTTTAGCCATGGCTAAGTCTGCGTCGCCGTCCCCTTCAGATTTGACAAGGTGGTTTCCGGCTCTCCAACCCATAGCGCGAGGTAGGTCTTCAGGAGCATGCAGCAATTCGGCCACTTGTTCCTGGATCAAACGCGCGTTGCCACCCATGGCTTCCGCGCACCACGTTGGAGACAAAGCGAACACCCTACGGTCATAGTCTTGGGCCAACCTTGCCGTAATCAGACTGCCTCCAGGGTCTCCTGATTCCACCACCACTACAGCCTCTACCAAGCCCGCGATGATCCTGTTCCTAGCGGGAAACGTGTATTTGGACGGAGGGGTGCCCCATCGGTATTCAGAGACCCACACTCCGCCTTCATCGATCACGCGCTCACCCAAATATCGGTTTGACCGGGGGTGTACCGCCTGCAAGCCATGCGCCAAGCACGCCACAGTGGTCACTTCCCGATCAAGTGCCATGCGATGAGCAGCAGCATCTATACCGTCCGCCATTCCACTCACCATGGTCCAATCCAACCCCTCCATTCCATCGAACAGTGCGGCCACAGCGCCCAACCCCACTGAGGAGGCCTTGCGCGTGCCTACGACGCCGAGCGGTCTGCGCTTAGACAAGGCATCCACATTGCCTTTGGCAAACAACACCCAGGGTGCATCGGGCAGTTGCGCCAACAAATGCGGATAGCCCTTTCTCCCTAGGATCAGAGGAGTCACACCTTGTTCGCGAAGCTGTTCGCGCTGCCGGAAAGCGCGGTCCCGTGCCGAAGCCAGCAGGTCAGGAGGAAATCCCGACAGCCAAGCGCCCAACCCCACCTCTCTCACAACGCGCAGGGTACCCTTACCATTAAACCGGGGCAACTGCGTAGCCGTTAACCAATCCAACAGCCAGCCCTCTGCATCGCCAAATACCCGTCCTGTAGTTGGGTCTATGTATTCTTCTTGAACCATATCACCAAGGTGAGCCTGTGGACCATACAGATGACCACCGCTTCGCCATCGCCGCACTTGGGTTTACATTCGAAGCAATGTCCACAACTGGAACACCCCCCCTAAAACCGGCCCTGAGTATTGGGCGCCGCCTCGCAGGCACCCTGTTTTTCTGCGCCTATGCCTTCTTTGTGCTGCCTGCCCAAGAGGCGCCAAGCCTGAGTGGAACAGTGATCGACGCCACAAATGGAGAAGCTTTGCCAGGCGCGGTGGTCATCCTGGGCAGCAAAACCGCTTCTACCAACATCGACGGTCAATTCAACCTGGTTTTAAACCCAGGGGGTGCCACCGAGCTGCGCGTCCGCTATGTTGGGTACGTCGAATGGCGTGAGACGCTTGAACAATGGGAGGGCAACTTAAACCGCGACATTTCACTTGCCCCCGATGTAGCCAAGATTGGAACGGCGGTCATTTCTGCAGGCCGATTCGAACAAGACTTGGGAGAAGTCAGCGTTTCCATTGACGTGCTCCCCCCTGAACTGATGAATCAAGGGGCTCCAACAAGCGCAGACCAAAGCCTTTCTCGAACACCTGGCGTTACCATTGTGGACAGTGAACCCCAAATAAGGGGCGGCAGCGGATACAGCTTTGGAGCGGGTTCCAGAGTCGCGGTCCTCCTCGACGGACTTCCAGTGCTCAGCGGAGATGCGGGGCGGCCCACTTGGGGGTTCCTGCCCTTGGAAAACCTAGAACAGGTCGAGGTGGTCAAAGGGGCGAGCAGTGTGCTTTACGGGTCTTCTGCATTGAGCGGTGTGATTCAGTTCCGCACGGCTTTTCCAGATCCGGAACCCCTCACCAGAATCACCGTTCAACACGGTGTACAGAGCGACCCCGGCAATGGCCGCAAGTACTGGAACCGTTCTCTCATGCAAAGCAGCACATCTTGGTTGCACACCCGACGCTTGAGCAACGGCGACGGCATCAGCTTTGGCGGCCAATGGCTGGGAAGCGACGGGCACAAGGGGCCGGAAATCGACCCAAACACCGGCCTCTCCCACAACCGTCCCTACAACCCCTTTACCGTAGACCACTATGATGCGATCCGCCAATGGCGTGTCAATGGCGCGTGGGAACACACGCCAACAGCCGGAGACTGGGGCTATGGCATTCGCGCCAATGCCATCAGTGGAGAAGGCTTGAATACCCTGCTTTGGGCCGACGCAGACACCGGATTTTATGCCGCCACCGATGGTGCCGCCTCCCGAACAACACAGCGCATGATCACGGTCGACCCCCACCTAGAACGGTCCTCGGGAGCATGGAATCACCGCATTCAAGGCCGTTATCTGAAGCTCGTCAATGACGTGAACAACAACCAAGGCAACGCCTCAAGCACCTGGCAAACCGAATACCGATCCCGCTACCGTACCGAGGGTTGGACCGCAACTGCAGGCCTCTACGCCCAAGGAACGCGAAGCATCGCAGAACTCTATGCCGCCGGAGTAGGCGATTCGGTTCACAATGCCGGCAACCGCGCCGCCTATCTTCAAATCGACGCCCAACCTCATGAGCGGCTGCACCTGACTGCTGGCGGACGGTACGAGCATTTTGTAGTCGATAGCGTTTCCCAGGGAAAGTCTGTGTTTAGAGCGGGCATCAACTATCGGTTTGGCCAAGCCAGCTTTCTTCGCGCCAGCATCGGCCAAGGCTTCCGCTTTCCAAGCATCGCCGAAAAATTCATCCAGACCAGCGTAGGAGGCATCAACGTCTTCCCTTCCTTCGACATCCGTCCAGAGTCCTCCACCAATATGGAAATCGGCATCAAACAGGGGTTCCGATTTGGCCAGAAAGGACAATGGAAAGGCTTCTTAGATGTGGCGGTGTTTCAACAGGACTTCGAAAATTTCATCGAATACACCTTTGGCATTTGGGGCAACTCTGGCAATGGCCTCCTCGACCTTGGTTTCCGCAGCATCAATACAGGACAAGCCAGGGTCAGCGGCCTCGAATGGAGCACCATGGGCACTGGAGATGTTGGAGAATGGACCGTGCAATGGCTCATTGGCCAAACGCTATTGGACCCCATCAGCCTCACACCTGATTCGATCTATGCCAATTTTTCTAACGGAAGCACATCAGGCGTGAGCTACAACTCCACCAGCTCTGATACCACCAACAACGTGCTGAAATACAGGATCCTCAACACCTTCCGCGCCAACCTAAATCTCCAGCACTCATCGGGGTGGACGATCGGGTGGAATGCAGCGCGAAACACCACCATCCAAAACATCGACAAAGCATTTTTGGACATAGAAGACTTGGGGCTCCTTGAATATGGCCTCATCGATTGGATGGATGAGCAGCCCAATGCGCAATGGCTCCATGACTTCCAAGTCGGGAGGAAGTTTGACGACCGACACCATGTCGAGCTCATCGTGCGCAATGCCACCAATCTCAACTACGCATTGCGTCCCTTGGCTGCCGAAGCCAACAGGCTCTGGATGGTACGCTACACCTTCACTCCGTGAACATTTCTGCCATCATACCGGCCCGAGCAGGGTCTACCCGTTTGCCCAACAAGCCACTGGCAGACATTGGCGGAGAGCCCATGATCGTGCACACCTGGCGCGCCGCACATCAACACCCCGACATAAGCAGGGTGTGCGTGGCCACAGACGACGCGGGAATCGCCAAGGTTGTCCTTGCAGCTGGGGGCGAGGCCATGCTCACCGACCCGGCCCACAGCACGGGAACGGACCGCTGCCATGAAGTCTGGAAAGCATGGGGAGACGGAGGGGCCGTGATCAACCTGCAGGGAGATGAGCCCTTCCCTGATCCCGCGCACCTGTCCTCCATATGCACCGCCTTGCGGAGCCAATCATGGGAAGTTGTCAGTGCCATGCGTCCAGCAACCTCGGGCGAAGTGGAGTCCCCGCACCGCGTCAAAGTAGCCGTCAATGCACAACAGCAGGCTCTGTATTTCTCCCGCGCGGCTGTTCCATCAGGTGGCCCTTTTCACATCCACATTGGCATCTACGGTTTTGCGCCAGGAGCCATGGACCGGTGCACCGCTTTGCCCAAGGGTAGCCTTGAAAAAAGTGAGCGGCTAGAACAGCTTCGATGGCTTGAGTCGGGAATGTCCATTGGCATGGTTTCCGTTTCCGAAGGGTCCTCTCCAGGGCCCGTAGATACAGCGGAAGACTTGAGCCGTTTGCGCCATTGGTACCAACAACAAACACGCTGAATGGGGCATTCCACGGGACAATGGGGTCAAGCAACGTGGAATCACCTTATTTTCGGCCCGGAATGCCCAACAATTCGGACACGGATTTCTTGATCCAAGCGCTGCCTCTACTCCTCCACGACCACGACTGTCTCGTGATTCCTGGGTTGGGTGGATTTGTGGCACACCCCGTCCCCGCGCGGTTTGATGGCGACAAAGGCGAATGGGTTCCTCCGGGCCGCAATGTGGTTTTCAACCCCAAGCTCACCGTTCGCGATGGCCTGCTTGAACAAGAAATTCGAAGGGCCACCAACTGCACGACCGATGCCGCCACGGCACTGATCGACAAAGAAGCCACTTCTCTCAAAGCCCATCTCGAGTCAGGTGAAACCCGTGAGATTCCTGGCTTAGGTCGGTTGTATCAAATGGACAACGGGGGCTTTGGGTTTGCTCCAGAATCGCGATTAGGCGAGCGCTACGCCCCTCCTGGGCTGAGCCGCATCCCGTGGGCAGACCACTCCGCAACCAACGAAGATTCAGAGACTTCATCACAAGCTGCCAATCCAGTCGTCCCAACTGCCGAAGCCGATCCGGCGGAATTGGCCAGTGCAGACCACTGGTCCAGCGCTTGGGTGCGCATGGCGGCTGTATTGATGCTGCCATTGTTGGTCGCTGGCTCACTCTGGTGGGGCCAATCAGAAGGCGACCAGTTTGAGTTTCTCAGCTTCAACAACACCCCTCCTTCGACCTATTTGCCGCGCATTGAAGGCGAAGACATCCGGTTTCCTGAACCTACAGCAGGAGACGCCCTCGCGTTTATCGTTCCCGGTGCCCCGACGATTGAAACCGGTGAAAACAGCGAGGCCCTCATGCCACTCCCTGTTCCACAACCCTTGTCGTCGGGCTGCAACCACCACGTCATTGCCGGAACTTTTAGTTCAATGCAACGGGCCGCAGGCCTTGCGCGCAGGTTTGAGTCCCTTGGCTATGCCACGTCCATTCTGCCCGGACCGCATGGCAGTCACCGTGTTTCTACGGGCTGTTTCGACAACGTCAGCCGCGCAGCGGCTTTCCAAAAGAGTCTGAAAGGCCACCACGGGATTGACCAAGCTTGGGTGTTGCACCTCTGACTGGAATGCCCACTCCCGCCCTATTCCCTATCGACTGGCATCAATTCCACCACATCGTCTTGGACTTTGGTGGGGTGCTCTACGAGATTGACCACAAAAGAACAGCAGAGGCCTTTGCCCAACTGGGCCTGCCCCACTTTGAAAAAGAGTTCCGCCACGGTCAACAGGGCGACCTCTTCAATGCTCTAGAAACAGGAGAAATAGAGGAGCGGGAGTTTCTGAGTGAGTTGCGGTCACAGTGCTCCGGAGGCACGACATTGGAAGAGGTGCGTCACGCTTGGAACGCCCTGCTGATCGGCCTGCGTCCCGAAACCATGCCTTGGCTCAATTCTTTGCAACGCCATTTTGATTTGGTGCTTTTCAGCAATACCAACAGCATCCACGCGTCACATTTCGAGGAGCAGATCTTGACTTCCAAGCAAAACCTCTTCCCCAAGTCGTTCCGCCAGCTGGTCTACAGCCACCGACTGGGCCACCGCAAACCCCAGGTGAGGGCATTCGAAGAGGTCGCCAGTCAGTTTGACCTCAACCCAACCAAAACGCTGTTGATTGATGATACACAGGCCAATGTGGCCGGAGCCATCAACGCGGGCTGGTCTGGTGTCCATTTAGACCTTGAAGCCCATTCTATTACCCAATTCCTGCGGGGAGTTGGATACGAGGACTTCCTGAACAGTTAATATTGGCGCGGCACTCAGTGCCACATGCCTTTGCCTGTGCCAAGGTCATTCTTCCGCCGTTTCTTTTTTTTCTGGGCGTAACCCATATCAAAAGAAACCCCAACCTGACCATGCCAGTGACCCGCGTCCAAGGGGAACAAAAAGCCGGGTACGTTTCTGGCAGCGACACTCAGCCGAATGGGGCCCCCTCTCAAGGACAATCCAGACCCCCACATCCATCTGTTGGAGTGGTATTGTCCTTGCACATGCGCCGTAACATTTCCGCGCAATCTGTACGTCAAGCCGAACATGCCTCCTTCTGTCGTCTGACCGAATCTGAACTGCCGAAAAGCCATCACGCTCACCTCGACAGACTTCGATGGTTTAAACCTCATGCCCAATCGCCAGGTCTCTCGAACCCGTGTATCAAACGCGGCTGACAAGCCTGGGTCTGAATCGACCGGGAATGTATTGGTCAAGGAGTCGGTCATGGCCTCTGTCCAATCCTCCAAGGCTTGAGAGAGTGAATCCGAGGATCCACTGAGCCCCGCATCGCTCAATTCTCCCACCAGGTCGATGCCTTCCAAAACAAAGTTGGCCGGATCCACCCTTTTACTGGACAGCGATTCAAGCCACCTCATGCCTCCTCTTCCTTCTACCGCACCATCCAACTCAATCCACTCACCTATCCGCCACAAGAACCCGAAATCAAAAGCGATACCCGCTCCCAACGTATTGGGCATTCCTCCATTTCCTGGGACTTCAATTTCTCCTCCTTCTAACAGGGAGTCGAGGCTCACGCCTGCAGCATTGAACGTCGCAGCCCCAGACAAGTCCCAGCTGTAGTCCAAGGTGTCCGTGGTCCATTCCACGTCAAAAGTCTCTGTTTGAAAAGCGGCGACCCCGTTGAGCAAATGAATGCCCCAGCCCAACCACAGCTTGTCCTCCTTCGCCATCGCGCCCACACTCACACCATGATCGAAATACACCTGCGAGTTCATCCCCATAGAACCCAGGGAAATCGGACGTCCAATGTTGTCGGGATGACCGTTCCCTCGCCACGCCAGATCAAACAGGTCGCGGTCATAATCAAACTTCTGCTCTGCCACTACACGACTGCGCAGCCTGAATTCAAAGCGTTTCTGATCGCGAAAACCCACAGAAATAATGGGCACCTCAGAACGAAATCCAATGGACTCCATCGGGTCCATATTCGACAACAGCGCTTCGGGGTTAATGGCCCCGTCAACACCAATGAAGTCCGCGTATGTGGGGCCTGTGTGGTCCACCTCGAATTGCCCGCCTGACAAGCCGCCAATGAGCAGGTGGCCACCCGAGGGGTGCAGAATCGCAGGATTTGACCAACCTGCCTGACCCCATTCGGGCAGAAGTTCAGTGGGGCCCAATTGGCCCTTTCCTGTGAGCGATGCCCCCAGCACAAGCAGGACAACAGCCCAGCGATATTTCCTTCGATCAGAGACCAACACGCGCGTAAAGTTTTGCGGCCAATTCCAAGCGCAATTCCTGGCTTTCATTCAAGTAAACCAGTTCACCGGACTGCGCCTCCGCTGTAGAAGACCACGCACGCACCACCACCTTACTCAAGGCACGCAAGCGGTCTGCCCGGTCCCAATTCAGTGGGAGGTCGTAGACAAAAACAGCAGGCTCTATGGGCTCTCCTGCGCCATCCAATACCGGCATCGTAAACAGCGGCAAAGGAGCCACTCCCAAACTGTCCAAGGCCACTCCAAACTCATCCAAAAAGGTGACCGACAAGTCCACTCCAAAAGGAAAGCCGTTGTGTAGAATCAGCCTCAATTCAGCAGAGTCCAACTCCAGTTCTTCCTGATCAAACTCCAATGAAGCATCTAGGGTGTCTACAAAATCCAATTGCTCAAGACGCAAGGCCAAAGGAATCTCCACCCTCATTTCTCCCGTTACATAACCGTCCGCGTCCACAAAGTTTGGATTGGCGGGGTCGAACCCATTCGGGTTTGAGGTGACCCATGCCGCAAGCTCCAAATCGCGGGGCTCCACCGAAAAGAATGACGTCAGATTGCTATTGGTCTCGTCCAAAAACCACGTTGTCACAGATGGCGATTGAACACTGCCATCCGCAGAAGGGATATTCAAGGAAGGCGCAGTCACCTCAAGTTGCTGCGTCTCCACACCGTCTTCAATGGCCGTTAGAATCACGGAGTCCAAAACGGCCTCAACACCAAACCCATTGGTGACTTCGAGCGCGATCGACACCTCGTCAATGGACACTCCAGAGACGGTAAACCGGTCGTCGAACAACGCCACCGTTGTGCTCCCCTCTTCAAGAAAAATCTCGGACGATCCAAAGTCACCTTCTACGCGCTCAAACTCTAAGCCATCCATCACAAAAGAGGCCATCAAAGACTCCCCTTCTTGAGCAGTATGCCCTGCATTATTGATCACAAAAACGTCAAACAACGCGCGCACAATATTGGTGTCCTGAACATTCGTGTTCTCCGGTTCAATGCTCCAACCAGAAAGGTCCTCTGTCACCACAAAACTGCCGCTCTCCAACATACCCGCGGTCCACGTAATGCTCCATGGAGAACCAGCGGGATCCAGCAAGTTGGGGATGGTCAACTGCCCTTCCACGTCATCTCCCATCGTGGAGTTCACAGTCAAGGTGAGTTGTCCTTCTGCCAAAAGAACGAGGCTCAGCAACGCTTCTGGAGGTGTGTCTACCCGCATTTCTGAAGCCATGGTGTCTGACAGGGTCAACACCGTTCCAGGTGCCGTCAAGTTGATGGCTGCCGCTAAGTCTGCATCCAACATCAACTCTTCCGATTCAACCACATCAGGCAGCAGCAACCAATCCTCAGCCAACGTCCCCGAAAACACCTCCGAATGCACAAAAGCGAGTCGTCCACTTTCGAGGCTGATGACCGGAACCGTATCCAAGCTGTCGGTCAACACTTCTAATACATCCTCCAAATCAAAGCGGGTGTCCACCAATGGCACCGCCACAATGGGCGTCCAATCAGGCGCATCAAATTCTTCGGCCGGTTGCTCGCAACCACTGATGAACAGCAGTGTCAAGACCAACACAACACCCAACATTGGGGTCCGATACCACGGGCAAGAAAATTGTTGCATACCCTTCATTTTACGCTGTTTTGCCGCTGATGTTTCACAACACCAGCACATCAGAATAAACCGACATCAGGTGTCCCACACACGCAGCCTTATTGCGTGATGCCCTCCAAGTCCATCATGAATGCATACTCCAGCGCGGTCTCGCGGTAGCGGCGGAAACGGCCAGACTGACCGCCGTGTCCAGCATCCATATTGGTGTGAAACAGCAACAGGTTGTCTCCTTTGTGGTAGTCCCGCAGCTTCGCCACCCATTTCGCAGGTTCCCAATACTGCACTTGGCTGTCCCAGTAACCCGTGGTCACCAGCGTATTGGGATACTCTTGGGCCACCACTTGATCATACGGGCTGTATGACTTCATGTAATGGTAGTACTCCTCGTTTTTGGGATTCCCCCACTCATCAAACTCAAACGTTGTGAGTGGGATGGACTCGTCAAGCATGGTGCTCACCACATCAACAAAAGGCACCGCTGCCACCACCCCGTTAAAAAGATCGGGCGCTTGGTTCATGACGGCACCCATCAACAGGCCTCCCGCTGATCCTCCCATGGCATAGAAATGCTCGGGAGACGTGTATTTCATCTCCACCATCGCACGGCCCACGTCTTCAAAGTCGTTGAATGTGTTTTGCTTCTTCAAGAGTTTTCCGTTCTCATACCAATCGCGGCCCATCTCTTGGCCTCCGCGGATGTGGGCAATGGCATACACAAAACCACGGTCCAACAACGACAGGCGCACGCTGGAGAAATAAGGGTCCATACTGGCGCCGTAACTGCCATATGCATACAGCAAGAAGGGGTTTTCTCCGTTGCGTTCTGTGCCTTTCCGGTACACCATGCTCACGGGAACCTTGACGCCATCCCGAACCTCCACCATCAGACGCTCCGAGGTGTAATTGTCGGGAGAGAAATTGTCATCGATGACCTCTTGTTGCTTGAGCAAGGTGCGCTCGCCCGTCCTCATGTTGTGGTCGAAGGTGCTGCCCGGGGTCGTCATGGAGGAGTAGCCAAAGCGGAGGATCTCGGTATTAAAATCCGGATTTGAACGGGGACCCGCTGTGTAAGCAGGGTCATTGAACTCCAAGTACTCATCCTGAGACCCGTCCCAGGTTGTTATGCGGATTTGGGTCAGCCCTTCCTTGCGCTCTTCGACCACGAGGTGATCCTTGAAGATCTCAATGCCCTCCAAGAAAACATCATCGCGGTGGGCGATCACCTCTTCCCAGTTCTCTTTGCTGGTCGCTCCCACCGGAGTCCGCATCAAGCGGAAGTTCTTGGCTTCCCAATTGGTGACGATATAGAAATGATCGCCATAGTGGCTGATCCCGTATTCAAGGTCGCGCTCGCGTGGCTGCACCACCTGCCATTCACCGGTCGGGTCGTCAGCAGACAACACGCGGTAATCCTGAGAAAGCGTCTGTGAAGAATAGATCACCAGAAAGGCGTCGCTCTTTGTGCGATAGACACCACAGGAAAAAGTCTCGTCTGTTTCCTCAAAGACCAACACATCCTCCTCGGTCGAAGTGCCCAAAACATGTCGGTATACCTGATAACTCCTCAAGGTTTGCGGATCTCGACGGGTATAGAACACCGTGCTGTTGTCGGCAGCCCAAGTGGCGCCTCCTGTGGTCAGCGGAATCTCATCCTCCAACATTTCACCTGTAGACAGGTCCTTGAAATGCACGGTGTACTGCCTCCGGCTCACTGTATCTACACCAAAAGCGAGCAGGCGGTTGTCATCGCTCACCCCCATTCCACCAACGGCAAAATAATCGTGGCCTTCTGCCAACTCATTCTGGTCGAGCATGACCTCTTCTTCGCCAGTACACTCGTCATACTTGGTTTCCTCTCCCGCGGGCTTTCGGCAGTTGATGGCATACTCCTTACCCTCCTCGAACCGCGTATAGTACCAATATCCTCGGTCCTTTACAGGAACACTGGTGTCGTCCTTTTTGATGCGGCCTACAATTTCATCAAACAACACCTCTTGCAGCCCTTCGGTATGCTTGAGTGCAGCGTCGATGTAGTCGTTCTCCTCCACCAAGTAGTCCAGTACGTCTTGGGTTTGGGCATCGGGCGTCTCCGCGTTCTTCTGCTCGTCACTCAAACGCATCCAGAAGTAATCGTCAACACGGGTATCCCCATGTTCGGTCAACTCCAACGGAATCTGTTTCGCGTCGGGAGCGGTAGGCGTTTCGGAATGGGACATCTCGGAATCCGTTGTTGAACAGGCGGCAAAAGTGGCGGCGCAAAACAGCGCCAAAGAGAGAGAAATACGGCTCATAAAATCGATGTGAATCTTCGGGAATCCCTGCAAATTAGACCAAAAGAGCGGGTTGTTTTGATACCCCCTCTCCCTAGACTAAAAATTTTGGGACCCCTCTTACAGTTTGAACCAACACTGAGTAGGGCCAAATCAGCTTTCCCAAGCTTAAGGGAGGGAAAGCAGCAAGGGCTAACGCCTTAGAGGGCAGCCTCTTCTGCAGTGAAAACCCGGAATTCGAAGCGTTCCATGATCGGGTTGGCCAACAGCTTTTCGCAAGCCTCACCTACCAAGCGTTCCGCTTCTTCTCGGCTGTCCGCCTCGATGTCCATGGTGATGTGCTTTCCAATCCGAACATTCGTCAACTGCCCCAAGCCAATGTTGGGCAGATTATTGGTGACCGCCTTGCCCTGTGGGTCAAGGAGGCCCGGAAGGGGGAGGATATCAATGGCCGCGTGGAAGTGCATATTCAGTGCGTTTTCTTTGGAAGGAGCCGATAACTAATGGCCCCCAACATCGGGTACGAAATTAAGGCAACTGCCACACCAGCGGGCCTCAAAATCACACAAACCAAAAGGACCATCAACAGCCAACCTAAGCGTACCAGGTCCCACTTGCGGTTTGCCCCCCAATGTTTGAGCCCTACCTGGGGCGAATTGGAGACCATGCCCAACGGCAACAGTGTGGCTCCAGCCAGGCCCAACAGCCACAGCCAGTCGCCTTCATTCCCATTGCACTGCGACCAGATCAACAACAAACCACCCCAAAACAAAGCGGCAAAAGGAGCTGGAATCCCCTTAAAATCCAACGTCTCGAGGTCCCTGTCGGGATTCTTTGAAGTGGCCTGTACAGAAAACCGAGCCAGCCGCCAGGCCGCTGCCATCACCACGGTCAACGGCAACAATGTGGCCCAGGCCCATCCTGGGGGAAGGACCCCAATCGCCTGCCATTCCATCATCAACGCCATTCCCACAAAAGCAGGAGCCAAACCTGCTGACACCAAGTCTGCCATGGAGTCCAGCATAGCCCCCTGCTCATTCTCAGCGCCCATCCATCGCGCCACAGCGCCATCGAGCAAGTCACACAATTGACCAAACATCCATACCAAAAGCATCCATTGCAGTCCCGCCACGCGCCTTTCATCGGCTCCCGTAATGCCCATCCACGCCTCTAAGAGCCCCAATGAATCCAACCATTCGGCCGGTGACCAGCCTAAATCAAACTCTGAAGCAGCCCACCAACAGACCAAAGCACCCGCCCCCAGATTTGTGAGCGTCAATGCATTGGCAGGCCATGAACGCCATGCAAGTTTCTTTTCTTCCCTCCTTTCCACAACACGAAAATTAGAAGGAATGAAACCCTGCGGTACACCTTCCGTATATTTGCATCCCCGCAACGGTGGGGAAAAATTGGTCTGGTGGCCGAGTGGCTAGGCTCAGCTCTGCAAAAGCTGCTACAGCGGTTCGAATCCGCTCCAGACCTCTAACAAAAAAGCCCGGCTCACGCCGGGCTTTTTCATTCGCTCGATGGAGAGCGCTATTCGTTGCAAACCTGTCCAAATTCTGACAGCACAAGCAAAATGTCTGACACGCCAATCAAACCGTCTTGGTTCACATCGGCGGGACAACTCGAAGACAGGTCAAATTCGCAGCTTCCGTTGTCCATCGTGGCATTCGAGACGAAGTTCAACGCTCCCGGGTAAGTGCAGCCCGCGACATCGTCTGCGTCGCAAATTCCATTGGCATTGGTGTCGCTTTGGCAATCACCATTGCACGTTCCCACTGCATCGTAAGTGCCAACACAAGGGTCCACATCATCACAGATTCCATCTGAATCCATGTCCATGGTGCACCCTCCTCCGCAGACGCCGAGCACGTCAACTTCGTTGCCATTGCAGTCACAATCACCCACAGGAACATCTGCACAGCCACAATCATATACCGCTCCAGGGCCATTGCAGACCCCACAGGCATCGAAGACACCAACGCAAGGGTCTACGTTGTCACAAATTCCGTCGTCATCCAAGTCGGCAGGACAACTGCCCGAACAAACATCACAACTCTCCCAACAGACAGCAGGCATCACAATGGCACCGTCTACCGTCAACACGCGGTTGACAAAGGTTCCCGTGGTCAAGGTGCATGGCTCACCACTTGCAAACTGCTCAGAAACTGCCCAGTCAAACGTGGTGAACTTGTACTCTTGAAGGCTGGCCGGCCAAAACATGGTAATGGTCCAAATGCCATCACCATCCGCATCAGAAAGCGGGTCAGAGGTTGCATTCCAACCGTTGAAGGTTCCGGCCAAATAGATGGGGCCATCGGGCGATGATGGATCATTCATGTCCACAGACAAGGTCACCGGGAAAATGCAAGAGCCATCATCGATGGTGGCATTCGCAGAGAAGTTGACGGCGTCTGAATCCGTGCAACCCAAAACGGTACCGCCGCCACCGCCACCGCCGCCACCATCCCCTACACCTGGTCGGGTGGCCAACCAATACAAGGTGTTGGTTTTAGTATTGCCGTCGTCATAACCATTCAACGTGGCGGCTTCACTCCAAGCTGCGGCGGGGTCGATGACCGCATGGGCCATGTAAATGAATCCTTTCCAACCCTCACCCAGTGCAGGGTTTCCGAGCACAGTCGACACGACTGGGTACTCTTCCTCTATCCACTCAGCGCGCAGCAATTCCTCGGTAATGGGGGTATATGGCAACATTTGAATGCCATGAATGAACTCGAGGTTAGCTCCGAAGAATGTCCCGTGGTCCACCTTGGTTCCCCAAAGAATCCCCACCACCTTATTGGAGGCAAAAGGCTCAGGGTAGATGCCTTCTCCCGAGTTGATTTGCCAATACTTCCAAGTGGCTCGCAGCTCGGTGGCCAGCATCATCCTACCCAGATCGCGGATGCGGTCATCCTCAATGGCCAAACCATACAGGTACACCGCGTACCAAGCATTCACAGCTTCTGAAGAGCTCTCTTGGTTCCGAGCGTCGCCAAACTCAAACAAACCGGCTGCCCAAGAATGGCCCACAAACCAATCCTTGTTGCGCATGTACCCATAATGCGGGTCCGCCCCTGAAGGCTCTGCGATATCCCGGATCAAATCCATCACCTCATCGCCCCATTGAGACACCCACGCCGGATTGTCCTTGGCCATAGCGGCCGCGGCATAAATCCAATAACCATAGTGGAAATGGTGGTCGTTGTAATAGCCCTGTCCAAAGGCTGCTCCAGGGTTGCTGATGCCAGAAGAAACCACGAGTCCTCCCCAGGTATTGTCGTACAACAGAGGGTCGCCGTTTTGACCCGCCAACCGCTCCTCAAGAGCTGAACCCAAAGCGTTGCGGTATCCGTTGGCCAGGGTTGTTTCACCCAGCTCGTCGGCAATCAAAGCCAAACGCGCCAAGGCAGAAAACTGCTTGCCACCGAAATAAGGGTCCGGTGCTGTCACGGCAAAACCGATATCCTGGGCAAGGGCGTTGCGAACGTCCTGTTCCAATGCTGGCTCAATGCCATTGGGCGACTCAAAACCGATCGTGGTAAGCGGTTCTTCCATGGTCCAGGCCAGCCCAGAAATGCCCGTCATGTCCCCTTTCAATGTATTGCGGACCAGACCGGGAGTTGTAGGGGACGAAAGAACATCCATGTGGTGCGGCAAAGCGAGCATCAACAATGGCCCACTGCCCTCTGTCTCCCAATCAAAAACCAATTCACCCATGTCTCCCGTAGCCGTAGCAGAAACTTCTCCTCCGACTGGAATGCGTCCAGCATGTGCGTCAAGTACAGCCTCGTCACCCCCTTGAGACAGGGCCGCTCTCAAGGTTCCAGTAAAGGAGCCTGAAGCCACCAAAGCCCCCCCCGAGACACTCATGGTCACGGTCGATGAGGCATAGACGATCCAGGTCTGTCCATTGTTGAGTTGCATCACAAACTTGGTTCCCGTAACCGACCCGCTGGCCGATCCACCATTCAAACCAATAATGGCATGCACGGTACCCACACGGGGCGTAAGCCCGTTGTAATGGGCCGTCATGTAAGGTTGGCCCCGAACGAGATTGGCATGCATAGAACCGGTGCCAGAGCCCCAATCCACCCGCACATGCAGCGGGCCATAATCGGTGATTTGCCGCGCAGGAAGCCCTCCCACGGCGCCAAAATTGAGGTTGTCCGTAAACGTGGTCAAGATGTAATTCTGCGACACCACTTTTCCTGGGAATCCAAACCGCAGAGCGCTGTTGTCAACCTGAACCAAATATGGTAAGGTGTTGACCGTCAGCCCACCGCCACCCAAGACCAGGTTTTGCCACCAAGCATTGGTAGGCAACGGTGATGCCGTGTTGTCCCAGAGACCTGTTGGACTGAGACTGTGCGATTGAGAAGAAAATGTCGGTGCTGATGTCGACAAGGGGATGTCCCCCAAGAGGTTTCCTTGAGCAAAAGCGCCTGGAGTGAGGACAAAAGCAAGCAGGAAGAGAAGAGCGCGCATTCCCTGAAATTTACGCCCCCCACTCCACACTGGCCGGAAATCAAACAATGACTTCTGTCAGTCTTTTGTAATTGCCGCAATGCCAGGAAGGGTTTTGCCCTCGAGGCCTTCAAGCATGGCGCCACCACCCGTGGAAACGTAACTGACCTTCTCTGCCAAGCCCGCTTTATTGACGGCCGCCACCGAGTCGCCTCCGCCAACCAAAGTGTAAGCTCCTCCTTCTGTGGCCTTGACAATCGCATTGGCAATGTGGTTGGTGCCCTCTGCAAACCGGTCAAACTCAAACACGCCCATGGGACCATTCCACAAAATTGTCTGGCAATCGCCCAAGGCCGTGGCAAAAGCTACACGGCTATTCGCCCCAATGTCCATGCCCTCCCATCCATCGGGGATGGCATCAGTCGGGTGCGTCTCCTGAGCCGCGTCCGGCGAAAAGCCATCGCCGCACAGTGTATCGGTAGGTAGGTGCACTTCGATGCCTTTTTCCTTGGCCGCTTCGAGCAAAGCCAGCGCTTCTGCGTGCATGTCCGATTCAACCAATGAGTCACCAACCTGCCCTCCCTGTGCCTGAACAAACGTGTAAGCCATTCCTCCACCAATGACCAGTTTGTCCACGCGGTCGAGCAGGTTCTTCAGCACCGCCAACTTTGAGCTCACTTTGGCCCCACCAATCACTGCTGCCACAGGTTTCTGTGCCTCTCCGAGGACCTTGTCCATCGCCTTGACTTCACCTTCCATCAAAAATCCAAACGCCTTGTCTTCCGGAAAAAACTTCGCGATCACGGCCGTGGAAGCATGGGCGCGGTGTGCGGTTCCAAACGCATCGTTGATGTAGAAGTCCCCGTTCTCTGCAAGTTGTCCCGCAAAAAACTCGTCGCCTGCCTTCTCTTCTCCGTGAAAGCGCAAGTTTTCGAGCACAGCCACTTCACCCGCTGCCAAGGACTGGGTCACTTCTAACGCATCGTCACCGACACAATCAGAAGCAAACTTGACATCGCGGCCAAGCAACCCTTCTAATGTGGGCACAATGTGCTGCAAGGAGAGCGCGGCATCCTGGCCTTTCGGACGGCCCAAATGGCTCATCAACACGACACTTCCACCTGTGTCAAGCACATGTTGGATGGTGGGCACAGCTGAACGAATTCGGGTGTTGTCCGTGACCTCGCGGCTGCCATCCTCGGCAGGGTTGGTGAGTGGAACGTTGAAATCGACACGGATGAGGGCGCGCACGCCATCGAAGGACAGGTCTTGAAAGGCCATGGTCAGGTTGTAAATCGTTTGGGGTCAGGCAAAGAGGGTAGACCAACCCACACGCTCAGCAACGCGGGCGGGAAGCTCAGAGATGGGCACGCGGACCTGCTGCATCGTGTCGCGGTCGCGAAGGGTCACAGCATGGTCTTCCAGTGTATCGTGGTCCACAGTGATGCACAAGGGCGTGCCGATGGCATCTTGACGGCGATAACGGCGACCTATGGCGTCCTTTTCATCGTACTGCACACTGTGGTCCAGCTTGAGGAGGTTCATGATTTCGCGGGCCTTTTCAGGAAGGCCGTCTTTCTTGATCAGAGGCAAAACTGCCAGCTTGACCGGGGCCAATGCCGCAGGGATGCGCATCACAACGCGCTCCGATCCGTCATCGAGGGTTTCCGTCTGCAAGGCGTTGGACAACACGGCCAAGAACATGCGGTCCAAACCAATGGAGGTCTCGACCACATAAGGGACATAGCTCTCCTCCTTTTCAGGATCGTAAAAACGCAATTTCCGACCGCTGTGCTCTTCGTGGGCGTTCAAGTCAAAGTCCGTGCGGCTGTGGATGCCCTCGAGCTCTTTGAAGCCCATCGGAAAGTTGAACTCGATGTCACAGGCAGCATCGGCATAGTGAGCCAGTTTGATGTGGTCGTGAAAACGATACGCATCGTCGCCCAAACCCAAGGCTTTGTGCCATTGAATCCGGGCCTCCTTCCAGTAATCGTACCACTTGGCCTGCGTGCCCGGCGTCACAAAGAACTGCATCTCCATCTGCTCAAACTCACGCATGCGGAAAATGAACTGGCGCGCAATGATCTCGTTTCGGAACGCCTTTCCAATCTGCGCAATACCAAATGGCAGCTTCATGCGGCCCGACTTCTGCACGTTGAGGAAGTTCACAAAGATGCCTTGGGCCGTCTCTGGACGGAGGTAAATCACGCCGGAATCACCACTAACCGCCCCAAGTTCTGTCTTGAACATCAAGTTAAACTGACGCACATCCGTCCAATTGGCAGAGCCCGTTTCCGGATCCTTGATCCCCAAATCCACAATCAACTGCTTCACGGCATCAAGGTCCTCCGCGTCCATGGCGGTTTTAAACCTGCTGTTGATGTCGTCTATTTCGGCTTGCCGCCGCACGCAGTTTCCGTTGGTCGCCAGGAACTGGTCCTTGTCGAAGTCGTCGCCAAAACGCTTCTGTGCCTTGGCCACATCCTTGGCGATCTTGGCGTCAATCTTGGCGATGTGGTCCTCGATTAAAACATCGGCGCGGTAACGCTTCTTGCTGTCTTTGTTGTCGATCAGCGGGTCGTTGAACGCATCGACGTGGCCGGATGCTTTCCAAGTCGTCGGATGCATGAAAATGCTGGCATCCAAACCCACAATGTTCTCGTGCATCCGAACCATAGCGGTCCACCAATAGGCCTTGATGTTGTTCTTGAGCTCTACGCCCAACTGGCCATAGTCATAGGCTGCACTCAAGCCATCATAGATGTCGCTAGAAGGGAAAACGAAGCCGTATTCCTTGGCGTGTCCAATCACGCGCTTGAGGTGGTCGTCCTGTTGGGCCATGTCAAAAGGGGTATTGTGGGAGGCCTCAGAGCGGGCATTGCGCCCTGATTGCGCGGCAAAAATAAGGCTTCCAGCCTATGGATGTACCTTGGCCCCATGGCCAAAAATGACCTGTCCAATGAGCGCATTGGCATCATAGGAAGCGGAAGCTGGGCCACCGCCCTTTCCCACCTGTTTGCCCTGCACCCATCTGCTGCAAAGCACCCTGTAAACTGGTGGGTCAGACGGGACACCTCTCTGCAGCACATTGCAAAAACAGGCCATAACCCGCATTATCTCAGGAGCCTATCCCTGCCATTGGACCGCCTGAACATGTCCACGGACATCCAATACGTGATAGACCAAAGCGACATTGTGGTGCTGGCCGTGCCCAGTGCCTATCTCGATGGTGCCCTCCGAGGGAATGGGGTCCAAGGCCTTGAAAACAAAGTGGTCTTCAACGCCATAAAAGGACTGGTCACCGAACAGCACCACATCCCCGCGCGATACCTCCACAAAGTGATGGGGGTGCCTTATGACAACATTGGGTTGATCGCAGGGCCCAGCCATTCAGAAGAGGTGGCCCAGGAAAACTGGACATACCTGACCACGGCCTGCTCAAACCCCGCACTGGCGCAACAACTCGCCGACCACCTCGCCAACCCGTGGCTGAGGACTCATACTACAGACGACGTGTTCGGAATAGAGCTCGCTGCCGTTCTCAAGAACATCTATGCAGTGGCAGCAGGCATTTCGCATGGCTTGGGACTTGGAGACAACTTCATTGCTGTGTTGATCTCCAACGCGCTCACTGAAACCCGCCATTTTTTGCGTGCGGTCACCTCAACAGACCGCGATGTCAGTGCTTCTGTCTACCTCGGAGACTTATTGGCCACTGCATATTCACCGCACAGCAGGAATCGGAAATTGGGGACCATGGTTGGGAAAGGATACCGGGTCGACGGTGCCTTGATGGAAATGGACATGATCGCGGAAGGATACCCTGCGGCCTTGGGTATCCACCACATCCAACAGAAGTTCAACGTGACCATGCCTGTGGCAGAATGCGTGTATCGTATTCTTCATGAGGGCGCGTCCCCTGCCACAGAAATGCGCGCGCTCGCCGATCGTATTCACTAAATCACTCTGCTTTATTTAGTTGGGCAACGAATTCCTTTCCGAACTTGTTATAGCATAGTGCGCTCCCTCCTCATCATATACCTGGCCTTGGCCACGTCCCTGACCGCCCAAGTCAGGTTTGTGCCCAATGAGGGACAGTGGCCAGATCATGTGCAGCACCGGGCCGATGTGGTCAGTGGTGGCATCCAGGTGGAAACCAACGGGTGGACGAGCTGGCAATGGGGGCCCTCAGAATCCGAAGATTACCATGCAGGAAAGAAGCGGGGGGTGCTCTGGCACGCTCAATGGAAACACGCCAATGCCAGCCACCATGAAGACTGGGTAGTCAGCGAAACCGAGGCTGCAGCGCAGCACTTTTATTTGTCTCCAAATGAGGAGCATTGGGCAGAGCATGTCAGGGCGTCCCGTCGCATCGAGCGAAACGACCTCTGGCCAGGCATTGATTTGCGTTGGCGCGGCACCAGGGAAGGCCATGCCAAATTTGAGTTCACCGTGTCTCCTGGCGCAGACCCTTCTGTGGTGGCTTGGGAATACACCGGCGTCACCCCTCATCTGAATCCAGATGGAAGCTTGGACCTCATCCACCCGCTCCACAACAAATCAATAGGGTTCTACGCCCAGCTCGCGCAGCCCTATGCCTATCAATTGAACGCAGCGGGCACCATGCTGACCGTAGCGTGCTCTTACAGTTTAGACGGCAATACCATCAAGCTAAATGTGGGTGACCATCAACCCGACTTGCCCTTGGTGCTGGATCCTGAAATCACCTTCTCCACCTTCGTGGGTTCCACCGGAGACAACTTCGGCACCACAGCAAGCAATGGCCCCGACGGTTCCCTTGTAGGCGGCACTGTGGCATTTGCACCGGGGTATCCCACCACCCCAGACGCCATACAAGCCACCATGGGCGTCTTCTCCGATGGGGTCAGCCACATGGCACTCACTGTATTCAGTCCAGATGGGTCAGCATTGCTCTACAGTACCTACCTCGGTGGAAGCCACGCCGACATTCCCCACAGCCTCGCCTACAATTCAGACTGGGGCCGCATCGCCCTATTTGGCACAACAGGCTCCAGCAACTTCCCCGTTACGGCGGGCGCCTACCAATCCAACCTCGCATCAGGACCCCCGTCAGACATCACGATTTACGGTGTCGATCCGCAGCCCAACGGAGTGGATTGCATCCTCGCAACCTTCGATGCCGTTGACTTTACACTGGAAGCCGCGACCTATTTTGGAGGTTCAGGCATCGACGGGGTGAACAGCGCGTCGGGGTTGCGGGCCAACTTTGGCGACTTCTACAGGGGCCAAATCGACATTGGTCCAGAAGGCACGCTGTGGATCGCCACCACGACCACTTCCACCGACCTCAACTTGCCAGGCAGCCCCGCCCATGCAGGAGCATTTGACGCCCTTATCGCGGGTTTTGACGCGGACCTGAACACCTTGATTTGTGGCCGAACTTTTGGGGGGACGGGCAGCGATGCCGCTTACTGTTTAGAGGTGGCGCCCGACAACTCCTTTGGCACCTTGAACAACCTCGATGTGATCGTGGGTGGAGGCACCCTCTCCAATGATCTGCCACTGCCCATCGGCGGCATCCAACCGACAAATGCAGGCTACGTCGAAGGGTGGATCACAAGGATGACCGCAAGCCCAGATGACATCACGGTGCAATTCGGTACCTATCATGGCCTGGCCGACTATGACCAAGTCTACTTTGTCCAGCGCGATGCTTCTGGCCGGCCTTATGCATATGGTCAAGCCCGCACCGGAATGCCCATCCTAGGAGACGTTTACGCCAATCCAGGCAGCGGACAGTACATCACCTGCTTCATTGAAGACCTGAGTGACATCGCTTGGCAAACCACCCTCGGAACGGGCTCTGGCAACATCGACATTAGCCCCACTGCCTTCCTCGTGAGCGAGTGCGAGCAGGTGTACATCAGTGGGTGGGGCGGTCAAACCAACGCCAACAGCGGAACCCCCGATGTTGCGGGCAGCACAACGTTTGGGCTGCCCTTGACCGACAGCCCTTTCCAAGCGAGCACAGACGGCAGTGACTTCTACTTGGCCGTCCTCTCCCCCAACGCTACAGACTTGGTCTATGCCACCTACTTCGGCGGCCCCTTTGCCAATGAACATGTAGACGGTGGCTCCTCCAGGTTCGACCCCAACGGCACTGTATATCAATCGGTATGTGCGGGCTGTGGTGGCATGAATGACTTTCCCTCGACAGACAATGCATGGAGCCCCAACAACCCCAGTCCCAACTGCAACATGGGGGTCTTCAAGTTTGAGCTCGGAAAGCTCAATGCCAACATTGACATCGATGGGCCCGACCAGTTTTGCCAAGGAGACAGCGTCCAGTTCGACAATTTCACTTCCGGGCCCGCCGCTTTTACCTGGGATTTTGGTGACGCCACCTTCAGCAATGAACCTGAACCCCTGCACCTATACGGGTTGAATGGGACCTTTGAAGTTGAGGTCATTGCACAAGACACGACAGGATGTCTGGCTGCCGACACCGCCTATGTCACCGTCACAATTGCACCCAATGCCGACCCTCAAATCATTCCTGTGGGCCCCTTGTGCAGCGGAGAAGATGCCACATTGCAAGGCAGCGGCAACGGCGACCTCAGTTGGTCTCCCGCAAACGGTTTGAATGACCCCAACATCGACAATCCCACAGTCAACCCCACGACGACCACCACCTACACCCTCACCGATGTCACGCTATGCGGCGCAGCCTCCGCCGACATCACCGTAGAGGTCGTGGAGATGGCCACCTCGGCCAGCAGCAATACACAAATCTGTCTGGGCGACGTGACCCCGCTCGCCATTACCAGTCCATCACCCAACGCTGGGGATTGGAACTACACCTGGTTTCCTCCCGACGGGCTGTCTGACCCCTTTTCCGCCGACCCCTTGGCTTCACCCACCACCACCACCACCTATACGGCAACAGCCACCACTGCCGAAGGCTGCGAGGAGACGCATGACATCACCGTAGACGTTGTCCCTTCAGCCCCAGGAGGTGAAGTCTATCCCGCGGTCAACCTCTGCGATGGTCAGAGCACTACCCTCAGCGCTTCAGACGGCAGCTCTTGGGTCTGGAGTCCAACCACCGGACTGAACAACCCTGCCAGTCAAAACCCTTCGGCCAGCCCCTTGGCTTCAACCACCTACACGGTTACCATTACCAACCTGTGCGGCACCGGGACCGATGAGGTTGCGGTCAATGTCATTGTGCCCGAAGCCAACGTGACCTCCGGGGGTTGGGTGTGCCCTGGAGAACCTTTCGAAGTCAGCGCATCAGGGGGTGTATCCTATCAATGGGTGCCGGGCGCCTTGGTGCTGCAACCCGGATCGGCCACAACATCCGTCGTCACTTTAACCAGCCAAACCTTCACGGCCTACGTGACCAACTCCGATGGGTGCGTGGCCTCCGCCGACTTGACGGTCAATGTGTGGCCCCCACCCACCGTGGAAGCCGGACCCGACCAACGCAACGACTGGCTAGAGACAACCTATTTGTACGGTTCCGTGGTTGGAGCGCCTATTGACTCTGTGTGGTGGAGCCCCGCCGACCCCCTCTCCTGCTCCGATTGCTTGGTGCCAGAAATCTTGCTTCAAGAAGACGGTACATTCACCCTGCACGTCATTGACACCAATGGTTGCCGCTCCTCCGACGTCGTTGAAGTGGAGTTCTACTATCCACTATACGTCCCTTCTGGATTTACCCCAGACGGCGATGGATTAAACGACGGATGGCGGCCCGAAGGGGCCTGGCTCAATGGAGCCGGCACCTACGTTCTAGGGGCGCCCAACCTTTCCATTCTCCCAGGATATCGGGTCGAAATCTGGAACCGTTGGGGCGACCTCATCTGGGCCTCAGAAGACCCTCGAGCATACTGGACGGGCGGGGTCGGTGGTCCCAACTCAGCAGAAGGGGCTTCCTTCATAGGACAAGGAGAGCACGTCGCCCCAGCAGGGGTTTACAACTGGAAAGTCCAATTCCCCACCTTTAAGGGCATCGAGACCAGACAAGGAAAGTTGAGCCTGATCCGATAAGGTTCATGGGCCCTGAAGGGCTCAGCGCAAAATCAAGTCAGTGGTAGCAATACGCTCCTGACCATCGACCAAGTGAACGGTATAGACGCCAGGCTCAAAAGGCCGATCTGCTGTAAAGAAAATGCACGCCTCCATCTGCTCACCCGCGTAATCCAAGACCCTTGCTGCAGAAGCGGGCACCCCGCCTGCCATCGCGACAGGTGAACGGTCTCCAGGAGGCATGATCTGACCATTGGGGTCCAACACTTCCAAAAACAAAGTGCGGTCTCCTTTGTCGGCAATCCTGTTTTCGAGAAGGGTAAAACAGGTCTTGATCATCTCGGCCCGCTTGGCCCGCGTCGTCTCACGTTGTGAACCCGTCGTGCTCACGCGAATGGCCATCGGGTTCAGGTTCATCGCTTGCAAAATCCGTCCTGCTTCGATGATTTCCTCCATGTTATCCTGCTTCTGAACCAAGGCGTCATTGCGTTCCTTCACCTCCGTCACCACTTGAGCCATGGCGTCTCTTTCAGCTTGCAAGGCAATGTTGGCCTGGTTCAAAGAATCTATGGTCACGACATAACCCTGCATGATTTTCCGCAACGTGCCCGCTTCCTTCTTGAGCTTGGAGACGCTGTAATTCCGGTCGCGCACCTTCTTGATCAGGCCTTCAATTTCACTGCGCTGTGCAGACATCTCTGCCATCATCAGAGAGTTCTCTGTCTGCAAGGTGTCGTAACTGAAGCGCAGTTTTTGCAGATCCAACTCCAAAGACTGCCGCTCTATTTCACCATCGTTGATTTCGCCCGTTTGGACTTCAATGGTGGTGCCCTGCTGAGACACTTTGAAACCCAGGTAACCAGCAGTGCAAAAGAGCACTGCGATGATGATCATGTAAGTCGAACGCTGTTCCATACAGTGAAACAACGCCAGAAATCCACCACTTCGCATCCTCCGCTCACGGAATCCCCACATTTCAGCGTGCGTTCCGCTTCAACGAATCAACGGGTAGAACGCATCCTGGGTGTGCAAGACCCTATGTCCATAACGGTTCCTGAGCACGGCAATCACATCGAACCGCACGTCCAGACTGCGGTCTGGATGCTGTGCCAGAAAAGCCCTCGCTGCCCGGATCAATCGCTCCTGCTGGGCTTTTGAGACCATGCGGTGCCACCCCGCTTGAACCGGCTCCGTGCGGGCCTTGACCTCCACCAACACCAAACAGGGGCCATCTCTGGCCACCAAATCAACCTCCAAACGGCCGCGGCGCCAGTTGCGCGCCAAAACCTCCCAGCCCAAACCCACGATGTGGTGCAAGGCCCTCTCCTCTCCCCAACGCCCCAATCCTTGTGCATACGTTTCCATGGGGGCCAAAGTGGCTTTCCAACGCCACAGTCAGACGTACATTCGCCCGCAAATGCACAACCGTAGGCCCTCCGCTTGCCAGCGTATTGCACTCACTTCGGCCCTCGCTGTGATGGTCTCATTGTGCACCATTTCTTCCGTGTTCGGACAGACCGGAAACCGAGCCATGGGAAACGCCATTGGCTGGGTCGAGGGACCGAAAGCCCATGGAAAATGGTATGCCCACTGGGGCTATCATCGGGCAGAGTATGGCAAATCAAATGTCCATTTAATTGGGCCAAGCATAGACTTCACCCTCCACGACGTCAAAGCCACAGACATGCCTTCGGCGTTTGACCCCAAAGTGCACCTGAATCCTGCGGCCTTTACCATCCCGCAATTCAACGCCCGCATAGGCCGCAAAATTCGCGATGGCATTGCCGTCCCGGGAGATTTTTGGATCAGCGCAGGCTGGGACCACCTCAAGTACAAAGTGCCGCACACCATTCATCAGGTCAGCGGCTTCATCGACAGCCTCGTATACGCGCCCCAAACTTCATTTGACTGGGCTTGGAGGGACTTCAATTTCGAGCACTCCGATGGCATGAACTTCATCCGCATTGCAGCCGAGCGCAACTTCGGTTTTGGTCGGGCGGCCCGGACCCGTCAAACATGGGACACCGCCAACCAAAAATGGCGATTTGGACTGCAAACAGCGGCCAGCATCGGCGTTGTTTTGTGCGCCACTGACGTCAGGTGGATGGGCATTCGAACCAAGCATTATTGGCGCATCACCGGTTGGGGCGTGAGCGCAAGCACAGGAGCCTGGGTGCAATACGGACGCTTCCGCATGCTCGCCAGAATCCAAGCTGGCTGGCTGGATATTGGAAGAAGTAATTTTCTGGCTTCCAGTGACTTAAGCGGAGAAACACCCGTTACAGAAGGGCCTGCAGGTGCGCTGCTCGACGCCAGTTCTGCCCGCCATTCGATGTCCTTCCTTGAACGTGGCATCACCCTTGCATACCACTTTGGGCGTTCTGGAAAACCCGGTGCAGACGAGAGGATCCGGACCACTACAAGCCGTTAAGTCCATTGGCACGTGGACTGACTATCTTCGCAAGTCACCGCGCATTTCATGTCCGATTCTCCACGCTCACGCCGCCCACAGCGCACAGGTCGCTCCGAAAACCCCAATCGGAAGCGCCCAGATGCGGGTTCCGGCCCAACAGAAAAGCGTGGGTTCGGATCTCGCCGCTCCCTTTCTGACGCCCCGTCCGAGGCCACCGATGGCCCCAAGAGGGAGGCCCGAGGTGGACATAAAAAGGGCCGCCCAGCCACCACGCGTGGGGGCCGCCCACAGAAGTATCGACCCAAAAAACGCGCCCCCCTTAAGGACCCCAATGCCCCCATTCGCCTGAACAAATTCATTGCGAACTCGGGAGTTTGTGCCCGTCGGGAGGCTGACTTGCTGATTACAGCCGGCGCCGTAAGCGTCAATGGAGAGGTCATCACTGCATTGGGCGCAAAAGTGATGCGCACCGACGACGTGGTAGTCGAAGGGCAACGCATCAAACCCGAAGCCAAGCATTACCTCGTCCTCAACAAACCCAAAAACTTCTTGGGAACGGCGGGCGACAAGCAGGGCCGCAGAACGGTCATGGACCTCGTCCGCAACGCCACGAAAGAAGTGCTCTTGCCCATCGACAAAGTGGAGCGCATGGACACCGGCTTGCTCCTGTTCACGAACGATCCAGAAATCGCGGAGCGCATGCGCCAACCGGGAACGAAAATTCGCCAGTTGTACCACGTGACCTTGCAACAGAAAGCCCGTCAAGAGCATTTGGAGGCGATGGTCGAAGGCGTCAGCATTGAAGGTCAGCATTTTCAAGTCGAAGCGGCACACTTCATCGACCCAGAAAAGCGACCCAAAGAAATCGGCATAGAAATCCACTCCAACCGGCCCAAAGCGCTGACCCGATTGCTCGAGCACCTGGGGTATGACGTGGAGCGTTTAGACCGTACGATTTTAGGCCCCCTCACCAAGAAAGATTTGCCCCGTGGACATTGGCGCATGCTTAACCGCGAAGAGTTGAGCCTGCTCAGAATGTCCCTGTAACCGATATTGCCCGCCGTGTCCGACAGCCTCGTCATCATACCTACTTACAACGAGAAAGAGAACATTTCTCGCATGTTGAATACGGTGATGTCGCTGATTCCCAAACGCGGCCAACCGTTCCATGTTTTGGTGGTCGATGATGGCTCCCCTGATGGTACAGGAGACCTTGTCCGTGAGGCACAACAAGCCCATGAAGGCCGCATCCATTTACTCGAACGTTCGGGCAAACTCGGACTGGGAACTGCTTACCTCGCTGGGTTCAAGTGGGGGCTCAATGCCGGTTACAACTATCTCTTCGAGATGGACGCAGACTTCAGCCACAATCCCAATGACTTGGAGAGGCTGCGCGAAGCATGCATGGACGGCGCTGGCGTAGCAGTGGGTTCACGATACACCAAAGGCGGTGCCGTATCCAATTGGCCCTGGCACCGGATCGCGATGAGCTACGGCGCATCGCTTTATGTCAATACAGTGCTGCAGCTCGGTGTCAAAGACCCCACTGCAGGATTCAAATGCTACCGGGCAGAGACACTCAAGGCCATTCGACTGGACCACATCCACTTCATCGGATACGCTTTCCAGATCGAGATGAAGTACAACGCTAAGCGGCTGGGCTTCTCCATCGCAGAAGTCCCCATCACCTTTGTAGATCGCGTCTTGGGTTCATCGAAAATGAGCCTCAACATCTTCAAGGAAGCCTTCGTTGGCGTTCTGCAAATGCGCGGCTTTGACATCCGACCTGCCGACGCATCCGACCCCTCATGAACCACCTCTTCACCGGCGCTACCCTCGTGCACGAAGGCCGCATTGAGATGAGCGACCTCCTGATCGAAGGCGACCGCATCAAAGCCGTAGGCCAAGACCTCTCCCAACATTCCGACCCGGCCATAGCAACCGCGGCCCAGCACGCTAAAGTGCACGATTGCACAGGGCTCCATTTGCTCCCCGGCTTGATTGATGACCAGGTCCATTTCCGCGAACCGGGCTTGACCCACAAGGCAGAAATCGCCACAGAATCAAGGGCAGCTGTAGCGGGTGGCATCACCTCCTTTATGGAGATGCCGAACACCGTGCCGCAGTCCCTCAACCAAAACCTGCTTCAAGACAAGTACGATCGCGCAGCAGAAGTAAGCCCTGCGAACTACAGCTTTTACATGGGCGCTTCCAATGGCAACCTGGACCAGGTGCTGTTAACCGACCCCCGCACAGTCTGTGGCGTCAAGGTGTTCATGGGAAGCTCTACAGGCGACATGCTGGTCGACGATGCCGCGGTGCTCGAAGGCATCTTCAAGGAGTGCCCCATGTTGATCGCCACCCACTGCGAAGACGAAGCCACCATCAGGGCCAACGCCGCTGCCGCACGCGCCCAATTCGGGGACGAAGTTCCCATCGGACAACACCCCATTATTCGCAGTGCCGAAGCCTGTTACCGCAGCTCTTCTCGGGCCGTGGAACTCGCCGCGCGTACAGGAGCACGGCTGCACGTACTCCACATATCAACTGCCCGAGAACTCTCACTCTTCGACGGAACCAAACCCCTTTCCGAGAAGCGCATTACGGCCGAGGCGTGCACCCACCACCTGTGGTTCACCGATGCAGACTATGCAGAGCGGGGCACGCGCATCAAATGGAACCCTGCCGTCAAAACGGCAGAGGACCGGGAGGCCGTCCGCGCGGCACTCAAGCCGGGAGGGGCCATCGACGTGCTCGCCACGGACCACGCGCCACACACCATAGCAGAAAAGGCCAACGGGTATTGGTCTGCACCCTCAGGAGGACCACTCGTCCAACATGCCTTGGTGGCGCTTTACGAAGGCGTTGCACAGGGTTGGCTGCAGTTAACCGACATTCCCCGCCTGGCCGCTCACCGCGTCGCCGAGTTGTTTGACATTGAAGACCGGGGCTACCTGCGGCCCGGTTGTTTCGCCGACTTTGTCTTGGTGAACCCCAACGCTTCCTGGACCGTGACTGAAGACAGCATTCTCAGCAAATGCGGTTGGTCTCCCTTCACTGGCGACCGGTTCTCTGCCCGTGTCGTGGGCACTTGGGTGAATGGAACAGAAGTGTGGGATGGAAAACAGGTAATAGAGCCTGCGAACGGAGATGCTCCCGCGGGCCGACGCATGACCTTCAACCGATGAGCGCTCATTGGAAATTAGGACTTCTCGGTGCGTGTCTTTTGGTGGCATCCGGGTGTGACCCTCGCCATAAACAAGACGTTCCCACCCCCCCTCAGAACATGGTCGATCGGACCACCTTCATTCACCTGCATGCAGACCTCCAACTGCTTGAAGCCGCATACCGGCAACGCATGCTTCCGGGCGGAGATAGGGACGCCGTAAGGGCCGCTCAGCGCGCCCTCCTTCTGAACAATGCCGGGGTGAGCGACTCGGCCTTTACAGCCACCTACAACTGGTGGTATAGCCAACCAGAAGCGCTGCCAGCCATCCTACAAGAGGTCCAAGTCACGCTCGATTCGCTCGAGCGCAACAGCAAGTGGAATTGATCAACGGCTGAGGCCTCTGCGCGTAGTCTCTCGCAACACCTCCTCAATGGGAGTAAACGCGAATCCAGGCAGAGCGGCACGCACTTTTGACGTGTTGTATTGGTGATGGACCCGCGTGTTTTTGGCCATGTCCCGGGTCAACTGTGCGGGTGTTCTGGTCAAAACTCCCCAAAGTGTCGCCAAACGCCAACCCAAACCCAGCATCCATCCCGCAAGGGGTTTGGACGGAGCCTTCACCCCCAATCCCTGGGCCACCCAGCCCATCAATTTCCGGTAAGAGAGGTCTTCGGAAGACACCACAAAGCGTTCACCCAATATGCCCTCCTGCCCTGCATCTGCCGCCTCATCCAACGCCGCCATAACACGGATCAAATCTGCAGCCCCCACAAAGCCATTGCCCCCAGCGGGGTAATAACGGCGCGCCTGTGCCACCCTCCGGTACACCATGCCTGAACTCTCATCGTATCGGGCATCTCCCAAAATGATGGTGGGGTTGACCACAATCAACTCCATCCCCTCCGCTTCGGCCCTCCAGGCCTCCATTTCGGCCGCCCTTTTGCTGACCCCATAAGGAGACGCTCCAACGCCCTCTGCCCAATCCGACTCCTCGTGCACCGCCTCTCCGCCCTCGGTGGTGCGGCCCAAGGCAGCCACCGAAGACACATGGACCAACCGCCTCACTCCAGCACCCAACGCGGCATTGACCACGTTTGAAGTGCCCACTTGATTGACGGCTTTGAGCTGTGCCTCGTCGCCTGTTTGAAAACTGACCCGGCCTGCGGCGTGAAACACCCGGTGGCATCCCGCCATCGCGTCTTCCAACGCCAACACATCCGATAAATCCGCCTCGCGCCACTCCAACTCCGACCAAGCTTGCGAAAAATTCTCGCCCAACTCTTCTTCTAGAAATGCAGCCACACGGTCCACGTTGCTACCCGCTCTCCGGAGGGCTACCGTAGGCCATCCACGTTTTAATCGCCACGCCAAACGGTACATTCCGACCAGCCCTGTGGCGCCTGTGACCAATTCTTGAGAGGGCCCATGCCCAGGTTGCGGTTCCAACATCTCCGCCGAAGGTAACTTGCCGGGACCCGCCGTGCCCGATGGAAGCCTCACCCCACATACGCCGCATCCTCCAGCGACTGCCTGACAGTCCTGGCGTCTACCAGCATTTCGACGCGGAGGGCAACCTGCTCTATATCGGCAAGGCCAAAAGCCTCAAAAAGCGGGTCGCGAGCTACTTCAACAAGAAGACCTACGAGAATGGTAAAACCCGCCTGCTCGTCAAGAAAATAGCCGACGTTCGGTTCATTGTCGTGCAGACCGAGGTAGACGCTTTGCTGTTGGAAAACAGCATGATCAAAGAGCACCAACCGCGCTACAACATTGAACTCAAAGACGACAAGACCTATCCGTCCATCGTCATCCGAAAAGAGCGCTTTCCCCGGGTCCACTCCACCAGAAACGTGATCAAAAACGGCTCCGAATACTTTGGGCCTTATGCTTCTGTCAAAACGATGCATGCCGTGCTCGACATCGCCCGAAAACTGCACCCCATTCGCAATTGCAGCTACGACCTGAGCCAGAAAAACATTGATGCCGGCAAATTTCGAGCCTGTCTGGAACACGACCTCGGCAATTGCAAGGCCCCTTGTGTCGGGAAACAAAGCCTCGAAGATTATGACCGCGGCGTAGAGGCCATCCGCGACATCCTCAAGGGCAACATCAAAGACCTGGTCCGCACCTATGACAAAGCCATGCATCAGGCTGCAGAGGAGTTTGCTTTTGAAGCCGCCGAAGATTTCAAACGCCGCAAGGGCGCGCTCAAAAAGTTCCAAGCCAAGAGCACGGTAGTGAACCCGAGCATCCACGATGTCGAAGTGTATTCCGTGGTGAGTGACCCTTCGGCTGGCTATGTCAACTTCATGAAAATCATGGATGGCAGCATCGTCCATGGACAAACCTTGGAACTCCGAAAGAGGCTCGAAGAAAGCGACCAAGACTTGCTTGAATATGGCATTCTTGAATTTCGTAGAAGGTTCGACCTCCACAGCCCCGAGATCTACACCAACCTTGCAGTGCGGCCTATTCTCAACGAAGTGAAATGGCATGTTCCCCAGCGCGGAGACAAAAAGCGCCTGATTGAACTCTCGGAGCGCAACGCCAAGTACACCATGCTCGACAAGCGCAAGCAACAAGAGCAAGTAGACCCTGAAGCGGCGCAAAACCGCATCATGGAGACCCTCCAAAAAGACCTCCACCTCAAGGATTTGCCGGTGCACATTGAGTGCTTTGACAACTCGAACATCCAAGGCACCCATCCCGCTTCGGCATGTGTGGTCTTCAAAAAAGCCAAGCCCGCCAAAGCAGATTACCGGAAGTTCAACATCAAAACCGTTGAGGGTCCAGACGACTTTGCCTCTATGGCAGAGGTGGTACACAGACGCTACAAAAGGCTGAGAGACGAAGGCGAGCCCCTGCCCCAGCTCATCATCGTAGACGGAGGCAAAGGACAGCTTTCCAGCGCTGTGGGGGCATTAGAAAACCTGGGCCTCATGGGCAAAGTAGCCATCATTGGCATAGCCAAACGGTTAGAAGAGCTGTACTTCCCTGGTGACAGCATTCCCTTGCACCTCGATAAACGATCGGAGTCGTTGAAGTTGATTCAACGCATGCGGGACGAAGCCCACCGGTTCTCATTGTCCCATCACCGCAAACGAAGAAGTGCCGCCGCATTGCGCAGCGAATTGGACGACATTCCAGGCATTGGACCGGCCACCCGTCACAAACTGCTGGCCGAATTTGGTACCGTTGATCGGATCAAATCAGCCACAGAAGAAGCCCTGCTCAAGGTCACCTCACTCAAAGTGATACAGGCCATGCGTGCCCATTGGCAAGAGAAGGAAGGGTGAGCCTGAACAGGCCTCAGTGAGGATTTGAATACGCAGGTTCAGCAAGGAATTCCGCGTCTGTCAATGTGTGCAGGAAAGCGATGAGGTCCTCGCGGTCAACGTCCGTTAGTCCCAAGCCGTAATCCACATTGTACTGCATCATCGGATCCAATGACGTGCTGGAAACAGCACCATGGTCGTAGTGGTCGAGCACCTCATCGATATCCGCAAACCTACCGTCGTGCATGTAGGGAGCAGACACCATCACATTGCGGAGGGAGGGCGTCTTGAATTTGCCCAGATCCGCTTCATCCCCCGTGACCCCCATGTATCCGATGTCCTGCATGTCGGCATCGGCGTCGAGACCGTTGTTGCCGAATTGATGGCTGGAGAAGTCCAATCCACTATGGCAGTGCGCACAATCCGCACCACTGCCTTCAGGGTTGAAGGGGTCGAATTCATCGAAGAACAGCATCCGCCCGCGTTCCTCACTCTCGGTCAGCTCAACTTCGCCCAACAACCAGCGGTCGTACCTGCTCTGGTTCGACACCATGGAAAACAGGAACTGCTCCAATGCCTTTGCAATCAATTCTTCGGTGACAACCTCGGAATCGAACGCCCGCTTGAACTGGTCGGCATATGCCTGTTCTGCACCCAACTTCAGAATGACGTTTTCCAAACTTTCATCCATCTCCAACGCGTCCTCGATGGGTTGCAAAACCTGTTCGCGGAGGGAAGCTGCACGACCATCCCAGAAAAAGCCATGATCGTGTGAGCCCTCATGATGGACATGCCATGCGAGGTTCGACAAAACCATGCTGTGTCTGTGGCCCTCCTCACCAGCGATGCCAATACTAAAGACAGCCATATCCGAGAAATTGTAGGATTGCATGTGGCAATCCGCACAGGCTTGAGTGTTGTTCCCTGAAAGCCCTTTCTCGTGAAACAGCATGCGGCCCAACTGCACCCCAGACTCGGTCATGGGGTTGTCCTCCGGAAGAACGGGCGGAGGGAAGTGGCCCACCTCCAACACATACGGCGTGGGGTCGTGCAAGACGGGCTCTGTTGGCTCCGAGAGCCCACTATCGACGCATCCTGAAGTCATCAGAATGCCAACCGTGAACAAGAAGATGTACGAAGATGGGTTCATCCTTGGATCCAGCGGCGGGTCGTCCGCTCACTGCCCGAAACCACGGAGATAAAGAATGATCCTTGACGCACATCGATGATGCGTTGGCGAGAAGTCCCCGCCGGAATCGTGAGTTTCTGAATCGGTCGGCCAAGCACGTCCATCAACGTCACCTCTGTTGTCACTGTAACCGGCGCATGAAACGCGATTTCAGCACCACCCTCAAGTGGCATCAAATCGAATCCAAATGCCATTTCAATGGTTGGAGAAACGGAAGCCGCTCCGGGCAAACGGAATACATGTTGGGCCAGGTTGTCACACACAGTGACCGCTTCACCGGTCTCACCGTGATTGATCAGACCTGCGGCCACGGAAAGGTTGGTATAGAACCCGTAGATGTCTGCCTCCACATCCAACATCAGAACGCCATTCTCGATGGTGGCCAACACCTCCATCTCTCCAGGGGTGTGATTGTTGTCACCCAAAGCGTGAATTTCGTGGCCCACAATCCCATTGAGTCCTGCTCCACCTTCAAGCGCAATAAAGCGGTATCCGCTCGCCCATCCCCAATGCATGCTCGGCACCTGGGGTGCTAAGGGGTGTCCAGCGGGCCATTGTGCTGGATCAGCATGGTTGTTGTCCGCATCCACACCAACATTGAACTTGAGCCCTTCCACATTCTCCACACCGCTGACTTCACCCAACGGATACACCTCATCTACGAAGGCATCCGCCAGAACATAAGCCCCCTCGATAGAGGTCTCCTGACCACCGTCGTGTACAATGGTGAACATGCTCAAGTAGTATTCCAGGCGGTCCACCTCCACTTCTTCACCCAACGTCGTGATCAGACTCACACCCGCGTCAAATTCGACCTGTCCAGCCTTGTGGTCAATGCGCAACTCGACAGGAGTCTGTGCCATCATGACGCCACTGGTGACGATAAACAAGGTAAGTATGCCGGCCTTGAACATTTTAGAAATTACTTGTTCTAAGTAAGATACAAAATCTTGGACACATAGCTTTGCCTGATGGACACGGAACGCACGGAAATTGGGACGTTGGGAGAATTTGGTCTGATCGCTGAGCTCACCAATGACATCAAGCTTCAACACCCTAGAACCATTCTAGGTGTGGGGGATGATGCCGCGATCATCGCCTCCCCTGCTGAGGGAAAGCAAACAGTGGTCAGCACAGATTTGCTCTGCGAGGGCGTGCACTTCGACCTCATGTACACCCCGCTAAAGCACTTAGGATACAAGGCCATTGTTGTAAACCTCAGCGACTTGTGCGCCATGAATGCCTTGCCATCACATGTGGTAGTCGGCCTGGCACTGTCTAACAGGTTTAGTGTAGAGGCCGCCAAAGAGCTGTACAGCGGCATGAAGCTCGCCTGTGAGCGCTACAAAGTGGATTTAATCGGCGGCGACACCACCAGCTCTAAATCCGGCCTGATGATATCCGTTACGGCATTTGGAGAGGTTGACAACGAGAAAACAACCCTCCGAAACGGCGCCAAATCAGGAGACCTCGTTCTTGTGAGCGGTGAACTCGGTGGCGCCTACATGGGGCTTCAGGTCCTTGAACGCGAAAAGCATGTGTTTCAGGAAGCCCCCGGCGCACAGCCCGATTTGACCGGTTTTGACGAACTCCTCGAGCGCCAACTGAAGCCAGAAGCGCGCGTCGACGTGGTCGAAGAGCTGACCAAACTCGAAGTCATTCCTTCATCCATGATCGATATCTCCGATGGATTGGCTTCTGAAGCACTGCACGTCGCATCGGCTTCGGGCTGCGGCATTCGCATTCACGAAGACAAGATTCCAATGGGCGAAAAGATGTACGAAACGGCCAGGGCCTTCAATCTTGACCCCACATTGTGCACGCTCAGTGGGGGCGAGGACTATGAATTGCTCTTCACGGTTCCCCAAGAGTGCTTCGAAAAGTTCAAGAACCACCCCATGTTCTCCATCATCGGCTACCTGACCGAAGACCCCAACGAACGCACACTCATCACCCGCAACGGCATGGAAACAGAGCTCAAGGCGCAAGGTTGGGACGGGTTCAATGAAGGAGAATAACCCAAACTCATTGCGTTGGCGAACTTTGACGTTCGTTATCTGGACTGCGTCCAAATAGGGTCACTACCTTTGAGGACCATACCCTGCAGAGGGGATTTTCAGCCCAAGATCGCATGATCACCGTTCACGAAAATGCCAAAGACCAAGTTCGCCGCCTCATGAGCGAGGCAGGCAGCCCCGAAAACAGCTTCGTTCGCGTTGGTGTCAAAGGAGGAGGCTGTAGCGGACTGATGTACGAATTGACCTTCGATCACGAGATGAAAGAAGGCGACCAGACCTTTGAAGACAACGGTGTCAAGGTCGTTGTGGACCGCAAAAGCTTCCTGTACCTCGTCGGAACAGAGCTACAGTATTCCGGAGGCCTGAATGGAAAGGGGTTTGTGTTCCATAATCCCAATGCCAACAGAACCTGTGGCTGCGGAGAGAGTTTCTCTATTTAAGGCAACACCGCAACCCATGAGCGCCGCAGAGGAAAACCCGTTACTGGACGAATTCACCCGAAAGGAATACGAATTCGGATTCACCACGGATATTGACGCCGACAAGTTGGCGCCCGGATTGAATGAAGGTGTCATTCGGTTGATCAGTGCCAAAAAGAACGAACCGGAGTGGATGCTCCAATGGAGGCTGGACGCCTTCAGGGTTTGGCAAGGCATGGAAGAGCCCGATTGGGCCCATGTGAATTACGAGAAGCCCGACTACCAGGCCATCAGCTACTACAGCGCCCCCAAGTCCAAAGTTGCCCTGGGCTCTCTCGATGAGGTCGACCCAGAACTGCGGGCCACGATGGACAAGCTGGGCATTTCCATGGAGGAGCAAAAACGCCTCTCTGGAGTGGCCGTGGACTTTGTGATGGACAGCGTCTCTGTCGCCACCTCTTTCAAAGACAAGCTGGCAGAACTGGGCATCATTTTTTGCTCCATGAGTGAGGCCATTCAGGAACACCCCGAGCTCGTGCGCCAGCACCTTGGTACCGTCGTTCCTGTAAAAGACAACTTCTTCTCTGCACTCAACTCTGCGGTCTTCACCGATGGCTCGTTTTGCTACATCCCCAAAGGGTCCCGGTGTCCCATGGAGTTGTCGACCTACTTCCGAATCAACGAAGCCGGAACAGGACAGTTCGAGCGCACGTTGCTCATCGCAGAAGAGGGCAGCTATGTGAGCTATCTCGAAGGCTGCACGGCTCCACAACGTGACGAAAATCAGTTGCACGCCGCAGTCGTAGAACTCATTGCCAAGGACGACGCCGAAATCAAATACAGCACTGTACAGAATTGGTACCCTGGCGATGCCAATGGCAAAGGAGGCGTCTTCAATTTTGTGACCAAACGTGGCATCTGCGAGACCCGGGCCAAAATCAGTTGGACCCAAGTTGAAACCGGGTCGGCCGTCACATGGAAGTACCCCAGCTGCATCCTCAAAGGGGATGGCAGCATTGGCGAATTCTATTCGGTTGCGGTCACCAACAACGCCCAACAAGCCGATACCGGAACCAAGATGATCCACCTGGGTGCCAACACCCACTCAACCATCATTTCAAAAGGAATTTCGGCCGGCAACAGCCAGAACAGTTACCGAGGTCTGGTTCAGATTGGACCTCGCGCCCGGAACGCCCGGAACTTCTCTCAGTGTGACTCTTTGCTGATGACCGACACCAGCGGAGCCCACACTTTTCCTTACATCGAGACGAAGAATCCGACGGCACACGTGGAACACGAAGCCACAACGTCCCGCATCGGCGAAGACCAGATTTTCTACTGCCTCCAGCGCGGCCTCACTGAAGAGCAAGCCATTGGCTTGATCGTCAACGGTTATGCCAAGGAAGTGCTCAACAAGCTCCCCATGGAATTCGCTGTGGAGGCGCGCAAATTGCTCACCATCTCCCTCGAGGGCAGCGTCGGCTGATCCCACATCCCGATCCAACATGCTCAAGATCGACAACCTCCACGCCCGCATCGGCGATACGGAAATCCTCAAGGGCCTCAGCCTCGAACTGGGGGCCGGAGAAGTCCATGCCATCATGGGGCCCAACGGCTCCGGAAAAAGCACCCTCGCCAGCATTCTCGCCGGACGTGACGACTACGAAGTCACCGAAGGCAGCATCACGTTTGATGGGGTCGACTTGCTCGAGCTCGATGCAACAGAGCGCGCTGTAGCCGGCATCTTCTTGGCCTTTCAATACCCTGTCGAGATCCCAGGTGTCTCCAACATCAACTTCTTGCGGACCGCACTCAACAGCATCCGCGAGCAAAGAGAAGAGGCACCCCTTTCCGGAAAGGATTTCCTCGCCAAGGTCAAGGCCTGTGCTCAGCTTGTAGAGTTGGATGGAAAGCTCCGCGACCGCTCCGTGAACGAAGGTTTTAGCGGCGGAGAAAAGAAGCGCAATGAAGTGTTTCAAATGGCCATGCTCGAGCCCAAACTCGCCGTGCTCGACGAGACAGACAGCGGCTTGGACATCGATGCTTTGCGCATTGTCGCCCACGGGGTAAACAGCATGCGTGGCGCTGACCGCAGCTTTTTGGTCATCACACACTACCAGCGGCTCTTGGACCACATTGTTCCCGACTTTGTGCACGTCCTCGCAGGCGGGCGCATTGTCCACAGCGGCGGAAAAGAACTTGCCCTCGAACTCGAGGAAAAAGGGTACGACTGGATTGTCGACGCCCAACCTACAGAACAGGCATGAGCGAAGTGGCCACCCCCACACAACACGCAGCCCTTGCGGCACGCGTTTCCGATGCATGCCGGAGCGCAGGGATGGTCGGCGCACCCTATCCTGGGGCAGTGGCGGCCTTGGACACCCTCGGTTACCCCACTACGCGACAAGAACGGTGGCGTTACACCCGCGTGACCCGGTTGCTCGATGTCAGCCCCACTGCTGCGGCCCCCCATACAGCTCCACCTGCCGTCGTCAGCGGTTTGGACGCCCTTCGGTTCACCTTTGTTGCCGGCCAATTCGTGGGTGGAGACACCCTTGATGAAGGGGCGAACGGGTGCTTTGTAGGCCCCGTATCCGTGGCTTTGGCCCGCTATCCTGAGCGGTTGGAGGCTTGGAGTCACTCCGACTTTGCCACCAAAGAGTGGTTTGCCGCCTTGCAAGCAGCGGCTCCTCAAGATGGCGTGTGCATTCTTGTACCCGCTGGCCACAAATTGGAGCGCCCTGTCCTGGCCCACCACCACATGCCAGCAGGGGTTCATGTGGCCCAACCACGTCACCTCATTCACATCGGAGACAACGCCTCTGCAGAGGCCGTTCTGTGGTCCGACACCACAGCGCAGTCCGAAGGCATGATGAATGCCGCCATCACCGCTGCCATCGGAGACGGGGCCCACCTCTCTTTAGAAGTCGTGCAGGACGAACCGGGAACGGTCCACCACATGGGCCACCACCATTTCACTCAGGGCTCCAACAGCAAGCTAACAGTGCGCACCGCCACGGCCTGCGCTCACTGGTTGCGCAACGACCTTCACATCTTGCAAGACGGCACCCACGCCGACAGCACTTTCCACGGCTGCTATTTGCCCAATGGGCAGCAGTTTGTAGACCACCATACACGGATTGATCACGCCCATCCCGACGGGCAGTCCGACGAGCTCTACAAAGGGCTGGCGGCCGACAAGTCCACCGCTGTCTTCAACGGAAAAATCATGGTCCATAAAGATGCCCAGCGCATCGAGGCCTATCAGAGGAACTCCAACCTGCTCTTGGGCGAACAAGCCGCCATGTATGCCAAGCCGGAATTGGAAATCTATGCCGACGATGTGCGCTGCAGCCACGGATGCACCACCGGCCAATTCGACAAGGAAGCCTTGTTCTATTTGCGGTCACGCGGAATGACCGAAACCGCAGCCAACAACCTCCTCGTCCAAGCATTCCTGGCGGAAGTTCTCGACGGCTTCCGCCCAGAGATCCGCGATTATGTGCACAGCGTTTATGCGCGCCGCCTGGGCTGGAGCTGATGGAACCTCAGCGCTTAGACCGTCTGCTCGTTGACCGCGGCCTTGTGGCCAGCAGGCCGCGTGCAGAGCGCTTAATCGTCGATCATGGGGTCAAAGTCAACGGCTCCACCGTGCACAAACCGGGAAAAAAAGTGCCCGCTGATGCCGTGCTCGAACCCCTCGGTGAAGACCTGCCCTGGGTGTCGCGTGGAGCGTTAAAGCTCATTGCTGCCCTCGATCATTTTCAATGCGACCCCAGCGGCCGCACCATCCTGGATTTGGGCGCTTCTACAGGGGGCTTTACCGAAGTCTGCCTCCACCGTAACGCAACTCGGGTGCATGCCGTCGACGTGGGCAAAGGCCAACTTGTCGACGCCCTCAAAAACGATGCGCGCGTCAACAACCTTGAACAATTGCACCTCAAGGATTTAAGTGCATCACACCTCGATCCAGCGCCCAACGCCGTGGTGATGGACCTGTCTTTTATTTCACTGGCCCACGTCTGGCCGCGCATGGCCCAGTGGATCGCTCCAAAAGGTTGGGGCATCGCACTGGTCAAGCCGCAATTCGAAGTGGGTCAAAAGCACCTTGGTCGCAACGGCATTGTTCGCGACGACAAAGTCCGCTCCAAAGCACTCGAGCGCTGCATCGCAGAAGCCGAAGCTGAGGGGTTTGTGTGCGCACCCCCTATAGACTCCCCCATTGAAGGTGCCAGTGGCAACCGTGAATTCCTCTTGCACTTCTCGTGGGGACAGGCCAGCTGAACCTTTACTTCGTAGAGCGGTTCCCCGAATGATGGACTCTACTTCTCTGCCCGAACGCATACGACGCGATTTCCCAGTGCTCCAACGCCAGGTGCACGGCAAACCGCTGGTCTATTTAGACAACGCAGCGAGTGCGCAAAAGCCGCTTGCCGTCATCGAAGGCCAAAGGGAGTACTTGTCGAACTATCACGCCAACATCCACCGGGGCGCGCACCATTTAGCACAACTCGCCACCGAGGCCTTTGAAGGCGCCCGCAACAGCTTGGCCACCCACATTGGAGCAGCGGACTCCAAGGAAGTCATCTTTACTTCAGGGTCCACCGACGCCATCAATCTCGTGGCCCATTCCTGGGGGCGCAGCAACCTCTCCAAAGGCGATGTGGTCCTGGTCACCCGCATGGAGCACCACGCCAACATCGTGCCCTGGCAAATGGTGTGCGAAGCCACAGGAGCCCGTTTAGAGCCGGTCAACGTGCACGCAGATGGCACGCTCGACCTGGAGCACTTCCACGCCGCCCTTGAACGGTTTCAGCCCAAGTTGGTCGCCATGGTGCACGCCTCCAATACCCTGGGCACCATCAACCCAGTTACCGATTTGTGCCGTGCTGCCAAAGCGGCCGGCGCCTTGACTTTGGTGGATGGCTCACAAGCACTGCCCCACATGGCGGTTGACGTTCAGGCCATCGGGTGCGACTTCTACGTAGCCACTGCCCACAAGGCATATGGCCCCACCGGAATTGGCTTCCTCTGGGGCAAAGAGGACCATTTGAATGCCATGCCTCCATGGAGGGGCGGGGGCGAAATGATCCAAAGGGTGTCTTTTGAAGGCACCACTTACAACACCCTCCCCCATAAGTTCGAGGCGGGCACTCCCCACATCTCTGGAGGCATCGCATTTGGCATCGCAATCAGCTGGATGAACGCCATCGGCATGGACGACATTGCCGCCCACGAAGCAGAACTTGTCGCCCACGCGCACAATGCCATCGGCAGCGTTAAAGGCGTGCGCATCGTTGGAACCGCTCCTCAAAAAGTCGGCGTTGTATCTCTGATCGCAGACGGCATTCACCCATACGACATGGGCACACTGCTCGATGGTCAGGGCATTGCCGTCAGAACGGGACACCACTGCACTGAACCCCTCATGGATCACTTGGGGTTGGAGTCAGGCACCTTGCGGATGTCCTTTGCCGCCTACACCACCACCCGCGAAATCGACATCGCTGTGGCCGGACTCGAAAGGGCTTTGGCCATGCTCCGTTGATCCATATTTCGACCGATATGCCCTCCAACCATCCCCTCATTGAATCGCGCCAGCAAGAAGTCATCGAAGACTTTTCTGTGTTTGACGATTGGATGGACAAATACGAGCACCTCATCGATTTGGGCAAAGACGTGCCCACCATCGATGACGCCCGAAAGACCGACGAGCACCTCATCAAGGGGTGCCAATCCCGCGTTTGGCTGGCCGCAGATGAGACAGAGGATGGCGGCGTGGTATTCACTGCCGACAGTGACGCCATCATTACCAAAGGTCTGGTTGGACTGATGGTCCGGGTTCTTTCCAATGCACCCGCACAAGCCATTGCTGAAGCCGACCTGCACTTTCTCGATGCCATCGGTTTGCATCAGCACCTTTCGCCCACGCGGTCCAACGGATTGGCCAGCATGGTTCAACAGATGCGGCTTTATGCCGCCGCTCTTGCCGCCCGGCAATCTTAACTTCACCCCATGCCTTCTCAGCAAGACGTTATCACGGTCCTGAAGACCATTTTCGACCCCGAAATTCCAGTGGACATCTACGAACTCGGCCTCATCTACGAGGTCAAATTCTCCGATGTCGACGGCGGACAAAAAGTGGACATTCAAATGACCTTGACTTCTCCGAATTGTCCGGTTGCTGAGTCGCTTCCCGCCGATGTCAAAGACAAGGTCGCTTCTATGGAAGGCGTTGCCGACGCTGCTGTCGAAATCGTCTTTGAGCCTGCGTGGACACAAGACATGATGAGCGAAGAGGCCAAACTTGAACTCGGCTTTCTGTAATGGAATCTGTCCCCCACAGCGAAACGTTTGATCCCGGCGAAGGCCGTGGCCTTGCCATTCTCGGGTCCACAGGGTCCATTGGAACACAGGCCCTTGACGTCGTCCGTGCCCAGCCCGGCCGATTCCGCGTAGAAGTCCTCACGGCTGGCCGCAACGCCGATTTGCTCATCGCGCAAGCGCTCGAATTCAAGCCCAACGCCGTCGCCATCGCCGACGAATCCCAAGGCCAAAAGGTGCGAGACGCACTGTGGGATCACGACATCAAAGCTTACGCTGGAGATGACGCGATCGCACAGTTGGTCGAAATGGACGGCATCGACATCGTTTTGACTGCGCTTGTCGGCTTTGCTGGCTTACGGCCCACGATGAATGCCATCGCCGCCGGAAAACACATCGCCCTCGCCAACAAAGAAACCCTGGTCGTTGCTGGCGGCCCCGTCATGGAAGCTGCGCAGAAGAAAGGCGTCGACATCCTGCCCGTAGACAGCGAGCACAGCGCCATCTTCCAATGCTTGGCCGGAGAGTTCCACAACCCCATTGAAAAGCTCATTCTCACCGCATCTGGCGGGCCATTCCGCGGCCGCAAAAAAGAAGACCTGGCCTCGGTGACCCGCGAGCAGGCTTTAAAGCATCCCAACTGGGACATGGGCGCCAAAATCACGATCGACTCAGCCTCACTCATGAACAAGGGGCTTGAAGTCATTGAGGCACGGTGGCTATTTGACATCCCCGCCGACCGCATTGAAGTCGTGGTTCATCCGCAGAGCATCGTCCACAGTGGCGTGCAATTCGAAGACGGCAGCATCAAGGTTCAGATGGGCCTGCCTGACATGAAGCTGCCCATCCAATACGCCCTGGGCTATCCCCAGCGCCTGGCCAACTCCTTTCCGAGGTTCAGTTTCGCGGAATACCCCAACCTCTCTTTCGAGCAGCCCGACCTCCAAACGTTTAGAAACCTGCAGCTCGCCTATGACGCCCTTGCAGCAGGAGGAAGCGCCCCTTGCGTGCTCAATGCAGCCAATGAAGTCGCTGTCGCCGCATTCTTAGAAGGGAGCGTGGGTTTCTTGGAAATGAGCGACGTTGTAGAGCACGCCCTCAATGCCGTTGAACACGTCAAAAAACCGGACATAGAAGCCCTGTTCGCATTGGATACAGCGGCCCGCGAAGCAGCAAAAAGCCGCGTTAGACGGTCATAATGTCCGCCTCCTTTCCGGAGATGCGGGAGTCGACCTGTTTCACGTAATCGTCCGTCAGAGCTTGCACATTGGACTCGCCCGCCTTAATGGCGTCCTCGCTCGCACCATCGTCCTTCGTGGCCTTAATGGCGTCATTGGCATCCTTACGGGCATTGCGAATGGACACCTTGGCATTTTCTCCCACGCTTTTGGCCTGCTTGGCCAAATCTCGGCGACGCTCCTCTGTGAGCATGGGCACCGAGATGATCAAAACCTCCCCGTTGTTCATGGGGTTCAAACCCAAGTTCGCGTTGGTAATCGCAGAAGCTATAGGGTCCAACATGGACTTCTCATAAGCCTGCACCGTCAGGGTACGCGGATCCGTGGCAGATACGTTGCCCACTTGGTTCAACGGCGTCAAAGAGCCATAGTAGTCCACCTTCACACTCTCCAACATACTGGGGTGCGCTTTTCCTGCGCGAATCTTGCGCAATTCAACGTCCAGGCGTTCCATCGCCTTTTGCATGTCTTCTTTCGCCGAATCAAAGGCGAGCTCAATCATTTCACTCATGTGGATACTGTCAGACAGTTACGATCGTACCAACGTCTTCTCCTTGCACGATGCGAGAGAGGTTACCGGCCTGGTTGATATCAAATACAATGATGGGAAGCTTGTTCTCATTGCACAAGGTGAAGGCCGTCATGTCCATCACCTTCAATCCCCGCTTAAACACCTCGTCAAAAGTCAATGAGCTGAATCGCTCAGCATCAGGGTCCTTTTCCGGGTCTGCCGTGTAGATTCCATCCACCCGGGTGCCTTTCAAAATGACATCGGCTTCAATTTCAATGGCACGCAGCGAAGCAGCACTGTCCGTGGTAAAGAATGGGTTGCCTGTACCCGCGCCGAAAATCACAACACGTCCCTTCTCAAGGTGCCGCATGGCCCGTCTTCTGATCACGGGCTCCGCAATCGCTTTCATTTCGATGGCGCTCTGCAACCGCGTATCGATCCCAATAAACTCCAGTGCGCTTTGCAACGCCATGGCATTGATCATCGTGGCCAACATGCCCATATAGTCACCCTGGGTGCGCTCCATTCCGCCTTCCGCAGCCTGAACGCCGCGAAAAATGTTGCCACCCCCAATCACAATCGCACATTCAATGCCTTGTTTAACAAGGGCTTCAACTTCGCGCGCATACAGCGCAAGTTGCTGATTGTCAATGCCGAATTGCTTGTCACCCATCAGGGCTTCACCACTCAGCTTCAAAAGGACGCGCCGGTATTTCATCAAGCGTCAATATCCGACGATTCCATGCCACACCCCAAAAGAAAACGGGCCACCCTTTCGAGCAGCCCGTTCTAACCTTTGATTTGTTCGGCCTTTAGTCGAGGCTAACCCGACTAAAACCAGTGATAGCGCGGTCGCCCCCGCCAGTTTCTTTCACGTAGTCTGCTACGCTTTGCTTGTTGTTCTTAATGAACGCCTGGTGAACCAAAGTCACCTCTCTAAACCACTTCTTCAAGCGGCCCTTCGCAATATTCTCAGCCATTTCAGCAGGCTTGCCCTCCTTAATAGCGAGCTCCTTACCAATCTCAAGCTCCTTATCAATGGTGGCTTGGTCGATGCTGGTCTCATCCAATGCGATCGGCGACATGGCTGCCGCTTGCATGGCCACATCCTTACCAACCTGCGCCTCGACTGCTCCGTTGAAAGCCACGAGGGTTGAAAGGCGGTTACCGGGGTGGATATAAGCCACAACAGCATCGCCCGAGACCTGCTCATAACGGCTGATCTCGATACGCTCACCAAGGCGGCCCATCTGGTTTGTGATTTCTTCTCCAACGGTCACACCTGTTGGGTGAGCTTGAGAAAGCAGGGCGTCCTTATCAGCAGCACCAGAAGACACGGCAATGTCGAGGATGCTCTGAGCAAAAGACACATAGTCTGAGTTCTTGGCCACAAAGTCCGTCTCACAGTTCAATGAGATGATGCAACCGCGCGTTCCATCCTCATTGGTTGAGGCCAGGACTGCACCTTCTCCAATTTCGTTGTCACCGCGCTTAGCGGCAATTTTCTGACCCTTCTTACGAAGGATTTCGATGGCCTTGTCAAAGTCGCCTTCGGCTTCGGTCAGGGCCTTCTTGCAATCCATCATGCCTGCTCCCGTTTGCTTGCGGAGCTTGTTGACTTCGGCTGCAGTAATGCTCATTGTAGTGGTGGTTTTGCGTGGTGAGTTCAATCACATCACGCGGGGTGAATTCGTTTGTTCAGAGATCAGAATAAGATCAGGCCTCTTTCTCGCCTTCTTCCTCAGAAGCATCGGCAGCAGGAGCTTCCTCGGCCGGAGCCTCCTCAGCAGCAGGAGCCTCCTCAGCAGCAGGAGCTTCCTCAACAGCAGGAGCTTCCTCAGCAGCAGGAGCTTCCTCAGCAGCAGGAGCAGCCTCAGCAGCAGGAGCAGCCTCAGCAGCAGGAGCTTCCTCAGCAGCAGGAGCCGCCTTTTCTGCAGCTTCCTTGTCTGAACCGCGGTCTGCCAACCCTTCCTTCACACCTTCAATGATGGCGTCCAGAACAGCCTTGATGGACTTGCTCGCATCGTCATTGGCTGGAATGGGGAAGTCCACAGAACGGGGGTCGCTGTTGGTGTCCACCATGGCAATGACAGGGATGCCCAACTTTTTGGCTTCCGCCAAAGCAATGTGCTCTTTCATCACGTCCACAATGAATACTGCAGCAGGGATGCGGTTCATGTCTGAAATAGAACCGAGGTTCTTTTCCAACTTGGCCCGCTGACGGCTCACCTGCAAGCGCTCACGCTTGGACATGGTGTTCAGGGTTCCGTCGGCCTCCATCTTGTCGATCTGCGTCATTTTGCGGATCGCCTTGCGGATGGTGGCGAAGTTGGTCAACATACCCCCTGACCATCGCTCGGTCACGTATGGCATGTTCACGGACTCAGCGGCTTCGGTCACAATGTCCTTTGCCTGCTTTTTGGTGGCCACAAACAAGATGCGCTTGCCGCTCTTGGCAATCTGCTTTGCTGCGGCGGCAGCCTCATCCACAAGCACAACAGTCTTGTGGAGGTCGATGATGTGAATGCCCTTCTTCTCCGTGAAGATGTAAGGGGCCATATGGGGGTTCCACTTGCGCTTGAGGTGACCGAAGTGGGATCCTGCCTGAAGCAGTTGGTCGAAATTGGTGCGTGCCATGATGCTACGTTCCTAGGGTTAAGCAACAACGAGGTAGCTTCTAATGAAGGTCCCCGTTGTTTGGATGCTAGCTGTATATGTTGAGTAAAGGGTAAGCTGGAGATCAGCGCTTGGAGAACTGGAACTTCTTCCGCGCCTTCTTTTGGCCAAACTTCTTGCGCTCAACCATGCGTGGGTCACGCGTGGTGAGGCCTTCGGCTTTCAAGGTGGGCTTGAGCTCCTCGTTCAATTCAATCAGCGCCTTGGAAATCGCGAGGCGCAGCGCCTCGGCTTGTCCAGTAATGCCGCCGCCATCAAGGTTGGCCTTGATGTCGAACTGGTCGATGGTTTCGGTCAGCATAAATGGCTGCTTGACCTTGTACTGAAGCGTAGGGAGCGGGAAGTACTCAGTAATGTCCCGCTTGTTGATGGTCACCTTGCCAGTGCCTTGTGTCATGTAGACACGGGCGATGGCATTCTTACGGCGACCTGAGGTATTGATCGTCTGCATGCGAATCAGGAAGGAATGGCGTGAGCGGTGGGCTGCTGTGCCTGATGGGTATGCTCAGCACCAACGACAACGTGAAGGTTCTTATAAATGGCGCGGCCAAGGCGGTTCTTTGGAAGCATACCGCGAACGGCATTCTCCACCAGACGTTCTGGCGTGCGCTCCAAAACTTCCTTAGCGGTGCGGCGGTATTGACCACCTGGGTAACCCGAGTAACGGATGTACTCCTTGTCATCCCACTTGTTGCCTGTCAACTCCACCTTTTCGGCGTTGATCACAATCACAAAGTCACCACAATCCGCGTGCGGAGTGAAGTTCACCTTGTGCTTGCCTCTGAGAAGGCGGGCGATTTCAGAACAAAGACGGCCCAGACGTTGCCCTTCGGCATCGACCAGCAACCATTTCTTGTCGGCGTTCTCCTTATTGACGGAGACGGTTTTGTAGCTCAACGTATCCACTGCGCTTCGAAGTTGATAAACCCCGGAAAATTCGGGGTGCGAATATAGTGGCAATTCCAATGGGGTACAAACCCCTGAGCAAGAGTGTTTCCCACGGACCAAAGTGGATGACGATAGACCTGCCAAAAACCACCGTTCACAGTGCTTGGAAAACATGCCGTACGACTTGGCCCATCTACTTCGTAAAATTGAGGATTCATGACGGCATACGAAAGACATCCGCCCCACCCGGTCGGAGGAACCATCGAGGTCATTGCCGGCCCGATGTTTTCCGGAAAGACAGAAGAGCTGCTCCGCCGCTTACGCCGAGCTAGCTTGGCCAAGCAGGCCGTCACCCTCTTTAAACCAGAGCGCGACAATCGCCACGACACCACGGATGTAGTCAGCCATGACTCACGCCGACAGCCCGCCCACGCCATGGCCGATGCAGCCGCATTGGAAGCCATGGTAAATCAATTGATTGCAGACCATCAAATGCCCGATGTGATCGGCATTGACGAGGTGCAATTCTTTGGCGAGAAAATTGTGGATGTGTGCAACCGATTGGCCGATTGCGGCATTCGGGTCATCGCAGCAGGGTTAGATCTCGACTACCTCGGACGTCCTTTTGGGTGCATTCCCCTCCTTTTGGCCCATGCCGAATACGTGACAAAACTGAATGCCATCTGCTCCATTACTGGCAGGCCCGCCCATTTTTCTCACCGCATTGAAGGCGGCAGTGAAGACGTCCAGATCGGAGGGGCGGAATCCTATCAAGCCCTGTCGCGTGAACCCTACAATGAAGTCGTGGTCCGATCACACCATCGGGTCACCCCCGCCGAATGAACATCGGCCCGGAGCTTTGGAACGTGCTTGCATCCACCCTTAAAGGGTCGGTTGCAGCCTCAGCCGTCCAAGGCCCACCCGATTTCGAATACCTGTCGACAGACACCCGCACTTTACACGGCAGTAAAGCGGCGCTTTCTCACACGGTTTTTCTGGCCTTGCGCGGCCCACGGCACGATGGCCATGCTCACGTTGCCGCTGCTGCTGCATCGGGAGTCCGCGGTTTCATTCTCGCCTCAGACTGGCCAGGCGAAGATCCCGATGGGCACGTTCTAAGGGTGCCCAACACATTAATGGCCCTGCAAGCACTGGGTCGCGCTGCACGACAATCGCGCCCGGGAAAAGTCGTGGGCATCACCGGTTCCAATGGCAAGACCATGGTCAAAGAGTGGGCACATGCCCTAGCGCCCGCGACCCACCGGGTCTCAAGAAGCCCCGGCAGCTGGAACAGCCAAGTCGGCGTCCCCTTGTCTTTGTGGGGCATGGATGACACTGCCGACAGTTACCTTGTTGAGGCTGGCATTTCCATGCCCGGAGAAATGGAGACGCTGGCCTCCATCATTGCACCCAACATCGGAGTCATGGTGCATTTTGGTGACGCGCACGGCAGTCATTTCAGCAGCCGCCAAGCCAAAGCACAAGAGAAGGTCCGCCTATTTAAGGACTGCGACAAGGTGATCCTGGGTACCCACGACCCTGACGTCATGCAAGCGCTCACCGACCACGGTGTGGCCCAGCGCTGCATTTATTGGACCCTTCCACATGCGGCATCACCAGCACTTCCTGGAACGTGCGCATTGAACATTACCAAAGCCGATAGAAAGCCACACCACACCCACCTCGTGGGCACGTGGAAGGGAAAAACCCTCGAGTGGACCGTTCCATTTACAGACGAGGCCAGCCTTTCCAACGCCCTCACTGCCGCGCTTATCATGCTCGAGTTGAGTGGTGATTTGGCGGCCGTCACATCCAACCTTCCCCTGCTTCAGCCACTCGGCATGCGCCTGGAGCACTTAACCGGAACAGGAGGTGGCACCATTATCAACGATACTTGGAACCACGATCTCGACGGACTGTCCACTGCTTTAGAGGCGCTTGACCGCCTCAGCGGAGACCGCAAAAATGCCGTGGTCCTTTCGGATTTGGTGCCCTTTGACCGCCAAGACCCAGAGCAAATCAAACGGCTCAAGCACACCTTGGGCCAACATCAAGTCGACCATTGGATTGCTGTTGGCCCTCAACTTTCTGAAGGCATCCCCGGCGTCACCACGGGAACCGTAGATCACTTCGATTCCACAGAAGAACTCTTGAACAGCGCGTCACTCGACCGCCTGCAAGGCTGGGACGTCTTGGTCAAAGGGGCACGGCCTTTTGCCTTTGAGCGGGTCTCCCGTGCACTGGAGGCGAACCCACACACCACTGTATTCGACCTGGATTTGGGACGGCTCGCCCACAACCTCGAACAACACCGGGAACGCTTTGGACTTCCCATCATGGGGATGGTCAAAGCCTTTGCATACGGAGCGGGTGATGCGGTCGCAATAGAGCTCAGCCGATTGGGAATAACGCGGCTTGCTGTGGCCTTTACTGAAGAAGGTGTGGCCCTGCGCAAAGCTGGCGTTCAATGCCCCATCATGGTGCTCAATGCTGATCCGCAGCGGTTTCATGACCTGATAGAATGGCGCCTTGAACCAGAGGTACACCACTTGGGCACCATAGAGCAGTGGGGGCGGGTCCGCGCCAACCACGCAGCCATTGAAGAAGGTGAAAATGGCGTTCACCTCAAGGTCGAAACCGGTATGCACCGATTGGGCCTCGCGCCAGAGGAGGCGCACTTGGCCGGAGCAAAATGTGCCGAACTCGGCATCCCCATCATCAGTGTATACAGCCATCTGTCCGCAGCAGATGATGTCGATGCAGACGCTCATACACGCCTTCAAATTGAAGCCTACGACGCAGCCTGTCAAGCGGTTTCTCAGGGTTGGGCCAGCACATCAGACCGCCCAGAAGGTTCCGGCTTCATCCGTCACCTGGCCAATACTGCTGGCGCCGCGCGGTTCCCTGACGCACGCTACGACATGGTGCGCATTGGGCTCGGTCTCTATGGCCTTGATGCCTCTGGCACCATGAAGAATTTGCAACCCATCGGTCGTTTTCACACCCGCATCAGCCATCTGCACGACGTCACTGCAGGAACTCCCGTCGGTTATGGCGCCAAGGATTCCGCCCGTCATACCCGGCGGATCGCCACTTTGCCCGTAGGCTACGCAGACGGTCTGCCCCGCTCTGCCGGAATGGGAAAAGTGCATCTGTTCACCGGAGGAAAACTCTGCCCCACTGTGGGGCCTGTGTGCATGGATGGGTGCATGATCGACGTCACCGGTATGGAGGTCCGTGTGGGCGATCCCGTCGAGATCTTTGGCGACCACGCCACCATCGAAGACCTGGCATCCGCCACAGGGACCATTCCTTATGAAATCCTCTGCCGCATCCCTCAGCGCGTGAGGCGCAGGCACCTCCGCACCTGAGCACCATCGTAACTTTGAGCCGTGGACCGCTCAAAGAAAATCCCCATCGAAGCAGGCGATACCTACTCATCGCCAGAGGGTTTTCTTGTCTTTACTGAACAATACCACCGCAAACGCGGCTATTGCTGCACGAGCGGTTGCAAGCACTGCCCCTATGGTTACGACAAGGGGACCGGCCGCATCCGCAATCCCAAAGGCCTTTGACCCGATCGCCATGAACACGACCACCGCTACCGACCCCGCCACCATTGCTTTTCGCGAGGAAATTGCTTCGGGACTTCCCCTGTCCTTGCCCCATCCTCAGCACAGGTCAGCCGATGTTTCGCACGCGCCTGTGCGCAAGGACATCTTGACGCCCAAGCAAAAAGAACTCGCCTTGGCCAATGCCCTGCGGTATTTCCCCGCTGCCCAACATGAGACCTTGGCCCCGGAGTTTGCAGCAGAGCTCAAAGCCTATGGCCGCATCTACATGTACCGGTTCATGCCACGTTACGCCATGCATGCGCGCCCCATGGATGCCTACCCTGCCAAGACCCCTCAAGCGGCAGCCATCATGCTCATGATCCAGAACAACCTGGACCCAGCGGTGGCGCAACACCCCGAAGAGCTGATCACTTATGGAGGCAACGGTGCTGTCTTTCAGAACTGGGCCCAATACCGGTTGGTCATGCACTATTTGAGTGAAATGACCGACGACCAAACCCTGGTGATGTACAGCGGGCACCCACTGGGCCTCTTCCCTTCACACCCTGGCGCACCCCGCGTGGTGGTCACCAATGGCATGGTCATTCCAAACTACAGTGCCGCCGATGATTTGGAGCGTATGAACGCATTGGGCGTGAGCCAATACGGTCAAATGACCGCAGGGTCGTACATGTACATCGGCCCTCAAGGCATTGTGCATGGCACCACCATCACCGTGCTCAACGCTGGTCGCCGACTGGATCCCGAAAACCCCACACTCGCAGGCAAGCTCTTTGTCACCGCTGGTCTGGGGGGCATGTCGGGCGCCCAACCCAAAGCCGGGAACATCGCCGGTGTGGTTTCCGTAACGGCAGAGGTGGACCCCGTTGCCGCGTGGAAGCGCCACGAGCAAGGGTGGGTTGACCACGTTGTAGAAGACGTCGCAGAGCTCGCAAACCGTGTTCGTGCATCCATGGAAAACAAGGATGCCGTGAGCTATGCCTATTTGGGCAATGTGGTCGACGTATGGGAACACTTCTACGAGGCCGGCATCCACATCCACCTCGGGTCTGACCAAACCTCTTTGCACAACCCTTGGGCAGGCGGTTACTATCCTGTAGGCCTGCCCTTTGAAGCTGCCCAAAAGATGATGGCCGAAGACCCTGACCAATTCAAGGAGTGCGTTAAGCAAAGCCTGCGCCGGCACACCACTGCCGTCAACCAGCATACGGCGAGAGGGACCTACTTCTTTGACTACGGCAACGCCTTCCTCTTAGAAAGCTCGCGCGCCGGGGCTGACATCATGGCCGATGACGGGGAAGCATTCCGCTACCCGAGCTATGTGCAAGACATCATGGGGCCTATGTGCTTTGATTATGGCTTCGGGCCCTTCCGTTGGGTTTGCGGCTCAGGAGACCCTACCGACCTCGACAAAACCGATGCCATCGCTTGCGAAGTGCTGGAGGACATGATGGCCGAAGCCCCTGCAGAAATCAGGCAGCAAATGGCCGACAATGTGCAGTGGATTCGCGGCGCAAAGGCCAATAACCTCGTGGTCGGCTCCCAAGCCCGCATCCTATATGCCGATGCGGAAGGCCGCATGCGGATTGCCAAGGCGTTCAACACGGCCATTTCCAATGGCAGCCTGTCTGGGCCAGTGATTCTCGGCCGTGACCACCACGATGTAAGCGGAACGGACTCTCCGTATCGCGAGACCTCCAACATCTATGACGGCTCTGCTTTCACAGCCGATATGGCCGTCCAAAACTTTGTGGGAGACGCCTTCCGCGGTGCCACTTGGGTGTCCCTTCACAACGGAGGAGGCGTCGGCTGGGGCGAAGTGATCAACGGTGGATTCGGCATGCTCCTCGACGGGTCAGCTGAAGCCGAAGCCAAGCTCACCTCCATGCTCCACTGGGATGTCAACAATGGCATTGCCCGCCGCAGCTGGGCCCGCAATGACGAAGCACAATTTGCCATCCGTCGGGCCATGGAATCAGAGCCTAAATTGAAAGTCACCTTGGCTCAAAAAGCCGATGCCGACCTCGTCCGTCGGGCCCTCTCTTAATGGAACACTACCAATCCCGCTGGACTGCTAAAGACCAGTCAACAGCGCCACTGCCTCCCTTTCCTTGGGCAGGGCACCATTTCGAAGAGTGTCATTTTGAAGGGCTCGACCTGAACCACTCAGATTGGCGGGACGCGCGCTTTGAGCGTTGCACTTTTCAATCGTGCTCATTGTCAGAAGTGCGGCTCACCAATGTGCGGTTCCACGGTGTCACGTTTACAGATTGCACGTTGAACAAGGTCCGTTGGACCACCCTACAGCCTTCCTTTATGTCGTTCACATTGGAACGCTGCAAAGCCCCACTGTGTGACTGGGAGGACATGGACCTGAAGGGCATGAAGCTCGAACATACCGACCTGAGCGGGAACAACTTCTCGGGCGCCGATGCGCGCGAGACCTCTTGGACAGAGAGCCGATTGCGCGATGCCATTTTCCAAAGGACCGATCTGCGCGACGCGGACTTTAGAAGTGCCACAGAGTGGACCATCGACCCTTCCGATAACCGACTTCGAGGGGCCAGGTTTGACGCCAATGACCTCATTGGGTTGGTCAAGGCATTGGGAATCCGCATCGATTGACCGCCACCCTCAGCTAAAGACACACAGGAAACGTTTTAACAAGCATTTCGTTTCCAACAGGCGTTTTTCAGGGTACTTTTGCGCCCCGAAACCGTTGCACATGACGACCGTCACACAAGGTTCGAACAAAGAAACACGCGTTCTCGAGCTGCTTACAGGCTGTGAGCATGCCTTTCGAAAGTTTGGGGTCCGCGCCGTGAGCATGGACGACCTGGCCTCCCAACTGGGGGTCTCCAAAAAGACCTTGTACCGTTATTTCAAAGACAAGGCCGACTTGGTGCTCCAAGTCTTCAATCAAGCCTGTGAACGCCAAAAGGCGCGCACCGAAATCTTATCAGATGGGGGATTCAACGCCATCGATGCCGTCATCGCAGTGATGGAATATTTCCAGAGTGAACTCCGGGAAATGCACCCCAGCATGCTGTTCGACCTACAGAAATATTACCCCGAAGCCATGAATCGGCTCCACACACACAAGATGGTGGCCATGCAAGGGTACCTGCTACGCAACATCGAACGCGGACAAACAGAGGGCTTGTATCGGGCAGATTTCGATGCCAAGCTCGTCTCTCGCTTGCACATGGCCATGGTTCAAACCATGACCGACCCTTCGACGATTCATGAGTTTGGCAGGCCCTTGTCCGAACTCCAAAAGGAATTGCACACCTACCACCTCAGGGGCATCGCAACGGATCAAGGACTGGAATACCTCCGTCAACGCAACAACACCCTGTGAACACGCCAACCACAATGCGTACACTCCCACTATTGTCCATCTTTCTGCTGTTCCAGGGCGCCGTTTTCGGTCAAGATTCCCAGAACAGTTCGGGCACACGGCTCACTCTTGCAGAGGCGCAGTCTCTGGCGGCCACCCGCGCTTACAGCGTGCGCTACGCTTCCTTCGACACCCAGGAGGCCGCGAGCAATTCGCGCGAAATCATCGCTTCTGGTTTTCCTCAAGTCAGTGGTTCCATTGAATACAACCGATACATCGACATTCCCACTCAAGTATCCAGCGGGGACGTTTTCGGCTTTCCAGA
>CAJQJX010000004.1 GCA_905478795.1 uncultured Flavobacteriales bacterium
TTGGCGACCTCTGGCTGCAACGCGCTTGCTTCCGCTATTTCGAGGAAGGCGATGTGTCTCATTTCGACGCCTTCCTAGAAGAAATACGCCCTGGCGAAGGGGCTCCTTTCGCGCAGGATAAGTCGACCCTGCTCGAAGACCTTGGGGCGCTGTTGGACGTCAATGAACACGGCATGGTCGCCCCAGGTGAAGCGATGTTGAACCGGTTGGCAGAAGAGTCGTGGTTGCCCCGACACGTCTACGATTGGGGTGCTGCCGATGCGCGTCACGTGGATTTTTCGCGAGAGGAAGTCGTGGGGGCATTGCTCGGTTGGGGTTTCGAGTCGTCTCCCGAGCATTTGCGGACGAATTTGTTTGACTTCAAGCTCCCCGCGACGGCCTGACGGACAAGACGGGCCACTGGAGAATGGGTTCCTTGTAATGTGTAACCTAAACAGGAGTGTGTGCGTAAGTGCTGGTACAATCCTCCGCCCGATGTTGCTCTCTACGATTCTTGACGCTTACCTCATTTTTGGCCTCATTTCCTCCGCCCATTGGGGGCTATTGGCTTTGTTTAAGGCCTTGGGGGTGAAGCCTTCTGGGATTCCGCATTGAAGTGTGGTGCCTTCAGCACCCACCCCTTTCTACGGAGTGGGCGCTGACGGGCAGTGAGGTGGTGAACGGTCACCTTTTGAGTAGGGGTGATCATCCTGCAGCACCTGTAAGGGGTGCCAACATCTCTGCGAAGTGAACGTTTTCAAACCGTGCGTCATAGACCACCTTGCCCCGGTGGTCTCTGACGATGAGGTGCACGAAGCGCCCGAATTCATGGAGGGTCTCCCTGTGAAATGAAGCCCGAAGAACATCGGGCCTGTAAACGAATCCTGGGTCCAGCTTCCGATGGGTTCTGTATTTGCGCTTCAGTTTTAACGGGTTGACGAAGTCCAATCCGTTCTCTGTTGACAGAACCTCAGCGATCTGTGCCACCGACTGTTTGGCGTTCACTCCCGTCACCGAAGTGAGGACAATGGCTGAGTAGCTTTCCAAATGGGGGGTGAGGCGGTCTATTTTGACCTCGGCCCTGCGGTGTTCCCATTCCCGCTGCTTGGCCTCGCTTAAGGTGGCCTGACGGCTGGCTTGAACCCGCCTTTGTTCCTCCCGGATCAAAGCCCGCTGCGCTTGAAGGACCTTGGTGGCCGCTTGTGCTCGCCGGGCGCTGGCATCGAGCATGCGCGCTTCAGCGTCCATTTTTCGACGTTCCTCTCGAGAGGGCTCGCAGACGTGCTGTTCGCAATCGTTGAGGCAAGACAATGCGACGTCTGTTGCTTGCGGTCTGTTGACGTTGGATTGGGCAGCAGCTGGGTGGGCCATGATCGCAGCAGCGAGGAGCGCAAGGGGGAAGTGGAGTCGGATCATGGTATTGTCTTTTAGGGGTGCGTCTACTTAGAAACAAGCATCATGCCAAACCTTTATCGGGTCTACCTTCGCAGGAGATGGCCGTGCCCAATCGCTCCGTAGGTGTCCAAGAATTCTTAGTGGGTTCCCGCGAAAAAGGGGCGCTGCTGTTGGATGTTCGTTCGCCCAGTGAATTTGAGGAGGCTCACATTCCAGGGGCATTGTCCTTTCCGCTTTTTGATGATGCCGAGCGGGCCCAAGTGGGCACCCTCTACAAGCAAGAAGGTCGGGAAATGGCCGTTGAGCGCGGTCTCGAATTCATCGGTCCCCGCATGGCGGACATGGTGCGTAAGGCCAAGGAGTTGTTTTCAGAAGAACCCGACCGACGTCCAATTCACATGTACTGTTGGAGAGGGGGGATGCGCAGCGGATCGCTGAGTTGGTTGTTGCGCACCGCAGGTTTACCCGTGGTCCTGCTCCATGGTGGGTACAAGGCGTACAAGCAAACCCTTCCAGGGTTCATGGGGCAGGAATGGCCTTTGGTGCGCGTTGGAGGCTACACCGGTTCGGCCAAGACCGCGGTCCTTCATGCATTGGCTGATGCTGGTGAGCAGGTCGTGGACCTCGAGGGCTTGGCCCGGCATTTCGGGTCGGCATTTGGCAATTTGCACCGCCATGCTCAACCCACATCCGAGCATTTTCGCAACCTGCTGGCAGAAGCCTTGTCTGGTCTTGACCCTCACCGCCGCATTTGGGTAGAAAATGAAAGCAGGCGCATTGGAAATGTGCACGTTCCCGAGCCTTTTTACAAGCGGATGATCGCTTGTCCGGCACTTGAGATGCTCCGCAGTATGGAGGACCGTGTCACCCACCTTGTGGGGATGTATGGCGATTTCGATGCGGTTTTGCTGAGGCATGCTTTTGAAGCCATTCAAACGGAGTTGGGGGGTCCGGAAACCCGAGAGGCTTTGGCTGCTTTGGAGGTGAAAGATCTCGCCACAGCAGCAAGAATTGCCTTGGAGTATTATGACCGCACCTACGAGCATGGCTTGCAAAAACGGGCCAAGGACAACCGGCATCCGGTCGACGCCCAAGGGGTGTCGCTGGAGCAGTGCGCTGAGCGGCTGATGGCGGCTGCAGATGGCATGGGTCTCTGAGCCACCTTTGTTGCATGGAGCAAGAACAAGTAAAGCTGACCCAATACAGCCATGGCGCGGGCTGTGGCTGTAAGATTGCCCCGGGGGTGCTCGACCAGATCCTCGGTCAATTGGGGGTCCAAGCCGATGATTCCAAGCTAATTGTGGGCCATGGAGCCCGCGATGATGCGGCGGTTTACGACCTGGGAGATGGCACAGCGGCCGTGTCGACAACGGATTTCTTCATGCCCATTGTAGATGATCCGTATGCCTTTGGACGCATCGCAGCGGCCAATGCCATCAGCGACATCTATGCCATGGGGGGCAAGCCATTGATGGCCATCGCCATCTTGGGGTGGCCAGTGGACAAGCTTGCTCCTGAAGTGGCAGGACAGGTGCTCGAGGGTGGACGCTCCATTTGCGCTGAAGCGGGCATACCGCTCGCAGGCGGGCACAGCATAGATTCTCCTGAACCCATTTTTGGACTTGCAGTGACAGGCCGGGTCACCTTGTCCAAGCTCAAAAAAAATGGCGGTGCAGCCATAGGCGATGTGCTGTATTTGACAAAGCCGTTGGGTGTGGGCATCGTGACCACTGCCCAAAAGAAGGGGGTGGTTGAGTCTTCCCACTTGGCTGCTGCCCAAGCCAACATGACCCGCCTCAATAAGGTTGGTGCAGCGCTGGGCGACATCCAAGGGGTGCATGCCATGACGGATGTGACCGGCTTTGGTCTCGGAGGTCACGCCCTTGAAATGGCCCGGGCTACAGGTGTTGACCTTGCTTTCGAAGGCAGTGCACTGCCTTTGCTTGACCGAGAGGGACTGGCCAAATACCACGCGGCAGGGTGCATACCAGGTGGCACACGGCGCAATTTCGCAAGCTATGGCCAGCACTTACAGTGGGGCGAAGCCGGTGAATTTATTCGGGATGTCGTGTGCGATCCCCAAACCAGTGGCGGCTTATTGGTGTCTGTTCATCCATCCGCACAGGATGAAGTCGAAAGGGTGTTGCAGGATGAAGGCTGTTACAGCCGGCCTATTGGCGAGGTTGTTGAAGGCCAGGGCCAGGTGCGGTTGAGCACCTGACGTCCAACCGAAATGCCTCCGTTCACCGCATGCGGGCGGTCACCCATCCTTCGAGTACCGCGATGTGCGGCAATGTTCCGGCCAGTAGAAAGCTCAGGCCAGCACGCTCGCTGAGGGTACCCGTGCTGACCGACCAGAAAACGACACCCGCCATGGTGGCAAAGACCAGGGTCAGCGGTAAGCTGCGCAGGTACAACTTGGAAAAAGCAGGTGTCAGAGATTGACGCTGCTTGAACTCCTCAAAAAAGGCTTCCCTCGAATGTCCAAGGGCGAAATAGAGGGCAAAAGCGAGGAGCAAGTCGTCGACAGACCAGGCCAATACCACACCCGAACAAGCCAAGAGGCCATTGCGCCATGTTTGGTGCAGTGTAACGGCCAGAATCACAGCTGATGCGGACGCCAGTTGCAACGGCAGATAGCGGTCAGCGAAAGACGGGGATAGGTCCCATCCATATTCTTCGAGCACAAGCAAGGCGTCGGGTCGTGTCATCAAAGGGGCCAAGAGGGCCAGTCCAAGTGCCACGCCTGTGATGCTGTTGGCACGAGACTGTCCACGCATGGCATCAACGCGGATGTGGGACATTCCAAAATGGTAGGCGCTAACCACTATGAATAGCCCGAGCATGGACGCGGGGGCCCATTCAAAAGCGAGCCAGAAGAGGCCGATGCTGGCCACGTAGGGCAGAACAAAAGATTGACGCAATGGCCCCTCGGGGTCGCCATGCATGTGGGCGTGGAGAATGTGGTCCAAAGCGCCGTGTTGGATGCCAATGGCTGCAATCAGCAATACTGCAAGCGGCGTCTGTCCTTCGGGAAGCCACTGGGCCAAAGCTGCAGCCAAGCAAACGCCCCCAGCCAAAAGGCCTAAAGTCCAAGCCCTCACCCGTTGGGCATTCTGGAAAGTGGTGGATGGAATGAGCCCAATCATGCGACAAAGGAAAGGCCCACCCCCGAAAGGGGATGGGCCAGTTTCCTTGTTTAGGTTTCGGAGAGATCAGCCCTTGGCGCTATCCTTAACAGCCAAAGCGTAAATCACCAGACCGAAGCCGATCTTGTTGATGGCGTCACCAATGTTGTAGATGACGTCCATGGAGCCTGAGAAACCGAAGACTTCACCTGCGCCACCGTACCATCCGGCAGTACCCATCATGTAACCAATGGGGTAAATCGCCCATCCAGCCAGTACGAACCATCCGAGCCATTTGTTGGCTTCAGCAACAGCACCACCCGCACTTGTAGCCAACTGCTTTACCTCACCAAACCAGACGAGATAAACAATGTAGAAGTACGCGATGCCGGAGAAGAGGCCCCACAACCAAGCGTTGCTTTGGTCCAGAGCTTCACCCCAGTAACCGGTGACCAACATGATGACAGAAGCAAAAATCAGCTTCCACATGAGTCCCATGGTACCACCTGCTTTCTTGGTGATGAGATAGAACTCCACGCACATCAACGGTACCGTCAGTGTCCAGTCCACATAGCGGAATGCTATTGGGCTGTCACCTGTGGCCAGGTAGTAGTCGCGCATGTAGTAGTAATGCACGAAAGCAATAAATGTGATGATGCCACTGACGAGCAGTGACGTCCTCCATTTTTTGTCAACGCTGCCCATCTCAAGGAAGAAGAAGACAGATGCGGCCATCATGGCCATACAGCCCACGAAGAATGTGAAACTTGTGAGGTTATCGAAGTGCTCACTCATGAAAAGCGAAGCGTCCGCTAGAATTAATGAAAGGTTCATTTGTTATGATTGGTTTTGAACGTGTTTAACGTACACATGAAAACCAAGACAAAGGATCCTTGTTCAATGAAATTGCAAAAAAAGTGAACGTAATAACCTGTTGAGATTCCGGATGTGACATCAAATCAGTGCTTTCAGGTGTGAAAATATTTTGTGCATAGGGAGTCCCATAACGGTGTAAAAGCTGCCGTTTAGGGAGTGAATGCCACAGGCACCGATCAAATCTTGAGCGCCGTAAGCGCCCGCTTTGTCGAACGGTTGATGGTTCGAGACGTAATGCTGGATGAAGTCTTCAGAAAGGTGTATAAATGACACGGAAACAGTATCGTGCTCCGTTTTGAGCACTTCGGGACTCCGCCCGTCAACCAGGGTAAAAGCTGTGGTGACCTCGTGCGTTTTGCCGGAAAGCCGCCGGATCATTTCCGCGGCTTCTTGCGCAGAACCGGGTTTTTCTAGCGTATCGCCTTCCAATTGAACCACCGTGTCACTGGTCAGCAGGATTTCTTCTGAATTCAAGCTGGAGATGGCCGCCCGGGCTTTGAGTTCGCTCAAAAATCGGGGAATGTCTGGCCCGGACAATCCGTCTGGATACACTTCTTCTGCTCCAATGGGCCTGATTTCAAAGGGAATGCCGAGCATTCCAATGAGCTCTTTTCTTCGAGGAGATGCACTGGCCAAGACCAATTTGCGCTGTTGCAGTCCGGGCAAAAGCGGGAGGGCGGAGGGGGTGTCGGGGGTAAAGAGCATGAGAAGCGTTTAACAACGGTGCAAAACAACAGCCTTCCGATGGATACGTTCATGAGGAAGGCAGAAAACACAGGCGTAATTTCGCCCCCATACCGCGCCCGCAATGGACAGCATTCTGATTCTCGATTTTGGCTCTCAATACACGCAGCTCATCGCCCGTAGGGTAAGGGAGCTCAATACTTACGCGGAGATTAAGCCGTGGAATGGGGACTGGAGGTCTCTGTTGGAAACAGCACCGGGAGACGATGCGCTTGGCCGGGTGTGGAAGGGTGTGATTTTGTCGGGCAGCCCCCATAGTGTGCGGGAGGACCATGCCCCCGCCCCTGACTTGGATGGAGTGCGCGGGAAATGGCCGGTGCTGGGCGTATGCTTCGGGGCCCAGTGGCTGGCTCAAAATGGAGGGGGGCTTGTAGAAGCCAGCGACAGCCGAGAATATGGCCGTGCCCATTTGAACCACATTGATGGCTCGGATCGCCTTTTTGAGGGGATGACCGAAGGGAAGCAAGTTTGGATGAGTCATGGCGACACGATTCAGTCCATTGGCGAAAATGCCCAGGTGACGTGTTCAACACAAGACGTGAAGTACGCCGGGTTTGCATTTAAAGAGGAGCCGACTTGGGGCATTCAATTCCACCCCGAGGTCTACCACAGCGAGGAAGGGCTCATGCTGTTGCGCAACTACGTTCATGGGATTTGCGGCTGCGCAGCGGATTGGACGCCCGCGCACTTTGTCGATTCAACGGTGGAGGAGCTCAAGGAGCAGCTGGGCGAAGACCGTGTGGTACTTGGTTTGAGTGGTGGAGTCGATTCCAGTGTCGCCGCCATGCTGCTGCACAGAGCCATTGGTGACCGCCTGTTTTGCATTTTCGTGGACAACGGGTTGTTGCGGAAGCACGAATTTGAGGAGGTCCTCCAGGGATATGAAGGTCTGGGGCTTAAAGTGAAAGGTGTTCGGGCAGCCGACCGCTTTTACTCTGCCCTTTCTGGAGTCTCCGACCCCGAAGGCAAACGCAAGGCGATTGGGGCCACATTCATTGATGTTTTTGACCACGAAAGCGGCCTCTTGGATGGCGTAAAGTGGTTGGGTCAGGGCACCATTTACCCCGACGTCATCGAAAGCGTTTCAGCCACTGGCGGCCCCAGTGCCACCATTAAGTCTCACCACAATGTGGGGGGGCTGCCCGATTTTATGAAGCTTCAGGTGGTCGAGCCGCTGCGCATGCTGTTCAAGGATGAGGTCCGAAGGGTGGGGCGAGAAATGGGCATGTCCCAGGAGCTGTTGGGCCGCCATCCCTTTCCGGGTCCAGGCCTCGGTATCCGCATCCTTGGAGAAGTGACCCCGGACAAGGTGAGGTTGCTTCAGGATGCCGATCGCATTTGGACCGACAAGCTTCGTGAGCACGGTCACTACGACCGAGTGTGGCAGGCGGGTACCATTTTGTTGCCCGTTCAGAGCGTAGGGGTCATGGGCGATGAGCGCACTTATGAGCAGGCCGTTGCTTTGCGGGCTGTAACTTCTACCGACGGGATGACGGCCGATTGGGTCGATTTTCCGCACGCTTTTCTGGCCGAGGTTTCCAACGCCATTATCAATAAAGTCAGGGGAATTAATCGGGTAGTCTATGACATCTCGTCCAAGCCCCCTGCAACCATCGAATGGGAATGATGCGCTGTCCCCTCCTTCCACGCTGTGGCTTTTTTCTGTGTGCCTTCTTCCTTCTTACAGAGGTTGCGGCACAGCAGCAAGTCACACATTCCGTCCTCCGGAAGGAGACCGCGTACGGCATCGCCAAGTCCTATGGTGTAGACTTAAATGCGCTCTACGATCTGAATCCTTGGGCAGAGGGCGGCATTCGCAAAGGGGATGTCCTCCGCATTCCAATGCAGCCGAACGCGTCCCAAGAAGTCGACCCGCCTTCAGCAGAAGAAGATGTGCGCCAGCCTGCAGTCCTCCCAAAGGAAGAAGGGGCCGGTTTGGAGCGGGATTGGGTGCCGACTGAAGAGGGGGCCATGACATGGTCAGATCGTGTTCAGGACGTCCCGCGGGGCCGGCCTGTTCCACCAACGTGGTCGTTGGACACTGTCCGTTTGGCTGTATTTCTGCCGTTTTTCACGGGTCGGGACAGCCTGTCCCGTCAAGAAGCCCGGCTGCGTGAGATTGCAGAAGACTGCGCGGCAGGCATTCGATTGGCCTTAGGTGACGATCAGCGTCTCGGCGCTCATCTGATCGTTCGGTTTCTGGACACCGGGTTGGACACTGCTGGATCCCTGTTGTGCGCACCAGAAGACTTAGTGGGCATGGGTGGGCCGGTGCACATTGCCATGGGGCCGCTCAAGCGCTCCCAATTTTTTGAAGTGCGGGAGTGGCCTGGGATGGAAAGGGCCGTCCATGTGGCACTGACAGATTTGGGTTCGCGATTGGCAGAAGGAAGGCAAGGGGTGTTGATGCCGTATTCCCAAGTGTCAGCGCGGATGGAAGCACTGGCTGCCCATGTGGCCATGCGACACAGCGGAGAACGCATTCTCCTTTTGGCCACAGGCGATATCCGCAATCTCGATGCCGAAGCGGCTTTTCGGGATGCTTGGTTGCGGCACGCGGCGCAAGACAGCCTGCTGGTGATGAATGAAGTTGAGGTGGCATCCCGTGGATTGGGAGCCTTGCGTGACTCTCTTTCAGATGTGCGGCGCAACGTTCTTGTGGTGCCTGGCGGCAAGGCAAACCGCTCCTTTGCGGGGGTGTTGCAGACAGAAATCCAGTTGGGCGACTCCTTGGATTTCGTGGTCTATGCCGATGGTGATTGGAAGAAGTTCGACTTCTTGGATCCCGAATTGCGGGAGCGGATTGGGTTTACCGTAGTCGATGGGGGTGGGGTCTTGCCGGACTCCATCATGGGCGCAGCAATGGACTCCTCACATTTTTGCTTGGCACGCGAGTTGGTGGCATTGCGGGGCGGTCCAGCAGGGAGTTATGGATGGATGTCCCACGATGTCCTGCGTGACGTCTTGGCTTGGACCGTGGCTCACGGTCCCGATTGGCCCGTGGATTTGGCGCAGGGAACGCGCCTCATTTGCAATTGGAACCGCGCCAAAAATGGCCGGTATGTCTTTGATTGGACAGCTACTGATGGTGAGGACGGAGGGCTCGTCAATGAAGCGGTCCGGCTGCTGAGACAAGAAGATTTCAAGTGGCTTGAGCTGAATCAGCAGGGTTCGGAAGCGTCAACCTCTCCATACTGATGATGGACCTTGAATTCCTGTCTCAGGTCCAGCAGGCCTACCGCGCGGTCCAAAACGATCAGGTGGCGGCGTTGATGTCGTTCGACGACGAGGCGTTGCTCACCCGCGACGAATGGGAGCGTGCCGATGGAGGAGGAGGTGACACCCGTATCCTCAAAGAAGGCAAGGTCATTGAGAAAGGAGGCCTCAACTTCTCTGCGGTTCAGGGCGCCGTGACCCCGGCACTCGCCCAGCAATTGGATACTTCTGCAACCCGTTTCGCCGCGACGGGTGTGTCGAGCGTCTTGCACCCTTGCAATCCCCATGTGCCGATCATTCACATGAATGTCCGCTACTTCACATTGGACGATGGGACATGGTGGTTTGGAGGGGGGATCGACCTCACGCCACATTATGTCCTTCCCGCCGAGGCCCGTTTGTTTCACCGCGACTTGAAGGCCATTTGCGACCGACATGCTGTCGCGGATTACGGGACGTTCAAGCCTTGGGCCGACCGCTATTTTAGCATACCTCACCGGGGCGAATCCCGCGGGGTGGGGGGCATCTTCTTCGATCACATCGGCCGAGATGGAGGGGTGGATAGAGAGGAGGCATTGGCCTTCTGTCTAGACCTCTCCAGCCATTATGCCGCGATCTACAAGGAGCGCGCTGCTCCATTTGTACAGAGCTTCGTCGACGCAGATGACATGCATTGGCAAGGCTTGCGGAGGGGCCGATATGTGGAGTTCAACCTCGTCCATGACCGCGGCACCCGGTTCGGACTCGTCAGCGGTGGACGCACCGAAAGCATCCTCATGAGTTTACCACCACGAGGGCATTGGGACTACGATCATGAGCCTGCGCCAGGTTCTCGGCAAGCAGAGACACTGGAGTGGCTCCGCAAAGGCGTGGAAGGCGTCGACTGGCTCAGTCAGTAATCAGGGGATCCCGATGTACTTGTGGGTCTGAAGGCTGATGCGCCAGCCTGGCTTCACGGCAATCCAGGACAAAATCCAGAAAGTCGCGTCGTCGCGCTTGTCCCACTCTGGCTGCAGAAACAAGGCGCAATCGGGGCGCACCCGTTCTGCGTGTTCCGCGGCCCAGTCCATATCACTGCGGTGGAAGACCACCACCTTGAGTTCGTCTGCCAAAGGGTAGACTTCTTCGCGGCAGGCTTTGAATTTCTTGGGGCTGAGGGTGACCCAATCCCAAGTTCCGGTAAGTGCATGGGCACCACTGGTTTCAATGTGGGTCTGGAGGCCAGCTTCGTGCAGGGCCTCTGTGAGGGGGGCGAGGTTGTGCATGGCGGGTTCACCGCCGGTCACCACGACCACTTTTCTGCCACTGTCGACTGCAGCGGATACAATGTCTTCTAAGCTGTGACGCGGGTGGGCATTGGCATCCCAACTCTCTTTCACGTCACACCAAACGCAACCAACGTCGCACCCACCCAGCCTCAAAAACCAACTGGGGGTGCCAGAGTGCGCTCCCTCGCCCTGCACGGTGGCAAAGGCCTCCATTACGGGGTAGGAGATGGTGCTCATGCAAGGCGTCCGAAAAGGTCAAATTCAGTGGCGGACTCGATCGTCACATCAGCAAAGTCACCGAGACGCACGTAGGTGTCATCTCCAGCCTCTACCCGGACTTCGCAATCCACGTCAGGGCTGTCGAATTGGGTGCGCCCTATGAAGACCCCCGCGTCGTTGCGGTCAAAGAGTACCCTGAAGGTCTTACCGACTTTCGCTGCATTGAGTTCGGCGCTGATGCCCGCTTGCAGGGCCATGACTTCCTCAACGCGACGGCGCTTGACCTCCTCGGGGACATCGTCCTCCATGTTGTAGGCGTGGGTGTCTTCTTCGTGGCTGTAAGTAAAGCAGCCCAGCCGGTCAAAGCGGCTTTCGGCCACCCATTCTAGCATCTCCTGGTGGTCTTCTTCGGTTTCTCCTGGAAATCCGCAAATCAGCGTCGTCCGAATGGCGATGCCGGGCACCTTAGACCGGATATCCGCCAAAAGCTTGGCGGTCTTTTCTCGGGTGATGCCACGTCGCATGTTCTTGAGGACCTGGTCTGCACCGTGTTGGAGCGGCATATCCAGGTAGTTGCACACATTGGGGCGGTTGGCCATCACGTCGAGCACATCCATTGGGAACCCGCTCGGGAAGGCGTAATGCAGTCGAATCCAGTCGATTCCCTCGACTTGGCTCAGTGCATCAACCAGTGGGGCCAATCGGCGCTCTTTGTACAAGTCTAGACCATAGTAGGTGAGGTCTTGCGCAATTAGGATCAGCTCCTTGACCCCTTGAGAGGCCAGGTTCTCTGCCTGCTTGACGAGTTCTTCGATGGGGGTGGAGCGGTGCTTTCCGCGCATCAATGGGATGGCGCAAAACGCACACGGGCGGTCACAGCCCTCGGCAATCTTGAGGTAAGCGTAGTGCTGTGGGGTGGAGAGCAAGCGCTCACCTACAAGTTCCTTGCGATAATCCGCATTCAAGGTCTTCAGCAGCTTGGGCAGCTCGCGTGTGCCAAAGTAAGCGTCCACATCAGGGATTTCCTGCTCTAACTCGTCACGGTAACGCTCACTGAGACAGCCTGTCACATAAACGCGCTCCACGCGACCGTCTTGCTTGGCGTCGGCAAACTGAAGGATCGTTTCGATGCTCTGCTGCTTGGCACTTTCAATAAAGCCACAAGTATTGATGATGACCACAGGTGCGGCGTCCACCGGCGTGTCGTGCGTGACATCAAAATCATTGGCCTCGAGTTGGCGCATCAAGACCTCCGAGTCAAAGGTGTTCTTGGCGCAGCCGAGGGTGACCACATGCGCGCGACGGCGAGAAGAAGTTCTGGCCCTCATGAGGTGGTGTTTTCTGAGCCAAAGGACTCGGGCAACAATGAATCGATAAATTCCATGGCGTTGAACACTTGAAGGTCTTCGGGTTGTTCGCCGACACCAATAAAGCGTACGGGAATTTTGAATTCTTCTGCGATCCCAATCACCACGCCACCGCGCGCAGTTCCATCGAGTTTGGTCAAGACGAGTCCGGAGACTTCGGTTGCAGCAGTGAATTGCTTGGCTTGTTCGAGGGCATTTTGGCCGGTCGAACCGTCTAGTACCAGCAGCACTTCGTGTGGGACCCCAGTGGCAATTTTTTGCATCACCCGCTTGATCTTGGACAATTCGTCCATCAAGTGCTTCTTGTTGTGGAGGCGTCCTGCAGTATCGATGAGCACCACGTCGTGCCCTTTGGCCACGGCACTTTGAATCGCGTCGAAAGCCACTGCTGCGGGGTCGGCATCTTGGCCTTGCGACACAAAATTTGCGCCCGTTCGATCGGCCCATACCTGAAGCTGATCGACAGCCGCTGCACGGAAGGTGTCCGCTGCGCCCACCGTGACCTTGAGTCCCTGGGCAGCAAATTGATGGCAGAGTTTTCCAATGGTGGTCGTCTTGCCCACACCATTGACACCCACAATCAAGAAGACATAAGGGCCTTCCGTGGCAGGAATGGTAAGGTCTGTAGGTTGGTCGCCGCTGCTGTTTTCCAACATGTCAGCGATTTCCTCCCGGAGCATGGGGAGCAACAGCTCAATCGATTTTGATGAGGCGCGGGAGGTGCGGTCTTCGATGCGCTCTATAATGCGTGTCGTGGTGGCAACTCCGATGTCGCTGGTGATCAGCGCTTCCTCCAGTTCATCCAAAACATCGGCATCGATGTCTTTCTTGCCCATGACCGCGCGGGACAACTTCTCCAAGACGCCGCGTTTGGTGCGGGCCAAACCCTGGTCTAGGGTTTCCTTCTTTTCCGAGCTGAACAGCCTTTTGAAGAATGACATGAGTCTAAAGGTAGGGGGGTGAATACAACGAGGGCCGACTTCCCGATGATGGAAGGCGGCCCTCGGGGTGCCTTTTAGGGCTTAGGATGATCGCGGATTCAGTTCGCGAACCAAGCCTTAATGTTGTCGTTGTGCACGACTTCCTGACGGAAAGCGTACGCGCCCGTCTTGGGGCTCTTGTACATCTTGATGCACATGGTGTGCTGCTTTCCACCTCCTTTCTGCAGCGATGCAACGGTCTTCTTAGCCATAGTTTCTCAGATTGGGGGTTATTTAATCTCCTTATGCACCGTCATCTTCCTGAGGATGGGGTTGAATTTCTTCAACTCAATCCGCTCGGGAGTATTCTTCCGGTTTTTCGTCGTCACGTACCGCGACGTTCCGGCCATGCCGGATTCCTTGTGCTCGGTGCACTCTAGGATCACTTGAACTCTATTACCTTTCTTCGCCATGGTCAGGGAAAATGGAGGGCAAAGATAGGTATTTCTCCCTCCCATTCCTCTTGTGAATAAGCAAGTTCGATACTTCGCGTTGGATTATGTGTCCAAGCTATTTTCGAAATGATGTCACGACGAGCCTCAGCACCCCGTAAATCAAGGAAATCCAGCGCCAAAGCAGCGCCAAGGAACCGCCGTCTCGACCAAGAAGAATTGGCCGGCGCACAAAAAGTGCCCTCTAAACCCAGAAAAAAGAAGGCGTTGGGCAAGGCTTCAGGAAAGAATTCTGGTGCTTCTCGCAGGGAGCAAAGGGCCGAAGAACGGCGCATCAGAATGGAAGAGCGCAATGCGCGCCGCGCCGAGCGCAAAGAAGTCTGGCAGGAGCGAACGGCCTGGCTTCGTGATGCCAGGGTGAAGCAAGCAGCTGGCGTGATGTGTGTTGCTTTGGGGGGCTTTATGCTGTTGTCAGGTGTGAGCGCCATGCTAACCGGGGCCGACGATATCCGTTTTATCCAAAGCGGGACTGAAGCCGGAGAGGGAAGTTTTCGCAACCTTTTGGGGGCGTTGGGTGCCCGCTGGGCATACACTTTCATGCGCGGCGGATTTGGCATCGCGGCACCATTGTTTGGCGCCTGGTGCTTGGCGGCCGGGGTGAAGTTGATGGCCCCGGAGCGCATCCCTCACATTGGAAGAGCATTCCGCAATGTCTGTGTGGCTGCTGTTTTGCTTCCTTGGACAGTGGGCCTGCTCACCTTGAGCTTCGATGTTGAAACGGGACTGATTGCCGGCTGGGGCAACGATCATCTTGTGGGGGCCGTGGGACTTTGGATGACACAATGGAGCCGGTTTGCCTTGGGCGTGATCGGTTCAGTCTTGGTTATGGCGGCTTCCTACGCCATTTGGGCCATTGCCCACCCCTCGGTATCGGCAGGATTGCGGGAGTTCTTTGCGCGGGAAGAAGGATGGGAAGAAGAGGACGGGGAAGAATCAGACGAGGCCTTGATGGAAGAGGATAAAGGGGCCTCTGAAAACGGAGACGGCGTCGGGTTTGTGGGACAAGACCAAAGCAGTAATTCTGGGGAGGCGCAAGGAGATGCAGGAGACGAAGACGGATGGGACCCCTATTTGGACCCCAACCGCATCCCCATCTCACAAGATGAAGAGGACACCCCTCAGCAGAAGGTGCCGCATGCCCGACCATTGCCAGATCCGGAACCCACTGAGCCTGTGGTACATGCTCCAGAATCCGATCCAGTTGAAAAGGAGCAAGACCCCGCGCTGCAAGAGCCCACAACGGGCTCTGCTACTTTGGAAGTGGAGGTCGCCGCTGAAGAATTGGCACTGACAGAGGATGAGATTGACGCTAAAGTCCAAGCCTTTGGCGAATACGATCCAACTTTGGATTTGAGTCATTTTGAACTGCCCAACATCGATTTGCTCGCCTCTCACGGGTCCGGCAAAACTGAGGTAAGTCACGAGGAACTTGAGGCCAACAAAAAGCGCATTGAGGACACCCTGAGCAACTATGGCATCGAGATCGCCAGCATCAAGGCTTCCATTGGCCCTACGGTGACGTTGTATGAATTGGTGCCCGCGCCCGGCGTCCGGATTTCCAAGATCAAGAACCTAGAGGATGACATTGCATTGAGCCTCGCTGCTTTAGGGATCCGCATAATTGCGCCCATCCCTGGGCGTGGGACCATTGGCATAGAAGTGCCAAACTCCAATCCGGATATTGTGAGCATGCGGTCATTGATCGCCAGTGACAAGTTTCAGAACAGCGATGCGGCCTTGCCGATTGCCATCGGAAAGACCATTTCCAACGAGACTTATGTCTTTGACCTCGCCAAAATGCCCCACATGCTGATGGCCGGAGCTACGGGACAGGGCAAGTCTGTAGGCCTGAATGCCATGCTGGTTTCGCTGCTCTACAAGAAGCACCCCAGCCAGTTGAAGTTTGTCTTGGTCGATCCCAAGAAGGTAGAACTGACCCTGTTCAACCACATTGAACGCCATTACTTGGCCAAGCTGCCCGATACAGAGGAGGCCATCATCACCGATAACAGCCAGGTAGTGCGGACCATTAAGTCACTCTGTTTGGAAATGGACCAGCGCTATGAGCTGCTCAAAAATGCCCAATGCAGGAACTTAAAGGAGTACAATGCCAAGTTTGTGCGGCGCAAGCTGAATCCTGAAAACGGACACCGCTACTTGCCCTATATCGTGCTGGTCATTGACGAGTTCGCCGACTTGATCATGACGGCAGGCAAAGAGGTTGAAATGCCCATTGCGCGATTGGCGCAGTTGGCCAGAGCGATTGGCATTCACTTGATCATTGCCACCCAACGCCCCTCCGTGAACATCATCACGGGTACCATCAAGGCCAATTTCCCAGGCCGTGTCGCATTTAGGGTGACGTCAAAAGTGGACAGTCGAACCATCCTTGATGCCGGTGGTGCCGACCAGTTGATTGGCCGTGGTGACATGTTGCTGTCTACTGGAAACGACCTCATTCGACTGCAATGTGGTTTTGTCGATACGCCAGAAGTAGAGGCCATTACGGATTTCATCGGAAGCCAAAGGGGGTACCCGGACGCACTGATTTTGCCGGAGGTTCCCGACGAGCACAGCGAACAAATGGCAGACATTGCTGGAGAGGACAGAGATAGCCTCTTTGAGGAGGCGGCAAAAATCTTAGTGCTCCACCAACAAGGTTCCACGTCATTGCTGCAGCGCAAGCTCAAATTGGGCTACAACCGAGCGGGTAGATTGGTGGATCAGCTCGAGGCTGCAGGCATCATTGGACCCTTCGAAGGCTCCAAAGCGCGCAAAGTTTTGGTGCCAGATGAGATGAGTTTGGAACAGTTGTTGCGTGGAAGTGGTTCTGAAGAAGAAATCTCCGATTAATTTCGCCGTCCTACATGAAGCACTTCCTGTTTCCATCCTCAGCCCTTTGTGCTGCTCTGCTTGCCTTTTCATTCTCGGTTTCGGGTCAGTCAGATGACACCCGGGCGGAAGAGCTCTTGAGCAAGGTTTCGTCGCAAATGAAGCAGTACGGGTCTGTTCACGCCAAGTACGCCTCCAAAATGGTGGACGTTCAAAGCGATTTTCAAATGGACCAAAACGGCGAAGTTTGGATTGAAGGAGACCGCTATCACCTGGAGCTGGGAGACTATGTTATTGTCTGCGATGGCAGCACCGTTTGGACTTACGAGCCGGAAATGGGAGAGTGTTACATCGACGATGCCGAAACGATTGCCGAGGACGGGGTAGACCCGGCGCGGATGTTCACCATCTGGGAGGAGGGGTTCAAAAAAGTGTGGAAGGGTGAGTTGGAGATGGACGGTAGAAAACTGACGCAGGTGGATCTGTATCCGATGGGAGCAGAAGACCGCAGTTTTCACACGATTCAGTGCTTCATTGATGCCCAGCTTTTGCAGGTGGTCAACCTCGTCGTCAAGGGACGAGAAGGCACGGATGTCCACTACATCGTAGAGGATTTCGAAGGAGATGCAACTGTGCCTGAGGGCGCGTTCTCATTCGACAAGGGCCGTTACCCTGGAACGACCATGATCGACAACAGGCTCTGATTCAGCAGACCTCGATTTCTACTTGAGCGCTGCCAGGACGTTGTTGGCAGCATAGAATCCAACCGTTTTCAGGCATTCGTTTCGTGTTCTTCGAAGGAGCTTGAAAAGTCTGTCCAGAGATCAATTTGGCTTTGCATCGGTGGCATATACCGCTCTTGCAATTGGCCGTCATGGCGATGCCAGCCTCATCTGCAGCCTCCAAAAGCGTCTTGCGCCGGGACACGTTGGGTAAGGTGTGGGAGATGCCATTTACAGTGACGGTAAGCTCAGACTCTAACGCACTTGAGCTGTGATCTTGGGGGTGGACGAAAGGCTGCTCTGCAAACGAGTAGCGCTTCACGTCAAAGGGCGTTGATTGCTGAGTGGCCACTTCTTGGATCAAGTCCATAAACCCAGCTGGGCCAGATTGAAAGGCGACCTCTGGAAGGTCTTTGGAACGGTATTGGTCCAAGAGACGGTTGAGCTTGGCATGGTCCAAACGGCCTGTAGAAAGGTCTTCACCGGTAGCGCCGTCACCCAAAACATGGAAGACCTCGAAGCGCTTTGAACCGGCCATTCGGTCCAAATCTTGCTGCATCATGATGCTCCTTGCTGAAGAGTTGGCGTAAATCAGTGTAACGCGGTGATCAGGCCTTGCCTTCAGAGCGTGCTGCGCCACAGAAAACATGGGGGTGATTCCACTGCCAGCAGCAAATAGAAAAAGGTGGTGGGCTTTGTAGTCCAGTCGGTGATCGTACAGATGGCCCATTGGAGGTGCCACCTGAAGCACATCTCCCGGTTGCAATTGTTCGTTGAAGAGTTGCGAGCTCCCTCCTTCAGCCACTTGCTTGACCGCCACCTGCGGGAGGTCACCGAGCTGGTTGACCAAATTGTAGCTTCTCAGACAAGGGGTGTTGTTGATGTCCAAACAGAAAGTCACCCGCTGGCCTGGGGTGTGTCGAAACCGGGGCAGGGCCGCGCCCGGGTCCAATGTGACCACAACACTTTGAGGGGTCATCCTCCGCACTGTATGAACGGTACACGGCACCATTTGAGGTGCCCAATCCGTTGAGGATTGTGGTGTTTGATTCATGCCGTTCATTGCCGTGTTCCTAGGGTTTACCCTATTGGTAACCAAAAGGTTCACCGAGAAAGAAAAGAATTTCTCTTGAAAGGAACCAAGTGGACAAATAGGGGGACGGAATGCACTTGAAAGGTCAGTAATTGAGCAGCGCTTTACAGGCTTGCGAAACCTGCTGGGCATTGGGAAGCACGGCAGCTTCTAGATCGGAATTCAACGGGATGGCGGGGACCTCCATGGAGCCCAAACATCTCACTGGCGCATCGAGGTGTTCAAACCCGTGGTCGGCAATATATCCGGCCAGAGATTGTGCGAAGCTGCACAAAGGGGGCTCTTCGGTCAAGACCAAGCAGCGGTGGCAGCGTTGGGTGGCTTCAAGGATGGCTTCGTAATCGACGGGCGATACACTGCGGAGGTCCAAAATTTCAATGCTTCCCGGATGGTCTTTCGCGGCCTCCAGGGCCCAGTGCACGCCGCGCCCATATGTGATGATCGCCACCTTGGAGTGTGCGTTGTCATCGGCGGAAAGCACGGTGTTTGCAATTCCTAAGGGTAGGATGTAGTCGGAATCAGGCTCTGCAGTTTTGGCAGATTCTGTGCCGGGCACCTTGGACCAATACAGTCCTTTGTGCTCCAAAACCACTACTGGATTGGGGTCCAAAACAGCAGCCTTGAGGAGCCCTTTGAGGTCAGCTCCACAGCTTGGGTAAGCCACTTTGATGCCCCGAATAGCAGTCAGTACACTTTCTATGCTCGAGCTGTGATAAGGTCCTCCAGAGCCATATGCTCCAATAGGCACTCGGATGACACTGTTGACAGGCCATTGCCCATTGCTCAAGAAGTGGCTCCGTGACAATTCTGTAAACAGTTGATTGAGTCCCGGCCACAGGTAGTCCGCAAATTGGATCTCGACAATGGGTTTGAGGCCCACGGCGCTCATACCCACAGTACTTCCTACGATGAAGGCTTCTTGAATGGGGGTATTGAAGACCCGTTCGTCGCCGAATTTTTGGGCCAACGTGGCTGCTTCTCTGAACACACCTCCCAGCCTTCCACCCACGTCTTGACCGTAAAGCAAGGTGTGGGGGTCGGCCGACAGTATTTCTTGCATGGCATGCAAAGCCTGATCCACCATCAATTGGGGCTCCAGGTCGGCTCCTTGTCGCTGGCCAGTTTCTTCCGTGACCTCTGAAGGGGCCATTGCTGTGAGCATCAACTCGGTTGCATCTGGTTCCTTGGCAACACGGGCTTGATCAAAAGCATCTTGGACCAATGCACGGCTGTCTTCAATAATCTCTTGAAGGACGGCTTGGTCTACCTTGTCGTTGAGCAATGCCGCTTGGAGGTGTGGGAGAGGGTCACGTGTTTGGGCTTCGTCCAAGTCATCGCGATACCATTCTCGACGGACCCCACTGGTGTGGTGCCCCAGAAGGGGAACTTTGGCATGCACCAAAACGGGCCGCCGTTCTTCCCGCACCGTCCGGAAAGCCCAAGCCATGGCTTCACAGGAGGCCGCATAATCATGACCGTTTACCGACCGCACATCTAAACCCGGGAAGGCTTGGGCCATGGTAGTGGCGTCGCCGAATCTGATTTCACTAGAGTGGGCAGATATATCCCATTCGTTGTCTTGAACCAGATAAATAATGGGCAGTTGACGCAGAGTGGCCATGTGCAGGGCCTCGGATACTTCGCCTTCTGTCATGGCTGCATCCCCAATGGAGCAGAGGACTACAGGGGGGTGGCTCCCAACGACCTCTTGTCCCAGGTTTTGGTCTTCGCGGTATTGAAGCCCTAATGCGGCTCCTGTGGCCGGGATGGCCTGCATTCCTGTTGCCGATGAATTGTGCGGAATGCGGGGTTTCCCCGAGCGCTTTAATGAAGGGTGACCATAATAGGTGCGGCCTCCACTGAATGGGTCGTCTGCTTTCGCAAACAATTGGAGCATGAGCTCTTCTGGCGTCATGCCCAGAGCGAGCAACATGGCGTCGTCTCTGTAATAAGCGTAGAGGTAGTCTTGGGGCTGCAGCTGGAGACCCGCCGCAATTTGAATGGCCTCATGGCCATTGGAACAGGCATGAACATACTTGGAGGTCAGCTTCGCATGCGATTCAAAGAGATCGGCCATAGCCCTGCTCGTACTCATGAGCTTGAATCCTTCTAAGCTCCTCGGGGTGTCGAGAGCAGGGACATTATCTGCGCTCTTGGGTTTATTGCCTCGGCTCACAGCCCAAAGATACCGGCGGACTGGGTTTTCATCCCCGATTTCGACGCTATGTCCGCTTCACTTGTCAAATGAAGCGCTCTAGGTAGGTAGGAATATAATTTTAGTCGAATAAAAATGAGAATTCGACGATAAATATGTGGGCTATTTGTAGACGTTGCATGGATATGTATAATCCTATAATAATTTCGAAGTAACTGAAATAGTATAGAACATTAATTATGGCAATTACAACTGCTTACTGAGCCATCACCAATCCAAACCTAAAACCATGTCCAAATTGTTACCCCGCTTAATTGCGGTTTTGTTTTCAGTCGCGTGTTGTTCCCCTAGCTGGGCGCAATTGTCGATTGACGCCTCGTGTGATACCACGACGGTGCAATGTCTCGCCGACCTCGATGCCATTACTTGCGATGCCCCAGATCTCCTGGGCAGTGAAGGTGAAGTCATCGGTACAGCTTCTTGCTTATTGGTCTCCGAGCGTGATTCATTCCGCGAAATTTGTACCGCAAGCACTGCAAATCCCATCAGTGGATCCAATGCAGGCGCGCTTGTGATGTACAACATTCAGATGTATGGAGTCAATTCCCAATACTATGAGCCTACTGGCGCTGGTTTGGAATTGCAGCGCTTCGAATCAGGACAGGCTATTCTGTCCGGTACGGTTCAAGGTGTGGAAGATCCTACTGAGTTGTGGAATGTCTACCTCGTATACGAGGGGATGACTTCTGACGACGCCCACGTTGCAAACGGTGGCGGTCTCAAGTACGATGCAGGGTGTGCCCCAGTGGACCCCAGCACCGTTGATTGGGACATCTACTATATGAACGGAGACATGAGTTACTTGGAGGGTGCAGGAAGCTTGGACAATAGTTTGCTGAGCCTAAACCACGCTCCATCCAACCAATACTTCGGATTCCAAGTGGGTGACGGAGCGAACGACCGCAACTGCAACTATGGTGCAGGTGGTTGGTTTAGCTGGGAGGGTTCCATCAAGGGTGAGCCTGCTGTAGGCGCCATGGGTGACGTTCTCGTTGACCTCTCCGATTGCACGCAGAATGACTATGATCCTTGTGCTGCAAGCGTGACATGTTACTGCGTAGGTGTCGATACAGAAACCAACGAGTTTGCTGTCTGCGCTTCGACCACCATGCGCTTGGACGATACGCCTCCTACTTGGAGCAATCCTCCAGCTGATGTGACCATCCAGTGCACAGATGCCATCCCTGCTGTAGCCACATTTACGGCCATTGACAATTGCGAGCCTGCTGACCAAGAGGTCATTACGGCCTCATTCTCGGGGGAGGTTACCCTCAATCCCGATGAGCTCAACGGATGTTACACCATCGAGCGCACATGGACAGCGCAAGATGCTTGTGGAAACGACACCGCTTATACGCAGGTGATTACGGTTGAGGATACACTCGCCCCTGTTTGGGACAGCTACACTCCTTATGTGATGGAGGACTGCTTGGTCATTCTCACACAGGAAGAAGCAGAAGACCCCAGCTTGGTGTCCATCACCGCTTCTGACAACTGTGACCCAAGTTTGGACTACAGCATCGAAGCACACGAAATCTCTGGTGGTTGCCCCACCACATGGCTTCGTAAGTGGACTGCTACGGACGATTGCGGTAACACTTCAGTCGAAGTCGAGCAGTACGTTCAGCTTTACGACGAGACTCCGCCTGCCATCACGGCTCCAGGAACTTGTACCGTTTATAATGACGCAAATTGCGAAGCCAACGTAGATCCCGTCGGAGAAGAAATCAATGGATTCGCGGGGGTCTATGCTCCTGCCAACTGGCTGGTTGTTACTGATGACTCAGACGCTTCGGTTGACTTCTCTGCCGATGGCACTACTCTGGAAATTACCGGTAGTGATGCAGGAAATAACAATTCCTTTGCCAAGGCATGCATGATGACTCAGTGCGACATCACTGTGACATTTGATTGGGATTACTCAACAAACGACCCAGACGGTTTCCAGTATGACCCGTCCTACTATCTCAATGATGTGCGCATCGATTTGATGAATGATTCGTCATTATCCAGTTCAGGTACGCTCACGATTACAGTTGCCAGCGGCACTCTTCTTGGTTTTGGAATAGAGTCGACCGATGGCATATTTGGAGCAGCCAACCTCGACATCTCTGGGTTCTCTGTTATTCATGGAACAGGCTTGCCTACATACAGCGACCACTGCACGGACCAGGCCTTGCTTGACGAGAATCTCGAATACAGCGATGAGCTTTCAGCGGTGACTTGCACAGGTGATGATGATACCCCTGAAGGATCCTACACCATCACCCGTACATGGTCGACCACTGACTTCTGTCTGAATGGCAACAGTGACACCCAGACTATCTACGTTGTGGATACCATTTCACCGGTAGGAACTGTTTTGGGCGCCACCATCGATTGTGCTGCTTATGACGGTAACACCGAGTACGGTTCGGCTTCCGGTACGGACAACTGTGACTCCGATGTTTCCTACAGCTGGACAACTGTGACCGATCGCATGGACGCTGACGATGAGGAGGCTCCTGGATGCTACTACTACGACCGTGAGTACACCTTCGTGGACGACTGCGGCAACAGCAGCACCGAGATGCAGCGTGTCTGGTTGACAGATACCACTCCTCCTGTTTTGATTTCTGCAGAGGAAAACCGTTCGGTCACGTGTGACGCTTATGGAGAAAACCAAGGCGGCATCTTGATCACAGCCAGTGACGATTGCGGTAACGTGAACATCACGTTTGATGATGCACCACTTTCCGGTGGTTGTGTGACCCCAGTGGGACGCTTTGAGCGGACTTACACGATCGCTGACGACTGCGGAAATAGCATCAGCTTTACCCAGTTCCTGTTGCTGACCGACGAGGTGGCACCTGAATTGAGCATCGAATGTCCTGATGACATCACCATCCAAAGTGACTCATACTGTGAGCATGACCGCACACCAGAAGCTACAGGTGGTTACCCAACGCACATTGCAACGGACAACTGCGAAGCATCTGACGAACTCTACATCACCAAGACCTATGAGGATGGACCAGATGTGACAACTTGCGAAGGGGAGTTCAGCTTTACCAGGACTTGGACGGTCTTTGTTTTGGACCATTGCTACAACCATGCTGTCGAAACTTGCACGCAAGTCATTACTGTAGAGGATAACATTGCTCCGGCTGCACCAGGTATTGAGTGCCCCGAAGACGTTACGCTCAATTTGGACGCTGACTGCTATGTCAACACCATGCCGAATGTGACGGGCAATGCCTCAGCGAGCACCTTGGACAATTGTGACGACAGCCCACAGCTCTTCGTAGGCTACACGGACAGTCCTTACGACTATAGTTGTGAGTCAGATTCAGGCAACACTTTCTCAGTGGAAGCATCTTTGGGTGCCCTTGAATCTGCGAGTGCCACGCTTGAAGATGACATGACCGCTGTTGGTCTGAGCATCAATTTGGACTGGAGCAGCGCTGGTTGCACCGAATGGCCCAGTGACTTGACTTTGGAGATCACTTCGCCCAACGGCCAGTGCCTGACCATTTCAGGATTCACAGATGAGGACCCAAATGCAAGCTGTGGAGCGTACAACTGGCCAGATAGCTGGAACACAACGACGGCTGGAAACTTTGTCATGAACTTCGACCTCGAGGACGAGCTCAGTGGAGCAGGTACCTGGAACCTCGAAGTGACGGAGAACTGGTTGGGTGCATGCGGAGTAGACTTCGATTTGGACGCTACCCTCATCCGCCGTGCTGAAGGTTCATATTCCTTCACACGTACGTGGAGTGCTTATGCTACCGATTGTGCGGGCAATACTTCGTCGACAAATTCTTGTGAGCAGACAATCACTGTCCTCGACGAAATCAATCCCACGATTGATCTGACGAGCCCTTCAGTGGTCAGCATGGCTTGCGACTTGTTTGACGAGAGCTCTGTCTACGGTGTGACTGCTTCTGACAATTGCGACAGCAATGTGAAGGTCGAGGTACTCTACAACGAGGACTGCGACGGTGACATGGAGCACGGATTCTCCAACGACGAAGTGAGCGGTGGTTGCGCCGGATCATACATCCGGACTTACATCGCTACGGACGACTGTGGAAACTCTACAACGTTTGAGCAGGTGGTCAATCTCATCGATGAGGAGGCTCCAGTGATTGCTTTGTTCTGCCCTGGCAACATCACCATCGAGAAAGACGAAGACTGCTTCGCCAACGACACCCGCAGTGGTGCCGGAGAAGCTACGTATGAGGTCACGGATAACTGCAGTGTAGACTCAGTATGTGTGCTCGTCGAAGACAGCGAGGCCGATTTCACTTGCGCCCACAGCTACAGCTTCACGCGTACTTGGACTATAAAGGCTTACGACGTCTGCGAAAACGAAGGTTTGGCAACGTGCTCACAGCTCATTACGGTCGTGGATAACTCCGCACCTGATGCGCCTTCCATTGTGGAGCCTGCAGACACGACGATTTATCGCGATGCCAACTGCGTTTCAGACGCAGGTCCTGCTGCCAACCCAGCTTTGATGCTGGCCAGCAACGACAATTGCTCTGCTGATGAGGATTTGACTGCAGCGATTTCTTTCGCAGACGACACGCTGGGCTCATTAGAGTGCAACCATACGATTGAGCGTACTTGGACTGTGACGTTGACAGATGAGTGTGACAATACCTCTGAAGCAACGACGTACCTGCAGACCATCCACGTCTTGGATACAATCGACCCAGCCATCCAATTGACTCCTGTGCACGAGATTGCCTGTGAGGATTATGATAGTGAGGGCATCTACGCAACGGCGTCTGATAATTGTGACAGCGAAGTGAGCTTGGTATTGGAAGGTGTAGAACTGTTGACCTCAAGCTTGGGAGCTTCTGGTTGCGGAGATTTCCAGCACACATACACGGCCACAGATTGCTCTGGAAATTCAGAGACGTTATCTCACATTGTGAGGTTGTTGGACACGACTGCTCCTGCATTTGAGGACTTCCCTGCCGACGCTACGGCTGAGTGTGGTACCTCATTGGACCCTGAAGTGCTCGGTTCACCAAACTTCTCCGACAACTGCTCTCCCGATGAACAGTTGACATTGACTTATGCTGACACGACCATCACTGAAAAGGATGAAGACTGCCGCACGATTGAGCGCACATGGACCATCACGGACCCTTGTGGCAACGCTCACTCTGAAGTTCAGACCATTGAAGTCGAGGATTCAGACTACCCAGAGATTACCGATCATGCCGAGGATATGACGGTAGAGTGCGACGGCGAGGGCAACCTGGCTCAGTTCAACCTCTGGTTGGAGAATCACGGTGGCGCTGCAGCCACGGATGATTGCTCACCTGAGCTCATCTGGGACTACGAAGTTCCTGTGGTTTCCGCTGGAATCAACCCCATGCTGAGCGACGGTTGTGGTGCAACAGGTGACGTTACAGTGACCTTCTACGCCACGGACGCATGCGGCAACAGCTCGCCAACGACCGCGACCTTCACCATTGAAGACAACATTGCTCCAGAAGTGGCGAGTGTTGAATTCCCAGAGGATGCAGAATTGACGCAGAACGCTTCATGCAACATCAACACGGGTGTGAACATCACGGGTGTGGCGTCTGCTACTGCTGGCGATGACGACTGCTGCTATGCAGAAGTTTCCATCAGCCATGAAGATGGACCTGCGGAGTGTCTCTGTGAGCAGGACGACGACCACATCGAGGTGCCTGCCTTTATTGAGGAGGACCTCTGGACCTACGCCGAAATCGAGGCTGAGATCGACGGCACCGTATCATTCGACTGGCTGTACAACACCGAGGATGTGGACGGCGCCTCCTACGATGTGGCCTTCTACCACGAAGGTGAGTTGATCGACCTCTTCGGAGCGGACGAGCAATCCGGTTCCTTCTCTATCGAAGTGTCGGCCGGCGAGACCATCGCCATGGGTATCGTTAGCCTGGATGGCGTCTATGGTGGTGCCAGCCTGCTGGTCTCGAATTTCTCGGGACCGAGTGGAATGGACTTCATCGGAGTCTACGCCAGCACGAACTGGACGACCTATGATGGCTACAACGGCAGCAACACCTTCTCCCACGATGGTGAGGCGCTCCTCATCGAGGGAACGAATGTCGACCTGAACTGTGAAGGCAGCTATGAGTTCATTCGTACTTGGACGGTGTATGCCTATGATGAATGCGGAAACGAGAGTGACCACATCATCCATGAGCAGACCATCATTGTAAATGATGAGACAGCACCTCAATTCACGGAAACGTGTGACTACGCGAACGGTCAGGTTATTGACGTGAACTGTGAAAACGGTTTCGGTGACCTCGATATTCCCGCGGCATGCAATGTTGAAGCTGAGGACAACTGCGACAGTGATGTAACCATTACTTGTTCTGTTGACACCACTGGAGAATACGCGCCAAACGGAGACGTGGCATTGTACGGAATGGCCTCCACCCCAGAGAGTTTCCTCGGGAACGGTCAGACTTGCAATGACATGGATCCCCATGCGATGCGCTTGATTGGACTGCCTAACGGTGATGAGTTCTACACCCTCACTGCAGGGGGCCTTGCACAGGTAAAAACGAACGGTGACATCGTGTTGACCGCGCAGTTGACCAGTACGACGATTCCAAATGCAGGATGGGACGTGACCTTGACCCTCGATCCAAATGAGGCTTGCGGCATCAGCCATACAGGTGGTGTGCTGCAGAGCTGTGATCCAATTGGAACGCTCGGTCTCGATCAAGCTGACCTGGACGCTTGGCAGTACTTCATCCTCAACTGTAACGAGACAACGCTTGAAGGATTCGGTCCATACAGCAGCGGTCACTTGACCTTGTCTCACCAACCAGCGAACGGGCACTATGCCTTCCAGCTCGGTTTGGGAGCCAACCAGCAAAACGCCAACTTCGGCTTGAGCGGATGGTTCTACTACAGTGGGTCGATGTACGGCACGCCAAACGAGGTCATGGGTTCAGGAGACTTCTTCTTCGACATGGACTTCTGCCTCCCATGGGCCATCGAGCACACGTGCACGGCTACCGACGATTGCGGCAACGAGTCTGAGTTTAGCTACACCTTCAGCATGTCTGGTGATGTAGATGGCACAGACAACGACAGCGATTTGAGCGGCCAGGGAACCAACGGAGACCACACACCAGTGGTCATCGGAGGAGCGGGCGACTTGACTACAGGTAAGACCCCCATCCGGGTGACAAACCTGCAGCCTAACCCAACCAACGATGTGAGCCAACTTGGCTTCGTTGTAACAGAGAACATGCGGATTCGCGTGGATCTGATTGGAATGGACGGTGTATTGGTCGCTGAACTCTATGACGGCATTGCCCAAACAGGCGTGAATCACACGCTGAATGTGGATGCCGATGGATTGAGCGATGGTATGTACCAGATTCGCTTGAGCAGCAACGACTACCTGGTAGTCAAGAAGCTGTTGGTCAGCGAGTAAGCTAAATTTGAGGGCATGCCCTCACATCGTAAAACAATGGAAAGCCACCCTTCGGGGTGGCTTTCTGCATTTTTCTAGGTGTAGGATTATTCTGAGGGCCATGGGCCTTTCTTCTGACGGTATAATATCTTCTGTTTTTGATTTGGGAAAACAGGTTTTCACTTGTCCTCACACACGATTATAAGCCCCTTCATAAATGAAAAAGTCTAATTATTAAATGGATTAAAAAGATTAAAAGGTGTCTTAGTCGCGTTATCAGGGTTGTTTGAAGTAATAGGGTTGAGGTGGAGGAACTTTACAGAATAACCATTTGACCAAAATGCTGTTTCAAAACCACCTGAATTGGTTGTCTAAAGCGTGTGCCATAGTTGCCCTCTGCTTTTCACCAATCGTTCTCTCTGCCCAAATCGTCATTTACAGCGAAGACTTTGAGTCTGAGACGCCAGTAAATACTGAAGATTTGTGCGATCCAGTCTACACTCCTGCAGACGCGAGTTGGGCACTTGGCCCCGCTTGTTCTGTTCCGACCAATGGGATTCCGAAGTTGGTCGACGTTGCTGGAGATGTATTTCTAGAATTCAATCAGCAATATCCCTCGGGTTCTGAGGTTTGGAATTCTGCAGGCATCGACGTGAGCGCGGTCTCATCTACCATCGTTTCTTTTGATGCCCGGAGTGTGGGAGGTCATGAAAACGCAGGAACCTTCCAAGACGAGTTCGCCCTGTATGTCGTACGAGGAGGTGTTCAGGATGCTTCACCCATCGTATCATTTGCGGGCCACGTTGATGGGTCCGGAAATGGATCACCCCAAACTGAAGAAGAGAGCTTCTCGAGCGTGGTTGATGTGGCTGGAGACAGTCAAATTGCCTTGCGCATTGTTGTGGGCATTTCTGGATCAGACGGCTCTGAGAGCTACCAACTCAACAATTTTTCGGTGTGCAATGATGCCAACGGGGACGGTGAGTGCACCGCCTGCGATGAGCCCATTGCCTTGCTCGACTCCAATACCAACTTGGAATATGACCTCTCCGACCAGCAGGTTCAATGCGAATCTGATCTTCCAAACAATTGCGCTCCAGAAGTGGTTGCTAACCGCGGAGATGTCCAGTGCTTTCAAGTTGCAGAGGGTAGAAATGCAGTGCTGCCTTCCTCGGCCAATTCCGCTGTTGCCAACATTGGCGTTACCGCGGCCATCAAATTGTTCGGTCTTGGAACCGACCCTACTGATGACCGAAACCTGGTACCAAGTGGGGACGGGTTGTTTTACTACGAGAGTGCAGAGTCTTTCTGGGTGTACGGACATGTGGAGGACGTAGATGACCCCAACTTTGTGTACCAAGTGAGCTACAAATACGCCGAGGGTGTGACTGGAGCAGAGTGGAGGGCCATGCAAGGGGCCAATGGAGCCAATGCTTTCAAGCACGACCAAGGCTGTACCATTACCGCAGACGAAGAAGATGCTTGGCAGATCTACTTGATGGACACAGCGTCTACAAGCTTCATCGTTGGAGACGGCACTTACCTGACTCTGAATCATGCGCCAACTGACAATCCCAACACGGGTCTCCCTCTGTGGGGATTTCAGGTTGGAGCAAAAGCGAACAACACCAATTGCAGTGAATTGGGAGCCAGCGCCTGGTTTAACTACACCGGTACCCTTGACGGCAGTGCCATTGCAGGTGGTTTCGGTGATTTGTTGCTCGATTTGGATGCACCGCGAAGAGGTGATCCATGTGTAGACTCTAATTGCGACGGAGAACTGACAGAAAGCGAGCGACTGAACGCGATTCAAAATGTTTTCGTTTACACAGTTGTGGATTCAGATTGCGGCGATTTGGAGGAGTTCACACAATACGTTTACGCTTGGGATACCATTGCTCCTGTGCTGAGCGATACACCAGCGGACACTACGGTAACTTGTTATGATCTGGTTCCTACTCAACCCACCATAACGGCAGAGGACAACTGCGTAGGCGTGGTGCCAGTGACTTACACAGAATTGGTATACGATTCGGCTGGAGCAGGTTGCTTCTCTATCGACCGGATCTGGCTCGCGCAAGACTCTTGTGGCGCAAATGAAGGGTGCAACATTGTGACCTACACGCAGACCATCACGGTCGCGGACAACATTTCTCCTGAGCTTGCATTGAACTGCCCTGCGGACTTTACGATTTATGCAGATGCCAACTGTGCCATCGATACGACAACGACTGCCACAGGGATGGCCAGCACCATTTCATCGGATAACTGCCTGCTGGTGGATTCTTCGTTGACTTACTCCGATCAGGTGACTGAATTTACAGCCGCCAGTTGCTACACCTTCGAGCGTACCTGGACGGCTACTGCAACGGATGATTGTGGCAACGTATTCATGGACTATTGCATCCAAACCATCATGGTGATGGACGTCATCAAGCCGAGTATTGACTTGAGCTGCCCCGCAAACACCACGGTACATGTTGCCGCTGATTGCACCGCTGATTTGAGCACTGCAAACACCGGAGACATCACGTTGAGCTTTGACGATAACTGCGCCTTATTGACTTCCTCATCTAGTTATGTTGATGATGTGACCGATTCTACGAGCACCGGGTGCTACACGATCGAGCGTACTTGGACGGCGAATGCCGTGGACGCCTGCGGCAACGACAGCACGACGACCTGCACGCAGACAATCATGGTGATGGACAGCATCAAGCCGAGCATTGACTTGACCTGCCCGCAGGATATCACGGTTTACGTTGATGCCGACTGCACAGTTGACCTGAGCACTTCGAGCACTGGTGACATCACGGTGATCTACGACGACTACTGCTTGTTCACTTCGGAGGACAGCTACAACGATGTGATCACCGATTCTACGAGCACAGGTTGCTATACGATTGAGCGCACTTGGACGGCCAATGCCGCCGATCACTGCGGCAACGACAGCACAACAACCTGCACGCAGACAATCACGGTGATGGACAACATCAAGCCGAGCATTGACTTGACCTGTCCGCAGGATACCACGGTTTATGTTGATGCCGACTGCGCAGTTGACCTGAGCACTTCGAGCACCGGTGACATCACGGTGACTTATGACGACAACTGCTTGTTCACTTCGGAGGACAGCTACAACGATGTGATCACCGACTCTACGAGCACAGGCTGCTACACGATTGAGCGCACTTGGACGGCCAATGCTACCGACGAATGCGGCAACGACAGCACAACGACCTGCACGCAGACGATCATGGTGATGGACAACATCAAGCCAGACGTTACCCTCACTTGCCCAACCGATACCACGGTTTATGTGGATGAGACATGTGGTGTGGATTTGGACCCGTCGAGCACGGGTGACATCACGGTGATCTACGACGACAATTGCGTGTTCACTTCGGAGGATAGCTACAACGACGTGGTTATCGACAGCACGGGTACGGGGTGTTACACATTTGAGCGCACATGGACAGCGATTGCCACGGACGACTGCGGCAACGATAGCACGGCCACTTGTACGCAGACGATTACCGTATCTGATACGTTAGCGCCTACATGGGATGCCTACGACATCTACTTGTTCGCTTCTTGCGATGAGATTTTGGATCCTACCGATCCAACCCTCATTCCAATTTCAGCCACCGACAACTGCAGTGGGGTGCGTTACGAAATTGAGGCCCATCAGCTTTCAGGGGGCTGCCCAGGGACATGGATGCGCCTGTGGACAGCGATTGACTCTTGTGGCAACCGCAGCATCGAAGCCCAGCAGTATATCCAACAGTGGGATTCACTGGCGCCGGCTTTGACTTTGGATTGTCCAGCCGACATCTCTTTGGAGGTCGACGCTGCATGCGAGGCTGGAACAGATACCAGCATCACTGGAGCTCCAGACTATACCGTAATTGACAACTGCGACGCCAGTGCGACTTACGCGATCTCATACTCTGACGATGACACCACTGCACTGTGCGGAAACACATACCAGTTCATTCGAACATGGCAGTTGGTGGCCGAAGATGTTTGCGAAAACAAGGACACCCTCAAATGCGACCAAACCATCACCTTGATTGACACCATTTCGCCCATTGTGACCGCCGCTGCCGACACAACGGTTGAATGCGATGGAATGGGCAATGCCGATGCCATCCAAGCTTGGTTGGACAACAACGGCGGTGCAACGGCATCGGACAATTGCAGTGGAATCACTTGGTCCAACAATTACAGCGATTGTGGCGATGGCGCAGACACCTTCAATACGTACCGACAGGGCACATGGGGGAGCGACAACAGCAACACCGCGTCTGATCTTTTAGACGCTGATTTTGCAACGGTATTCCCGAGCGGATTGACCGTGGGTTGCGGAGCCGGATTCAAGCTCGACTTCACGAATGCTGCTTCGGTGGACAATTACCTTCCTTGCACAGGCAGTGCACAGGACTTGGTCTTGACCCATGGCGGCACCAACCCGACTGAAGAAGCGATTGACCCAACCTGTTGGAACAATGCACTGGTGTCTCACTTGCTGACTGCAAAGCTTAATGTGGCTTTTGATGCTGCAGATCCCGCTTTCAGCCCATCCGATGTGGCCCTCGGTGACCTGGTCATCCTGCAGGGTGCATTCCTGGGAAAGACCGTGAATGAGGTGATTGAGATTGCGGATGGCGTTTTGGGCGATTGCCGCGGCGATTATTCGCCTCAGCAATGCCGTGTCGCTTTGCGTGCATTCAACAAGAACTACGCGCCAGCCTCAACGGACCGTGGCTTTGTGCACACGGCAGGTTGCTTGTCTGACGATTGCGGATCAACAGGCATAGCCATTGTCACATTCACTGCGACAGACGACTGTGATAACACTTCCTCTACAACGGCGATCTTCACCATTGAAGACACAACAGCGCCGGAAATGACCGCGCTGCCTTTGCTCGAAGTGTACTGCGGAGATTGGGATTGCAACATCGATTCATTGACTGCGGTCAATGCTGTATCGGCAGAAGATGTTTGTGGTGGCGTTACCCTCGCTGTTGACTCTTGTAAGGAGATGAGCTTTGGTTGCTTGGGTGGATACGATGTCTACTACAGTGCAACGGACGATTGTGGCAACAAGAGCACGACTACACAGATTATTCAGATCATTGACACGGTGGCCCCCATCATTATAGTGACCGCTCAGGATACCACAACAGAATGTGATGGCTCCGGCAATCTGGATGAACTCAATGCTTGGTTGGCCAACAACGCAGGTGCATCGGCGTTCGACGAATGCAACGATGCCGAAGACCTCGATTGGAGCAATGACTACGCTGCTTTGACGCCTGATTGCGGCGCCACAGGTTCAGTCACGGTCACCTTCACCGTGATGGACTGTAGCGACAACAGCAGCACGACAACGGCAACTTTCACCATTCAAGACACCACCGATCCAACCATCACGGTTGAGGCGGAGAACGATACGGTGGAATGTGACGGTGCTGGCAACTCAGCTGCTTTGACAGCATGGTTGGCAGACAACGCCGGAGCCGAGGCTACCGATGTTTGCAGCGGCCCTGTGATTTGGAGCAACGACTTCGATGCTTTGAGTGACCTCTGTGGCGCCACTGGCGAAAGCGAGGTGACCTTCACGGCGACGGACTCTTGCGGCAATGCGTCCACAACGATGGCCCGCTTCGTGATCGAAGACACCACCGCGCCTGACGCACCGACAATAATCTGTCCGAACGACACAACGATTTACCTCGATGCCAACTGCGCAGTGGATACCACTTCCGGTGCCTTGGGCTTGGCTTCATCCTCAGCATCTGACGTGTGCGATTCTGATCCATCCATGGATGAGTACTACATCGACAGCGAGTTGACATACACCTGCGTTACAGCCAGCCAACCCGTCCCTGTTGACACGTGGGATGGAGAAGGGGTTTATCTCGATTTGATGTCATATTCGGGTGAAGTGACCATCACGTTTACCATCACCGAGGAGTCCGGCATCTTCCACAGCATCATCGTCCCCGAAGTGGGTACGTTTGAGGAGAATGACGGCACCGTGACCCTGGAACTTACCGGCGGCCAGATCTATGGTCCTTGTGATGCACCGAACGGCACCTTGTATATCGGAAGCGAGATTCCCACCGATTCTCCACAGGCATCTGGCGGCATTCAGTTGTTGCTTGTTGAGGAAGGAGGCGATGACTGGAACGACATGGTAGTGGTCATCGACGAGGGACAGTGGTCTCGCTTCAATGAGCAGCCTACGGTTGCAAGTCAACCTATTGGCGACGGCAATGTCGAAGGCAGCTACTCGTTTACCCGTACGTTCTACGCGGCGGCTACTGATGCATGTGAATTGACAGGGGACACCTCTAACTGTGCCCAAATCATCACGGTATTGGATACGTTGTCTCCTGTATTGACAGCAGCTTTGGATGAAACCGTCGAGTGTGATGGTTCAGGAAACACAGCTGAACTGGCAGCTTGGCTCGCCGACAATGGCGGAGCTACCGGCACAGACAACTGTGATTCAGAGCTGACCTGGACGAACAACTATGATGCTTCAAACTTCGCCGACTCATGTGGAGCAACCGGAACTGTATCTGTGACCTTCACAGCAGCAGACGACTGCAACAACATGAGCACGACGACAGCGACGTTCATCATCGAAGACACCACCGATCCAACGATCACGGTTGAGGCAGAGAATGACACGGTCGAATGCGACGGGGCTGGAAACGCGGCTGCATTGGCAGCTTGGTTGGCAGACAACGGCGGAGCCGAGGCTACAGATGCTTGCAGCGGTCCTGTGATTTGGAGCAACGACCACGTTGCTTTGAGTGACCTCTGCGGTGCCACTGGCGAAAGCGAGGTGACCTTCACGGCGACGGACTCTTGCGGCAATGCGTCCACAACGATGGCCCGCTTCGTGATCGAAGACACCACCGCGCCTGACGCACCGACGATGATCTGTCCGAACGACACGACGATTTACCTCGATGCGAACTGCGCAGTGGATACCACTTCAGGTACGCTGGGCTTGGCTTCCTCATCAGCATCTGACGTGTGCGATTCTAATCCAACCTTGGATGAGTATTACAGCGACAGTGAGTTGGTGTACACCTGCACAGGTGATGATACCGACCTGCAAGGCAGCTACTCGTTTACCCGTACGTTCTACGCGGCGGCTACTGATGCATGTGA
>CAJQJX010000005.1 GCA_905478795.1 uncultured Flavobacteriales bacterium
GCTGAAGAGGCACCCGCTGCCGAAGAAGCACCCGCTGCCGAAGAAGCACCTGCTGCTGAAGAGGCACCCGCTGCTGAAGAAGCTCCCGCTGCTGAAGAAGCTCCCGCTGCTGAAGAAGCTCTCGCTGCTGAAGAAGCTCCCGCTGCTGAAGAAGCTCCTGCTGCTGAAGAAGCACCCGCTGCTGAAGAAGGCAACGAGGAGAAGGAAGGCTAATCTCCTTCTTCAACACAACGATATTGGAAGCCACCTTCGGGTGGCTTCTTCATTTACAGACAATCCCGAAATTTGTACGATGGCGATCACGGACGACATGTTTGAATTGGGACGCACCTTGAAGCCCCATGGCCTCAAAGGCGAGGTTGCCATCAAATTGGACGTTGACGTTCCCCAGCACTACGCCTCTCTGGACATGGTGTGGGTGGAGCGTCAAGGCACATTGGTTCCCTATACGATTCAATCCATCTCCATTCGCCCCAAGACGACGGTGGTGCAGTTCGACGGCGTGCTGGATGTGGATGCGGCAGCAGCCCTCTCTGGTCACAGGCTGCTGCTCCCGGTAGCGGCTTTGCCTCCTTTGACCGGATTGAAGTTCTATTACCACGAAGTAGTAGGATATGCACTCTTCGATGTACAGTTCGGTGCTCTGGGAACCATTTCTACTGTAATGGACCTTCCTGGCAATCCGCTCTTCAAGACGTCGCAAGACGGAAAGGAGGGCTTCTTCCCCATTAAGGACGAAACCCTGGTTTCGATCAACCGTGACACGCAGACCATAGAGGTCAAGATGCCCGAGGGCCTCCCCGAACTGTATTTTGGCTAGACCTCACTGTAGGCTGTTTCCTGTTCAAAAGTGGGACAGTCAGCATTCGCCTTGAACGGTCTGTGTATACTGGGTTTGCGAGGGCTGTCAAAACTGTCCCCCATTCTTGGTGAAGAAGTCTGTTCAGATGGGGTAGCGCAGCTGTGAGCGTTCGATAGCTTGGTATCACGCTTCGGATCGCTCAGCCGCTCAAGGGATCGCCTTTTGATTCTGATGTTCGGACCTGAACAATCCACAACAGATCTGACCTTGACGACCAAGAATCCCTTTCTCGCCCCAGAGCACCAAGCGCAACACAAGGCAACAACACCGGCAGCCCCTGCCCCACTTGCCAGCCCCTCCGCGCCGCCTGCATCCGATAGTGTCAACAAAAAGGACTTGCGCACCAAGGTTTTTGTCATCGACACTTCTGTGTTGCTCCACGACCACAACGCCATCAGGAGCTTTGAAGACAACAGAATTGCCATTCCCATCACGGTTTTAGAAGAGCTCGACACCTTCAAGGTGGGCAACGACACCAAGAATTTTGAAGCCCGGGAGTGCATCCGGATCATCGACCAACTGAGCAAGGACTTCACCTTACAAGATTGGATCCCCTTGGACAATGAAGGCGCTGGGCATTTGCGCATTGTGCTGAGCTCAGAAGGCCATCCCAGCGGGTTGGACGCTGCTCGGGTATTTGACAAGAAGACCAACGACCATAAGATTTTGAGCGCGGCGCTCCAGTTGCAGCACGACCAGCCGGACATGAAGGTTGTTCTGGTCTCCAAAGACATCAACTTGCGCCTCAAGGCCAAGGCGCTCAGCCTTCCCGCTGAAGATTTCAAGACGGGAAAGGTGAAGGACAAGCAACACCTATACAGCGGAAAAACCCTCCTCGAGGATGTGGATGCCGACGTGGTGCGCAAGATGTACGTGTCTGGTCAAACCCGGAAAATCAGCGTCCTGGGGAAGAACCGCAAAAACAACCATTTCTACATTCTCCGGAACCAGTCCGCATCTGCACTGGGCTTTTTTAGTGAGTCCAATAGGTTCATCGAGCGCGTAGACAAGAGCTATGCCTATGGGATCAAACCCAAGAATGCCGAACAGGCCTTTGCGTTGCATGCCATTTTGAATCCAGACATTCATTTGGTGACGGTAAGTGGTGTGGCTGGCACGGGGAAAACCCTCTTGGCTTTGGCGGGCGCATTGGAGCAGAAAAACCGCTACGACCAGATCATATTGGCACGCCCCATAGTACCGCTGAGCAATAAGGATTTGGGGTTCTTGCCCGGTGACGCCGAGGACAAGGTCAACCCATACATGCAGCCACTGTGGGACAACCTGAACTTCATCAAGAGCCAGTTCGGACAGAATGAGCGGAAATTCAGAGCGATTGAGGAAATGCGCGCAGAGGGCAAAATCACCATCTGCCCATTGGCGTATATCAGAGGCCGGAGCCTGTCCAATGTCATTTTCATTGTGGATGAGGCCCAGAATCTGACGCCCCACGAGGTCAAGACCATCATTACCCGTGCTGGAGAGAATTCCAAAATCATCCTAACGGGAGATGTGCGGCAGATTGACACCCCTTATCTGGACGAACAGTCCAACGGCATGAGCTATGTGATCGACCGACTCAAGGGACGAGAGTTGTTCGCCCATGTCACATTGGACAAGGGAGAACGAAGCGATTTGGCCAACCTTGCCAACGAACACCTCTGAGGTTAGCACCGGGTTTTTCTTCACGTTCTGGCGAATCTCTCCCGCATTTCCTCGCATGGAGAGGCGCGAACAAATCCAGCGTTGGCGTTGGTGAAGCCAAGGTAAAACGTGGCATTTCAAAGGGTTGTTTCGGGATGACAATCATCCAACAATCCCATGCGTTACCCTTCCTTTCTCTCTCTACTTGTATTGATGGCCACATCTCCTGTGGTCGCTTTTTCTCAAAACACCGCAACAGGTGGATGTCCCACAGAGCTCGATGGCGACGGTGTGGTCGGCATGTCTGATCTGCTCATTGTACTGGCCGACTTTGGTACCACTTGCCACGAAGGGCCACCTTCCTCTGGCCCATGGCCCACCCTCTATTTCTCTGAGCTGCATTACAACCCTGCTTCTGTCCAAGGCAGCGACAGTGAGTTCGAGTTCTTGGAACTGTACAACCCCGATAGCTCGGCAGTGGATTTGGAGGGCTGGTCACTTTCTGAAGGGCTTTCGTTCACCTTTCCTTCCGGAGCCGTGATTGATGCTGGCGGTTTTGTGGTCGTCACTGCCCATGCTGTGACCTACTCAGGGTTGGGCTATCCCGTGTACGATTGGGGCTCTGGGGGGCTGCACAATTCCGGCGAATTGCTGGCCCTTCGCGCACCAGATGGCCAGGTCGTAGAGTCGGTGACTTATTCGGATTCAGGCGATTGGGATGGCGCTCCAGATGGGCTCGGGCCTTCGTTGGAGCGCCTATTTCTATCGGGTGATCCCAGCTCCCCTGACCAGTGGTCGGCGTCCATCAATGTTGGCGGCACTCCAGGAGCCATCAACAGCCTCTGGGTGGATTGATTGTTTCGGTTTCAGGAGAGGCGGACCGCTTTGCCGTCGAGCACGACCTCAAGCGGTTCTCCCTCCTGGAGCTGGACCCGGGTGCCTTCAGCATCCACAGACACTTTGAGCTGACGGCCTCTGAACTGAAGCTGGAAGCTGTAGCTGCCCCATGCTTTTGGCAGCATGGCATTGAAATGAGGCTTTCCATCGCGAACCCGGAAGCCTCCGAACCCTTCGATTACGCTCATCCACGTTCCTGCCATACTGGTGATGTGCAAGCCTTGATAGGCCTCATTGTTGTAATCATCCAGGTCAAGCCGTGCTGTGCGGAGGTACATTTCTACGGCCTTGGTTTCAAGGCCCAGTTTGGCCGCGAGCACCACGTGTACACAAGGACTCAAGCTGCTCTCGTGGACGGTTCTGGGCTCGTAAAACTCAAAATTCTCCCGGTGGGTGGCTGTGTCAAATGCGTCTTCAAAAAAGTACAAGCCTTGCAAGGTGTCAGCCTGCTTGATGAATACCGAACGCAGAATGCGGTCCCAGCTCCAATGCTGGTTGATGGGGCGCTCTGTATCGGGCAGGTCTGCTGCCATCTCTTGGGCTTTGTCCATAAAGCCATCCTGCTGCAAGAAGACGCGTGTTCCCTCGAGTTCTGGATAGTACATCCCAGCCGATACAGCTTCCCAATGGGGACGCTCCTTGGCTTCGTCGAACTGCCAATGGGCCGATGCTGCGCTCAAGGCGACTGGCGCGTGGGCCTTCATCCATTCCAACGCGTCACATGCCTGCTGTAAGCACCATGCAGCCAAATAGTTGGTATACCAGTTGTTGTTGACGTTGTTCTCGTATTCGTTCGGGCCCGTCACCCCCAAAATCACCCATGCACTTTTGGCCTCTGACCAGTTCACACGTTGTGCCCAGAATCGGGCCACACCAAGGATGACCTCCCAGCCTCCTTCCGCCATATAGGCTTCGTCCCCTGTGTATCGGATGTAGTTGTGGATGGCATACACCATGGCCCCATTGCGGTGAATCTCCTCGAAGGTGATCTCCCATTCGTTGTGGCACTCCTCGCCGTTCATGGTGACCATGGGGTACAAGGCGGCTCCGCCATCGAACCCCAGTTTGGCCGCGTTTTCAATGGCCCTATCCAGGTGATTGCGGCGGTATACGAGCAACTGCCTCGCTACACCTTGTGGATGGGTACCGAGATAGAATGGCAGGCAATACGCCTCGGTATCCCAGTAGCTTGCCCCACCGTATTTCTCGCCTGTAAATCCCTTGGGACCAATATTCAGGCGCGGATCATCTCCAGTAAACGTTTGGTTCAGGTGGAAGATGTTGAAGCGGATGGCCTGTTGTGCGGCATCGTCACCCGTTATGGTTACATCGGACCGCTCCCAAATCCGCTCCCAGGCCATCATGTGGTCCTGTAATGCGGCGCTCCAGCCCAGGGCCACGGCCTCCTCCACCTTCTGCTCTGCCTTTTCTAGGATGGACTCCTTGGAGTGGTCCATGCCCCTCAACAGACTGATGGTCTTGTCGACCACACAACGTGAACCGGCTTCTACTGCGCATTCGAACCGCACGGCGTGACCATGCTTCATGGGCAAGGCCGAGCCCTCTAATGAGCGAGAGTCAAACCAAGCCGTGGCGCGCATGGCATGGCTGACTTGGAACCCCGTTTTTCTGGTCGTGACCGTCAGATGACCGCCTGTAGCGTCACCGCTTGCAGCGTTCACCTCCCAAAACCGCTCGTCCCAATTGGCATCTTCGTTGGTGACGTCCCCATCCATGACCGGTTCCAGCGTCAAGGTGCCGCTGCCGTCCAAAACATCCACTGAATAGCGTAGGAACGCTGTTTCGACATCTGCCATGCTGCAGAAGCGCTGGGCTTTTACAGAGAGGTGCATCCCTCCGACGCTCACTTCGAATGTCCGGGTTAGCAGACCGCGTAACATGTCGAGTTCCCGCCTAAAATGAAGGGGGGCATGGGTGGCCAGATCGAGCTCTTCTCCGTTTGCACAAAGTCGGATGGTGGTCCAGTCTGGTGCGTTGAGCACCTTGGCGAAGTATTCCGGATATCCGTTCTTCCACCACCCCACCTTGGTCTTGTCGGGGTAGTATACCCCACCTACATAGCTGCCCCTCAGCGTGTCGCCTGTATACGCTTCTTCATGGTTTGCGCGCTGGCCAAAGCGCCCATTTCCAATGCTAAAAATGGATTCGGACGCGCGTTGGCGCTCCGGATGAAAACCGGACTCGACAATCTTCCAAGGGTCTACATCGAGGTACCTCCGCATGGTTCAGAAAGGTAGGGTCAGGAAAGGTGCTGTTCCAATTTGGAAAGGGTGAACCCTTCAAAGCCCGAGATGACCACTTCGGCTTGGGACAGGACTTCCTGCTTGCCCACCCCTACCGCTCGGAATTTGCCATTTAAAGCTGCTTGGATTCCTGCCACGGCATCTTCAAACACCACACAGTCTTGGGGGGCAAAACCGAAGTAATGAGCGCCTTTCAGAAAGACCTCGGGATCGGGCTTAGAAAACGTGATGCCGTTTCCGTCGACGACCACCTCGAACCGATCGGCAATGCCGCAAAGATCCAGAATCAAGGCGGCATTGCGGCTGCTTGAGCCCAACCCCACTTTTACACCCGCTCCCAGAAGTTCGTCGATGAAGTCCACCACCCCAGGGAACAATTCCGCGGATGACATGGTCTCAACCAACTCGAGATATTGCGCGTTCTTGCGTTCCATCAGGCGCACTTTGGTGTCATTGTCCAACACCAATCCGCCTTTCTCCAAGATGTATTCGAGTGATCCCACCCGGCTCACGCCTTTGAGTTGCTCGTTGTCCTCGTGGGTGTAAGGAATGCCCAACTCGTCGGCAAGGCGCTTCCAACCTGTAAAGTGGTATTTCGCAGTGTCTACGATGACGCCGTCAAGGTCGAACAGACAGGCTTTGGGGGTAAATGCCATAAACTGGAAGGTCAGGATTCCACGTGAGGCAAGATGTGCTTTAAGTGATAGGCGGCCAAACCATCGATGGGCTTCTTGATGATTTGTCCCACTTCGATGCCATCCTTGGCGCACTCAGCTCTTAATTCCTCTTGAAAATGATAGGCCACACTGCCGATGAAATGCACAGGCTCATTGGTCCAGCCATCAAAACACTTGACGTGCACATCTATAAACGCCCTAAAACCTTCTGCAAGCCAGGCTTTGAACATGGGCTCAGATTTGTGCTTGCCAATGAAGGTCATGAAACTCGCCAGGAAGACGTTGGGGTCTTCCTTTAAGTAAACGCGGTCCACGATATCGTCCTTTGTCAACCCGTACATCGCGTCAAAGTCCGCTTCGATTTCAGCAGGCAATTGGTGGTATAGCTTAGCGGCCAGCAGTTTCTTACCGTGCCAACTCCCACTCGCCTCATCTCCCAAGATGTAGGCCAATGCGGGCACCTCCTCACTCACCGTGGAGCCGCTGAAGTGACAGCTGTTGGACCCTGTTCCGATGATGCATGTAATGCCAGGCCGGCCATCGTAGGTGCTAAACGCCGCGCCCACGAGATCGTGATCGACCGTGACCGCGGCTTGCTTGAATACCCGCTGCAGCCCTTCTTCGATGATGGCACACAAGGGCGCCGAGCTGCTTCCAGCACCATAGAAAAACACGTGGGTCACTTCGCTCTGAATGGCTTCCACATCGGCATGCGCTGACATGACCTCCTCCACCTTGTCCGCAGAATGGAAGTAAGGGTTGAAACCCATGGTATGAAACTCCATGACTTCCTTTCCGGAGGCGTCAAGAAGCTGCCAATCACATTTAGTCGAGCCGCTATCGGCTATGAGCACCCGCATTACTCAGCCGATGCGCTGCACGAGGTCAGCCACACGGCTGGAATACCCCATTTCATTGTCGTACCATCCAAAGACCTTGACCATGTTTCCTTGGGCGGATGTCATGCCTGAATCCAAGATGTTGCTGTGTGTATTGCCAACGATATCAGCACTTACAATGGGATCTTCGGTGTACTCCAGAATGCCCTTCATAGGCCCTTCAGCCGCCGCCTTCATGGCCGCGTTGACTTCTTCTGCAGTCACGTCGCGTCCCAATTCAGCTACCAGGTCCGTCAAAGATCCTGTTGAGGTTGGTACACGCACGGCTACCCCATCGAGTTTGCCTTTGAGCTCAGGGAGCACAAGGCCAACTGCAACAGCTGCGCCAGTCGTGGTGGGAATCATGCTCATGGCAGCGGCACGGGCCCGGCGAAGGTCCGAGTGTGGCGCATCTTGAAGACACTGATCGGAGGTGTACGCATGCACCGTAGTGATGTAGCCTTTGACCAACCCAAAGTTGTCATTCAAGACCTTGGCCATTGGAGCCAAACAGTTGGTGGTGCAACTCGCATTGGACATGATGGTGTCCGCAGGCGTGATGATGTCGTCATTGACACCGAGAACCACCGTCTTGATGTCTCCTTTAGCGGGTGCTGAAATCACCACCTTCTTGGCCCCTGCTGTGAGGTGCTTGCCTGCCCCGGCAGCGTCGCGGAACACACCTGTGCTCTCTACCACTACATCGCAGCCCAACTTGGCCCATGGCAAAGCCGCTGGGTCGCGCTCAGCGCTCACGTGAATCGTATTGCCGTTGACCACAAGGTGGCCACCTTCCACTTTCACATCGCCCGGGAAACGTCCATGAATGCTGTCGTACTTCAGCAAGTGTGCCAAGGTCTCAACATTGGTCAAGTCGTTGATGGCACACACTTCGACACCCTCCTTGGCAAGGAGCTGTCGGAAGGACAATCGGCCGATGCGGCCGAATCCGTTAATCGCAACTTTGGTCATGATCTATATGATGTTCTAAAATTCAAATGCTCAGGATTTGGGCGACGCGAAGCTCTTCGTCGAGGCCCTTACTCTTTCTGTTAATCGCTTCTGGGAACGGGGTGTATACCACTTCGTCGTTGACCAAACCTGCCATGACGGCATTGCGGCCACTGATCAAAGCTTCGACGGCCCCGACACCCAATCGACTGGCCAATACGCGGTCGAAACAACTGGGGTCTCCTCCGCGTTGAATGTGACCGAGTACCGTGACACGGGTGTCGTATTTGTTGTACTTGGATTGCACCTTGGCCGCAATTTCCATTGCCCCCCCATTGGTGTCCCCTTCGGCGACAATGACAATGCTGCTTGTTTTGTTGGACTCTTCGCCCCGCTCGAGGATGTCGATCAGGTCTTCCACGCTCATGCCCGCTTCTGGCGTCATGACGGCAATGGCGCCAGTGGCAATGGCGGTCTTGAGGGCGATGTAGCCGCTGTCACGACCCATCACTTCCACAAAGAACAAACGGTTGTGACTGCTCGCGGTGTCTCGAATTTTATCGACGGCCTCCACGACCGTATTTGTGGCGGTGTCGTACCCAATGGTGTAATCCGTACCCGCCAAATCGTTATCGATGGTTCCGGGGATGCCGACCACCCTCACATCGTGCTCTTCGGCCAGTTTTTGAGCTCCGGTAAATGTGCCGTTTCCGCCAATTACAACGAGGGCATCGACCTTGGAATCGCGGAGTACACCTGCCGCTTTTGCCCTACCCGATGGCTCATGAAAATCCATGCACCGGGCACTCTTTAAAATGGTGCCTCCACGGCCAAGGATTTTGGCCACACTTCGGGCGTGCAAGCGCTTTAAGTCTCCGGATATCAGGCCTTCATAGCCTTGGAAGATGCCCGACACTTCGATGCCGTGAAATACTGCACAACGCACCACAGCGCGGATTGCAGCATTCATTCCTGGGGCGTCGCCTCCACTCGTTAGGACGCCTATGCGTTCAATTTTACTCATCAGATAAGGGACCGCGAATGTAGCGCGAGATGTGACGATTCGAAATTGGTGTACTTTTGACACCAAGTCAACATGAACACCTCCACGACTGCCAGCCTCAACTCCAACAAACGGAGCATGACATTTGATGTCAGTGTAGATAATGTGGTCTTCGGATTTGACGGTGATGACCTCCGGATTTTGCTGATTCGTCAGGGCTTGCCCGGACAGGACATGGGCCAAGAACGTTTTCACATGGCCGTTCCTGGTGACTTGGTGCTTCCCGAGGAAGGACTCGATGAAGCGGCGTCCCGCATTCTGTCGAACCTCACCTCCATCAAGGGCATCTTCCTCAAACAGTTCTACACCTTTGGAGCGCCTGACCGCGTTTTTCACGAAAAAGACAAGGAGTGGCTTACCAAGATGCGCCGATATCCTGATCGCCGTGTTGTCTCGGTGGGTTACTACAGCTTGGTGGCTTTGGCCGATTACCGCCCTAAGCCCAATAGCTTTGCGAGCCAAGTAGAATGGTGCCTCCTGTCCAATATTCCCACACTGGCCTTTGACCACAATGCGATCATTGACGCTGGATTGGAGCAGTTGCGCGAGGATGTGGCCAACAGGAACATCATCTTTGAATTGTTGCCAGAGAAGTTTACCCTTGGACAGCTCCAAAGACTGCACGAGATCATTTTGGGAAAGACCCTCGACAAAAGGAATTTTCGGAAAAATGTCAAGCGCATGGCTGATGTCGTCGCCCTCGATGAAAAGCAGGCGGGTGTACTCCACAAACCTGCACAGCTCTACACATATCGGAGACAAGATTGAAGTGTACATTCAGTCTCTGCTTCGAAACAGATAACACCCCTACCACTTCATGGCGATTAGGTTGATTTTGCCCGCTTTGCTGGCCACACTCCCTTTCTGGTCAAACGCACAAGTGGTGTGGACCGACCCTCCATTTCCTTCAGCGGACGATCAGGTGACGCTGTATTACGATGCTTCCCAAGGAAATGGGGAGCTCACCGGGGTGATCCCCGTGTACATCCACACAGGACTGATCACTTCCGGGAGTTCTACTCCGACGGACTGGCAATACGTGAACATGCCATGGGCAAGCACCGATCCCGAATGGGTCATGGATTACGTGGGCATCAATTTGTGGAGCTATGACTTTGGAGGCCAAACCTTAGCGGATTTTTATGGACTTCCTGCCAATGAGACCGCCGAACAACTGGCCATGGTGTTTCGCAATGGGAGCGGCACAGCCGTGGGGCGTGACACAGATGGGGGCGACCTTTTCTTGCCACTGAGCGACGGGAGTTTCTCTGCGGTTTTCTTGCAGCCGCAGTCCAACAATTCACTGGCCGTCTTGGGACAGACTGTTCCCCTGCAAGCTTCCGCATCCGAGCCTGCAGCCTTGAGCTTTGTCAGCAACGGCGACACCTTGGCTACCGCCTCTGATGCGGTGCAACTGTCCCACGACTTCATCCCTGCGACACCAGGCACCCACGTTGTGGAATTCCATGCCAACAACGGAAGCAACAGCGCCGTGGTCACTGCGGAAATCTTGGTGCTTCCCGAAACCCCGAATGTGGCTGCAGCACCAGAAGGAACGCAAGATGGCCTGAACCCTTCGGCCGACGGATCTTCTATCGTGCTTCAGCTTTTTGCTCCGGGGAAAAGCCACGTATTCTTCATCGGCGACATCACAAATTGGGACCTTCAAGAGGCGTTCATGATGAACGTGACGCCTGGAGGAGATCGGTTTTGGATTGAACTCTCTGGATTGAACCCCAACCAAGAATACCGCTATCAATACCACGTCATGCCCAATGACGAGCGGTTCGCTGACCCCTATGCAGAGAAGCAATTGGATTACTGGAATGACCCTTGGATTGCCGAGTCTACCTACCCCTTCCTGATTGACTACCCAACGGGCATGACCAACCAAGGGCCTGTGAGTGTTTTTCAAACAGGTGAGGACAGCTTTGATTGGACCGATGGTGAATTCGATCGGCCCGCACAGGAAAACCTGGTCATCTACGAGTTGCTCGTTCGCGACTTCAGCAATGAGCGCACTTTCGACTTCATCATTGACACCTTGGATTACTTGGCTGAATTGAACATCACAGCTTTGGAATTGATGCCCGTCAACGAGTTCAACGGGAACGACAGTTGGGGATACAACCCCTCTTTTTACTTCGCAGTGGACAAGGCTTATGGGCCCAAGGCCAAGCTGCAAGAATTGATCAATGCCTGTCACGAACGCGGCATCTCGGTCATCCTCGATATGGTCATGAACCACAGCGACTGGCCCAATCCGCAAATCCTGATGTGGTGGCAGAACAATGCTCCCGCAGCGGACAACCCCTTCTTCAACACCGTTGCCCCTCCCAACGGCGTCGACTTCTTTTTTGACTACGATCACCAAGCCCAGGCCACCCAGGATTTCACCAAGCGGGTGATGGATTTTTGGAGGGAGGAGTTTCATGTCGATGGATTCAGGTGGGACCTTTCGCAAGGATTCACTTGGAACGGCACTGGCGGCGGCTATGATCAAGACAGGATTAACCTGTGGTCCGATTATGGAAACCATGTGTGGTCCCAAGACCCCGATTTTTACATGATCCTAGAGCATTGGACCGACAACAATGAGGAGAAGGCACTCAGCGACCTTGGGTTTATGACGTGGGCCAATGTGACCCACGACTACCAAGAAGGCGCCATGGGATATCCGTCAAACCTGGCTTGGGCCAGCTGGCAAGAGCGGGGTTGGAACCACCCCCGGTCTGTGAGCTATGCCGAAAGCCACGATGAGGAGCGCCTCATGTACAAGAATTTGCAGTTTGGCAATGAAAATGGGGGCTACAGCATTACGGATTTAGAGACCGCCTTGGGCCGCATTGAATTGGCCGCTTGCTTCAACATCCCCTTGCCCGGCCCCAAAATGATCTGGCAATTCGGTGAGTTGGGCTATGACTACTCCATCAACACCTGCAGTGATGGCGTGACGATCAACGAGGACTGCAGGGTTGCTGCAAAGCCTGTCAGGTGGGATTACCGTGAAATGCCAGCCCGTTATCGCGTGTACCAGGTGATGTCTGCCTTGGCCGGGCTCAAGCGCGATCACCCCGTTTTCCAAACGACGGACTTCAATTGGGATGTTTGGGGATTTGGAAAACGTCTTCATCTCAACGGCACGGACATGAATGTGGTGGTTGCTGGAAACTTTCAAGTCACCCCGCTGTCTATGACTCCTGGTTTTCAGCATACCGGAACGTGGTACGACTTCTTTAGTGGAGCCACTTTAGAAGTGACAGATTTGGAAGCCTCGTGGGACTTTGAGCCCGGAGAGTACCACCTTTGGACCGATGTGGCGTTGGAGACTCCCGGCAACATCTTGGCCATCCACGAGGCCCAGCATCCCGCCACCTTTCAGGTCGTACCGAACCCCAGCACCTCCCCTTCGTTGGTGCTGGAAACCCCCGTTACTTCCTCGTGCAGTGTGGCGGTGTTTGACCTGATGGGCCGCTGTGTGGCCACCATTCCATGTGCATACGGACAGAACACTATACCCATGCCTGTGGCTTTGCCTTTTGGTCCTTATTTGATCCGGGTTACCCAAGGCGGCTCAAGCTCCTCAGCTTATTGGTTGAACCAAGAATGACCCACACAAGAATGGCCTGCCATCCTTCTAACACTCCGGAGGCTAAATTGCCTGACTCCATCACCAGAGTCTTATCTCACCGATTCATGATCCGAACCATTTCGAGCCTGTTCACGCTTGCGGGAGTGCTGATTTCTTGCGGCCTATCTGCACAAACGCTGACTGGCCTTGTCACAGATGAAAATGGAGGTCCCATGCCTGGTGCGACCATTGTCGCCAATGGCGGGGCAAGAGGTGTGTCCAGCGATGTGGATGGCCGTTACAACCTGACTTTGGGTGAAGGCGAACACACCATCAGCTTCAGCTTTGTAGGCTACGTCAAGGTGACCAGAAAGGTGACCTTGGCTGCAGGTCAAACCCGTTCCTTGAATGTGTCGTTGGAAACCAATGCTGTGCTGATGGACGACGTGGTGGTCGTTGGTTATGGTGTCCAGCGCAGAAAGGAGGTCACCGGTTCCATCGCTCAAATTGACTCCAAGCAAATCACGGCGGTGCGCACACCGAGCTTCGAAGCGGCCTTGCAAGGACAAGCTGCGGGGGTGCAAGTGAGCCAAAGCTCCGGTGTTGCTGGTGCGGGAAGTCTGATTCGCGTGCGTGGCGTGGCTTCGGTTTCCGCAGCAGGCGATCCGCTGTATGTGGTCGATGGCATTCCCATCACTCAGAATTACTTCCTGCGGGGCAACAGCGGTGCAATGAACAACAACCCGCTGGCCACCATCAACCCCAACGACATTGAATCGGTGGAAATCCTGAAGGATGCTGCGGCAACCGGGATCTACGGATCGCGCGGTGCCAATGGTGTCATCTTGATCACTACCAAACGTGGACAAGCAGGAACGAGCTACGAATTCAGCAGCAGCGCAGGCTTCTCCAACCCGGCCTCGTTGCCCAACATGCTCAATACCGAGCAGTACCTGACCCTGCGCCAAGAAGCATGGGAAAACGACGGAGGAACTGGCTATGTGTGGCTGCCGGGATTCAGCTCCGCGGGTGACAGTCCCGAGGCACGGAAGACCGCTTTTGAACAGGCCATGTTGACCGATACCGACTGGGTCAGTGAAACCATTGGGACCGGCGTGAAGCACAACTACAGCTTTGGTGCGCGCAAGGGTGGCGAGGACTACAACCTCTACGCTGGCGTCAGCTATGACGACAACGGCAGTTACCTCCTGGGCAACAGCTATGAACGTGTAAGCGGCCGCCTCAATGCCGACTTTGAACCTGCGGACTGGGCCAAAATCATGGTGTCTTCAAGCTTGAGTCAAGGCATCAACAACCGCATCGATGCCGCCTGGTCTGGTGGTTTGGGTGATGCCATGTCCAATGCCTTGCCCTACTACCCTGTTTACCGCAGTGACACCCTGTTCAATGCAGACGGGACGGTGAACGGTCTTCCTGGAGATTACTATCTCTACCAAGACGAATGGGGAGGCACAAAAAACCCTGTGGCCGTGCGTGAGAGCAAAACGTGGGTCACCACGGAGAACCGCTCCATCAACAACGCCAGCCTGATCCTCACTCCAATGGACAACCTGTTCATCAAGGGGTCAGGTGGATTTGATTACATGCACGTTCGGGAAGACATCTACAACCCGCCGAGCATTTTCCTGACCAGTGATTTGGGCAATGCCAACCGCTACGCGAACTATGTGTTGAACTGGAACTACAGCTTGACCGCGGACTACAAAATGGACCTGACCGAATTCAGTTCTCTGGGCTTGTTGGCCGGATCTGAATTTCAGCGCACCGATAGCTACGGTTATGGCATCGGTTTTGGTGACGTGACCGGGCCGGTGTTTGACAATGACAGCTTGCTGGAATTGGCCAACGGCCAGACCACCGTCAACAACCCTTCTCAGCACAGCTTCCTCTCCTATTTCGGGCGCGCCAATTACACGCTCAAGGACCGCTACTTCTTTCAAGGGACTGCGCGTGTGGACGGTTCCAGCCGATTTGGCCGGAATTACCGCTACGGTTTCTTCCCTTCTTTGAGTGCCGGCTGGGTCGTGAGTGACGAGCCCTGGTTCGAAAGCGGCACGATGAGCTTTTTAAAGGCCCGCACCAGCTGGGGAAAGACTGGCAATGCGGCCCTTCCAGACTATGCGCGTTTTGGCACGTACAGTGCCCCAGACAACGGCATCCTTTACAATGGAGCGCCCATTCTATTCCCCCTCCAACCGGCCAACCCCAACTTGCGCTGGGAGACTTCTCGAACCGTCGACGCTTCCATTGAGGTGGGCTTGTGGAACGACAGAATCACCACTGAACTCGCCTACTACAACAAGCTTTCTCAGGATGTCATCATGAACGTCTCCACCCCACCAAGCACGGGGTTCACCAACCGTTGGGACAATGTGGCGACCATCCTGAACCGTGGTGTGGAATGGAGCATCAAGAGCCGCAATCTGGTCGGAGAATTCCAATGGACCACCGAACTCAATGTGGCGCGGAACTACAACGAGCTTCAGAGCATTGGGAACTACACACCTGACGCGGTCAGCGGTGGCACCAACGACAGCCGGGTGATCACGGGAAGTCCCGTAGGTAGCTTCTACCTCATGATGTTCTCCCACGTGGATGCCGAAACTGGCCTTCCAGTCTATTTGGACCGGGCAGGCAATGAAACATTTGATTACGACAACAGCGAGCGGCAATACGTTGGAGACGGTCTCCCTGAATTCGTAGGTGGCATGACCAACACCTTCCGTTGGAAGAATTGGGACCTCCGTGCACTCGCCACATTCAGCTACGGCGCCAAGATTTTTGACAGCTCCTCTAAGCGACAGCTCGGTGTGGTGACCGGTTGGAACATGCGGACTGAGATCTTGGATCGGTGGCGGCAACCCGGTGACGAAGCCACTTTTCCGCGCCTGACGTTGGACGAAACCACCTACGGTCTCCCCAGCGGTTTCCCTTGGTGGAATACCAGTCTTTTTGTCTTTGATGCCAGCTATTTGCGCCTTCGCAATTTGACCTTGGGGTACACCATCCCCACAGTCGGAACCGGTCCACATGCCATCCGCAATCTGCGCGTCAATGCCAGCGTCACCAACCTGTTTACCATCACCAACTTCCCGGGACTTGACCCCGAAGTGGTGCGTGACTTTGAGAACGCACAAGACCGCAACATGAGCCCCAACGTGACCTACCTCACGCCTCCACAAGAGCGGGCCTTCACCCTTGGCATCAACATGTCTTTCTGATTCGCCATGCAGACGACCATGAAATCCCTTCGCCTTTTTGCCAGTGCCGCCGGTTGTGCTCTCCTGTTGTCCGGTTGTGACAGAATGCTGGAGTTCGAGCCTGGAGATGTGATCCTAGCAGAGGATGCCATCAACAATGCAGACGATCTGCAGCGTATGCTCAACTCCAATTACGATGTCCTGGCCAACCTATTGAATGGGCGCCAGCAGTGCATCGCTGAGCTGCTCACAGACAACATGGCGCGCCCCTACTCCAGCCTAGACTACACCGCAGTTTGGAACCGGGAAACCAATTTCTTTACCCCTACCACAGGCGGGCTCTACACCGACTTCTATTACGCCATATACCGGGCCAATGTGGTGGTGGACAGCTTTGACCTTGTCGAAGATTTGGACGATGTGACGCGTTTGCGGTTGGAAGCCGAGTCCCGTTTTGTTCGCGCCGTATGTCATTGGTATCTGGTCAAAATGTGGGCTTACCCTTACGGGTATACGACCGACAATAGCCACCTGGGCGTGCCCTTGCGCACCGATGCTGTTGAGCCTCCCAGCCCACGTGCTACAGTGGCCGATGTTTACGCTCAAATCATCGCGGACCTAGAATTCGCCAAGGCCAACCTTCCTCAAGAAAACGGTCCATACGCCAGCAGCATGGCAGCCAGTGGCTTTTTGGCCCACATTCATTTCATGCGCCAAGACTGGAATGCAGCACAAGCCGAAGCAGAGCGCGTAATTGGCAGTGGCTTGTTTGTGCTCGACAACGACCTCGACCGGTATGAAGCGGGCAGCGACAGCGTTTTGGCCGGCGAACAGATCAACCCAGAAACCGTCTTCGGCATTACCGGGGGCTATTTTGCCGTGGATGGGGACAGCTTGCTCAACGACCGCAGTTCGGCCTTCAGGGACAACTTCCGACAGGACAACAACCTGAATCCGCAACTGACCTTTAGCGACGACATCAATGACCTGTTTCAGCTCAACGCCGCAGATGACCGAGGAAACTGGATCGAGTCCAATGGGGTCGTGCACAAGGTGACCCGCTTCGACGACAAGCAATTCTTTAATGTCCCCGTCATTCACTTGACGGGACTTCACCTCCTGCGGGCCATGTCCATTGCGGAAAACGGAGGTGATTTGGCCACGGCCATTGGCGACATCAACGCCATTAGAGACCGCGCATTTGGGGAAGACCTGAATGACTTGCCAGCAGGCTCCGGAGCGGCCGAGGTGCTGGCCGCCGCCCGCGAAGAATACCGCAAGGAAACACTGTGCGAAGGCTGGGCTCTGGACCACGTCAAGCTCCGCGGTGTCATGGGTGAACCTGAAACCGTTCGCGGCGCTCCTTGGGACTGTCCTGGTTCATTGCTCCAATTCCCGAACTCCTCTACCACCGCTGCTGGCTTCGTTCTGAACGACGAAGGCGGTTGCTTGTGAACCCTAGAAACCGCATTGACATGAAGCGACATTCATTCCTCCCGATTATGGCCCTGGCCATATTGGCCACTATCGCAGGATGCAAGCCACAAATCGAAGGCGAACTTGGAGAGCCCGTTGACAAACGTGCTGGATTTTTGGGGACTTGGGAACTGTCCGCCTTTTCCCAGCAAGACTTGAACAACCCCGTGAAGGAAACGCGCGATTTGAGCGCCCTGTATATTCAAGAAGGCATCACTCCCATGCGCATGACCTTCAATGGTGACGACTCTTATTCGATCGAGCAAGAAATGGGCAGAGCGTACTTTGGTGAAGGGGGCATGTGGGCTTTTGATGACCCAGCGTTCCCCACCTTTTTGCTGCTCATGGGTGCCTCTGACACTTTGCAGTACAACCTCGGGACCACGGTGCGCCCTTACGACGATCAAATGGCGATTGAATACCGCCGCACTTGTGGCGAAGGGGGTGCCCTTGTCGAAACTGTGATCTACACCTTCACCTTCAACCGCATTCCTCAATGAACCGCATTTCTCAGGGATTGGCCATCCTGCTGGCCTGCACAACGACCGTGGCATGGGGACAAGCGGCTTATGTCCTGCCCTCTCCAACCGCTGCTGACGCTGAGTGCACCCTTTACATTGACTTGAGCCAGTGTCAAGACCAGCGCTTGAGCGACATGCTCGACGCCTATCCAGATGAAGCGGTCTACCTCTGGGCGTGGAATCCCTCGGCACCTGCTGCTGGCAATGGCGATTGGGGAGACAGCGACGACCATCAGGTGATGACCAAGGTGGCAGAAAAGCTCTACAGCTTCAGCTTTATTCCCACGGAGTATTTCGGTGTCGACGGCCCCACCTTCTTCACGCGAGGCATCTCTTGCTTGGCCAAATTTGACAATGGCTACGCCTATGAAGAGGAGTTTGGTGGCGAGGCTAAAACAGAGGACTTGTCGGTGGGTATCGTGCCTCAACTTTGCAATGGACGGATGTGTGTCTTTCCCGAATTCAGGGAGGGTGATGACTTTGTGACCTTCACCTACGACAACAACCAAGAAACCAATCCAGACCTCGAAGACCTCGACGAAGTCTACCTGCATTTGACCGCACGCACCGATGCCTTTACGCTCTACACTTATGGTGACGATGGCGTGGCCTCTACCCCTTTCGATGCGGGAACAGTGCCCGAATTAAAAATGGAGCCGGTAGAAGGGAAACCTGGATTTTTCAGCTTCACTTTCGTTCCCGAGGACTTTTTCTTGGGTACGCTCTCCAACATAGACCAAAGCCCATATACCGGCGAGCCCCTGGAAAACGGTGTGCGTTGGTACATCACCAAGCCTGGCTACACCTTTACGGGACCTCCGCCTGCCAACAGCTTGGGGATTTTGATCTGTGATTGAAATTCCCGTCTCATTCAACTTGCCACAAGCAAGACTTCGAAGCGCCCGGCCACGTCCCGGGCGTTTCTGATATTGTACCCCCATGCGTCAACCGCTTCTTCCCTTTTGCATCATTGGCTTCACCCTTGCCTCTTGCCATGCTCCCGATGAGCCTGTTCAAGATTTGGCAGAGGTGATTCCGGGAACTGCCATGCCCGTCCGCCTTGCACCAGATTCCACATGGATCCCCCTTTCGGACTTCTGTCCAGAACACCTTCCCGACGAAGTGTATTGGATTCCGGCGTGGGGACAGGGAATACAGCAAGCCGTGCAGGTTCGAGACGCTCAATCTGGCGTCTGGATCCAAGGCCAGCCTGCTCAAGGGTTTGGCGCCTTAGAATTGAGGCTCAACGGCAGGGCAGCACATGTCCCTGTCCTCTCCTCTACCCAGCAAAGCTTCACCTATACGATGCCCTCGGATTACCAAGAGCACACGGATGTCCGCATCATGGGGGCGTTCAATGGCTGGTCGCGCACCAGTCATCCTTTGGCCCTGGACCGCAATGGCCAATGGAGCATTGAACTCTTATTGCCCGAAGGGCAGCATCCCTATCAATTGGTGGTGGACGGCCAAGAAATGCCAGACCCTGTCAACCCTCACAAAGTGGACAATGGCTTTGGTGGATTCAACTCCATTTTGACCATGGAGGGCAACGGTGAGAACATTGAACTGGCGGCCATTGGATTTGGCGGGAACCAAGTGCATGACGTCCGGCTTCTTGGAACCCCGGGAGCACGGGTTTGGGGATGGTGGGAAAATCAACTGTACGCCACAACCACGCTCGGAGAAGATGGAACGGGGGTCGTGCGCATTCCTGCGCAGGCCTATGGATCCGGCCGCTCGAATCTGCGCCTTTGGGCCAACGGAGATGGCAAACCGAGCCACGAAGTGCGCATTCCGCTCATGGACGGCATTCCCATTGACTCTCCCGCACAACTCACCCGCCAAGATTGGGAAGGACAAGTCTTGTATTTCATGCTGGTCGATCGGTTCAAAAATGCGGACCGAACCAACGACAGTCCGGTTGACGACCCCTCCGTTTTGCCCCAGGCAAACGACCAGGGTGGGGATTTGGCCGGTATCCGCAAAGCGCTGGACGGTGGTTATTTTGATGACCTCGGTGTTACCGCGTTGTGGATCAGCCCCATCACCACCAATCCTGATTCTGCTTACGGCTATTGGCAGGACCCCAGTACCGATGTCACGAGTCGATTCAGTGGTTATCACGGTTATTGGCCCATTTCAAACACCCAGATCGATCCGCGATTTGGCAACCGCACCACCTTTAATGACCTGGTCGACGCCGCTCACGACAAAGGCATGAACTTCTTGCTGGATTATGTGGCGAACCATGTGCACGAGGCGCATCCACTGTACAAAGAGCACCCCGACTGGGCCACCGATCTCTATTTGCCCGATGGCAGGGAGAACACCCAATTGTGGGACGATGAACGCCTGACCACCTGGTTCGACACCTTTATGCCCACCCTGAACCTTGAACGTGAAGATGTGGCCGAAGCCATGTCAGACAGTGCTGCATGGTGGGTGCTGAACAGCAAGATCGACGGTTTTCGTCACGACGCTACCAAGCACATCCCCTTGTCCTTTTGGCGCCTTTTGACCCAGAAAGTAAAGCGGCACACTGCAGGGACTGGCAGGCGCATATATCAAATTGGAGAAACCTATGGAAGTGCTGAACTCATCGGAAGTTATCTGGGTTCCGGTTTGATTGACGCGCAATTCGACTTCAACCTGTATGACAAGGCCATCGTGGCTTTTGGTAAGGAAAATGCGGGTTTCTCAGACCTCATTCAGGTCGCCGAGGAGGGGTTAAGCCAATACGGTGCGCACCACCTCATGGGCACCATTACGGGGAACCAAGACAGGCCAAGGTTCGCGTCTCTGGCAGAAGGAACCGTGCGCTGGGATGAGGACCACAAGTTGGCCGGATGGACCCGAGAGATTAAAAGGGAGGGGATGCGAGGACATCAGGCCATGCGCATGCTGACCGCATTCAACATGAGCATGCCCGGCGTGCCGTGCATCTATCAAGGAGATGAATACGCCGATGTGGGCGGGAATGATCCAGACAACCGCCGCATGGTCCGCTTTGACAACCTCGACCTGGAAGAAAAACGGACCCGAGAAATGGCCGCGCGTTGGGTGGCCCTTCGCCGAAGCCGAATGAGCATGATGTTTGGACAGACCAAATTGTCCTCCCCTGCTCCTCAGCTGCTGAAGATTACCCGACAATACTTAGACGAAACCACCACCATTTTCTTCAACCAGAGCGATGTGCCCGTCGAGATTCCCAACTTGGATCAAGCTCCATGCCTTTTGGGTAAACCCATGGGGCAACAAATCCCTCCATTCACGGCCCTCGCCTTTGCTGCAGGCCTCTAATCGCATTCCACTCCTTATTCTTGCACCATGAATAGAGCCTTTTTCCTTGTAGGTCTTCTTTGTGTTTCACTCTTGAGCACAGAGGCCCAAGCTCAAGACACGTTTACCGTTGGCAACACCACCTTGTTCGCCACTGATTTGGTAGACGACAGCCAAATTCCTTGGGAGCTTGTTTGGGGTGGCGATGACATGTTGTGGTGCAGCGAACGGAAAGGAAGGGTGATTCGAATCGATCCTTCATCCGGAGATTACACGACCGTGCTCGACTTAAATGTGACCTACAATGGTTCTGGAGAGCCGGGGCTTTTGGGTATGATCCAGCACCCTGACTTCCCAGAAGACCCCCGTGTATGGGTGGTATACTGCGATGGTCAGTTTAGTGTGTCGGAGCACCTCAGTGTGTTTGAGTGGAACGGCACAGAACTGGTCAATGAACAGGAGCTTTTGAGCTTGCCTGGGGCTCAAATCCACAATGGTAGCCGTTTGCTTTGGCTCCCAGACAACACCATGCTCATGACCACCGGTGATGCTGGTGATACCGGCAACAGCCAAGACCTCGAGAGCTTAAACGGTAAAATCCTGCGCCTCAATCCTGACGGTTCTATTCCAGAGGACAACCCCTTTGGTCCAGACAGCTATGTCTACACATGGGGCAACCGAAACGCCCAAGGATTGTGCATCGGTCCCAATGGTCTGATTTACGCCTCTGAGCACGGTCAAAACCAAGACGATGAATTCAACCTGGTCGAAGCAGGCCGCAATTACGGGTGGCCAACTGTTCAAGGAGCCTGTAATGCTCCCTCCGAATTCTCTTTTTGTGACGAATGGGACGTGGCAGAGCCTCTGCTCGCATGGACCCCTTGCATCGCCCTCAATGGATTGGAGTACTATACCCACGAAGCCATTCCAGAATTTCAAGGAAAAATCATGATGGGCGTTATGAGCGGGTTCAACGACCCCCTTCCAGGCCGTTTGATCATGATTGAACTGTCAGAAGACGGTCAAACCGCAGAGAGTCAAGAAGCTTTCTTTGGCAGCTTCAACCAGCGCATTCGCGACATTGCGGTGAACCCCTACACAGGCGCCTTCTATTTGGCATTTAATGGTCAGTCCTATCCCGGCAACCCACCCAATATCATCAAACAGTTCAGCACCTCAGACCCTTCTTTGGTGCCCAGTCCAGTCATCAAGCCGCTGTTGATTCAGCCCGTGCCTGCGCACAACACTGCCACTGTACTGGCTACGGAAGGTGCTGTTGGTGGTCCATTGGTGGTCCGTGACATGACAGGCCGTGTGGTCTTTGAAGGCCAGGTGCCTACCGCTCAATTTGATTTGGACCTGAGTGGTTTTGCTTCAGGACGCTACGTGGTTTGGACCGCCATTGGTGCAGCAGACCTGCTGGTCGACTGATGTTGTGATCAACGCGCTGGCAGCACCATCAACGTAGTGCGCCGGTTTTGCTGCCGGGCTTCTTCTGAAGTGCCTGTGACGGCGGGCTTGGACTGCCCATAGCCCTTGGCGATGAGCTGCCTTTCCTGAACGCCAGCTTGCTGCAAGGCCGTTTTAACGGCCTCGGCACGCTGCTCTGAAAGGATCATGTTTTCTGATTGTGTCCCCACATCGTCGGTATGTCCGCCCACTTCCATGATCAGATGGGGTTGGGCAGCAAGCCAGCTACCGACCCGTTCCAATTCCACATTGGATGTGGGATTCAACATGGCGCTGCCACTCTCAAAAAAGACGTTTTTTAAGACGGCCTCACTCCCTGCTTGCAAGGGGTCAAGAACAAAGTTTCTGGCCACACGCCCTTCGATTTCCCCCTGTTCTATCCGCTCCGAAAGCAACATGTGGCCCGCTGCCTCGGCCATGACCACAAATGCCCGGTCCAACGGAACTGGAACATGATAGCTTCCATCTGCCGCCGCAATGGCTTCGGCAAAAGGTGTTCCGCTATCGCTGTCTACCAGACGAATCAGAGCGGCCTGAAGTGGCACGCCCGAAGCAGAGCTCAATCGCCCTTCCATGGCCGAGGTGGCTTGGGCGGCGACATTGGGCGGCAGGATGAGTTCATGTATGTCCAGCTGACCGTCCTCGGATCGACTAAAAAATCCCGTCACACCATCTGACGACACCACAAGGCCGCTCTCGTCTTCCGGCGTATTGATGGGCCATCCTAAGTTCACGGGGCTTCCCCATTTTCCATTGTCCATCAGGGTACAGACAAAGAGGTCCATGCCGCCCATTCCAGTCCTGCCGTCAGAAGCAAAATAGAAATGCTGGCCATCTGGATGGATAAAGGGGCGCATTTCCTTTCCATTTGAATTGACTTCACCCCCCATTCGAAATGCCTGGCCCCAACTACCGTCTGACTGGCGGCGTGCGGTGAAAAGGTCATACTTACGCCTTCCTGCGCGGCCCGCCCCTCGCGTGAAAAACAACTGCTGACCATCAGGGCTCAAACAAGGTTGGCTTTCCCAAGCTGCAGTATTGACTGCGCTCAAGTTTACAGCTTGTCCCCACCCTTGTTCATTGCGCTGGGCGATATACAAATCACAGCTTCCTTTATGGGCATCTTCTCCTGAACGGTCAGTGTCACGACATACAGTGTAGCATATCGTCATGCCGTCACCGGAAAGTGCTGCAGCCCCTTCATTGCTCAACGTGTTTAACCCTCGCAATGGTTCTGGCGCCGACCAACCGCTTCCTTCTCGTTGGGCCACATATAGGTCCTCTTGTCCCTGGTGATAGCGCGCATCTTCGACCCTGCGGGTAAACACCAATGCTTCTCCGGCCAGCCACACACTGGGGAAATACTCATCGTCTCGGGTCGATACGGGCGGTGGTAAGACTTCACTGTCTAATAGAACTGGGTTGGCCAGTGCGCCCTCCATGAACTCAGCGTCTTTGAATACTGCCGCAATGGCATCGACGTCAGGTCCCTCCGCAACGCCTGGAATTTGGCTCATGGCCTTCATCGCCCCTTTCATTCCGGAGGGGTCTAGCGCAAAACGCGCCGATTCAGCCCAGGAAAAATGATCGCGGATCCAATCTTCACCAAATCGGGACAAGTAGTGGGCGTAATGGTCCCTTGATTCAATAAAAGCTCCTCGGTCATAATCCAGAGCGGCCAAAACCCGCTCAGCTTCCGCAAAGTTTGGATCAAGCTCCAATGCTTTGCGCAAATCCTCCTCTACTTGTTGCTTGGCATCTTCGGTGGCAGCACCTGGCACCATCGCTGCGCGGCTCATCTCCATCGCCCGGCGGTACAATTTGATCGCCTTTTTACTCTCTGTATGAAAACGAGGCCCCGGCTGAGCCACGCTGAATTGCGGGACAAGCGAGACCAAAAAGAGCATAAGGACAATGCGCATTCGAATCATGGTGACAGTTTGTGCGTTAGCAGAACGCCAAGATGGGGCGAATCGCACAACAGGAACGAAATTTGTCTTGTGCGTATTGGACTCATCAGCGACACCCACGGCCACATCGATGACCGCATCCTGCATCACCTCTCCTCTTGTGACGAGGTGTGGCATGCTGGAGACATTGGCGATTTCAAGGTGACCGATGCCATTGCTGCCATCGTGCCCCTGGTGGCTGTTTATGGCAACATCGACGACCACCTCATGCGCCGTGATTTCCCCGAACATCAACACATCGAACGCGAGGGTTGCCGCATTTGGATGACCCACATTGGTGGCCGGCCAGGCCGTTACGCAAAGGGCATCCGCAGTGGACTCAGTGTCCACAAGCCCGATATTTTTGTGTGCGGCCATTCTCACTTGCTTTTGGTGCAGCACGTCAAAACTTGGGGCGGCATTCATTTGAACCCGGGAGCTGCTGGGCTTCAGGGTTTTCACAAGGTTCGGACTTTGCTGCGGTTTCACCTGGCCGATGGGAAAATTCACGCGCCCGAAGTGGTTGAATTGGGACAAAAGTGATCCAGCATTGAGGTCCGAGAAAGATGTTGTAAACTTGTATCGCACCGAGTCGGTGCAAAGCCTTCGGGCTCCCTCAGGGAAATTTGAACACAGAGTTGCCCACGCAAGTGGGACCCCCACATGTACGACATCATTGATTTGAACAGCCGCAAGGTTGCTGAGCTCCGGGACATTGCCAAGGAGCTAAACATTGCCAGAACGGACAAGCTCAAAAAGCAGGAATTGGTGTATGCCATTCTCGATGAGCAAGCATTGACCACCAGCGCCAAGGCCAAGGCCGATGGAGATGATGGCGATAAAAAGGAGTCCAGCAAAAAACCGACCGGTACTGGTCGGGGACGACAACGCGCTGCTGCCAAGAAAGATCGAGGCACTGAAGAAGATGCGTCCGAAGACAAGACCTCTTCAGAAGACCAAGGAAATGGTCGCCGGAACGACAAAGCAGAGCGTGGTGACCGCAAAGGGCGCGCTCAATCTCGTGGAAACCGACCTAAAGATGGTGACGGGGACGGCGAGCGCACGGAAAACTCCGAAAAGTCAGGAGAGGCCACCAATGCCGGCGATAAGCCAAGCAAGGATGGCGATCAAAATGACAGAGGTAACCGCCGCAACGACAGAGGTGACCGGAACGACCGAGGAGACCGCAACGATCGGGGTGACCGACGTGGTCGCGACCGCGACCGCAACCGGAAAGACCGCAATGAACGCGGCGATCGCAACGATCGCGGTGACCGCAACGACCGCAATGAGCGGGGTGACCGCCGAGGACGCGACCGCGACCGTCTGGGAGAACCAGAAGAACACGGTTTCAACTTTGATGGCATTGCGCAAGCAGAAGGTGTTCTGGAAGTCATGCCCGAAGGGTTTGGCTACCTGCGCAGTGCCGACTACAACTACTTGAACAGCCCTGACGACGTATACGTCAGCAACAAGCAGATAAAAGCCGCAGGACTCCAAACTGGAGACAACGTGGTATGCACCATTCGTCCACCTCGAAAGGGAGACAAGTACTACCCCATGGTAGAAGTCCTCAAGGTCAATGGCCGGGATCCATCTTGGGTTAGGGACCGCGTCCCCTTTAAATACCTCACTCCTCTTTTCCCACAGGAGGCCTTTAAACTGGCGGGCAAAAACGGCAACATGTCCACCCGCGTCATGGACCTTTTCTCCCCTATCGGAAAAGGACAGCGCGGCATGATTGTTTCGCAGCCCAAAACGGGTAAGACAACTTTGCTCAAGGATGTGGCCAATGCCATTGCAGAAAACCACCCCGAGACTTATCTCATCATTCTGCTGATTGATGAGCGTCCTGAGGAGGTCACTGATATGAAGCGCAGCGTGAACGCAGAGGTGATTGCCTCTACGTTTGACGAGCCCGCAGACCGCCACGTGAAGATTGCCGAGATCGTTTTGGAGAAGTCCAAGCGTATGGTAGAGTGCGGCCATGACGTGTGCATTCTCCTGGACTCCATCACCCGTCTGGCCCGTGCCTACAATACTGTAGCTCCTGGTTCTGGAAAGGTGCTTTCAGGTGGTGTCGAATCCAACGCCCTGCAGAAGCCAAAGCGCTTCTTTGGTGCAGCGAGAAACATCGAGAACGGTGGCTCATTGAGCATCATTGCAACGGCCTTGACGGAAACCGGATCCAAGATGGACGAGGTCATCTTCGAGGAGTTCAAGGGAACAGGCAATATGGAACTGCAGCTCGACCGCCGCATTTCCAACCGCCGCATCTACCCTGCCATCGACATTCTTTCTTCTGGCACACGCCGTGAAGACCTGTTGATGCACAAGGAATTGCTGCAGCGAATCTGGGTCTTGCGCAAGCATTTGTCCGACATGAATCCCATCGAAGCCATGGAGTTCTTGAAAGACCGCATGAGCCGAACCGATTCCAACGAGGAGTTTTTGATTACCATGAATGGCTGACGCCTTGGGCGCCAAGCGCACATTGTATCGATGGCTTCCTCTGTTGGCTGTAGCCATATGGTGGGCCATACGATTGGGAACCACAGGGTTAGTGCCTTTTGAAACCGGCATTTCTGTTGGTGTGTTCACACATTTCGGACTCACCTTGGTCGTTGCGCTCATCGCTGCTTTTCAAGCCGTTGGAGAACCCTCATTCATAAGCCGCTTCAAGGCTTCTTTGAAACCTGCTGTTTTGTATGCACTGCTCGCTGCGGCAAGCACTGTGTGCTACCATCATGTGGTCTGTGCCGAAAACACTGCGCTCAGAATGCTCGAGAGGGAGACTTTCATCGACCGGTCTTTGGCCGATGAAACTGCATTTGCCGCATTGCAAGCCGATGATCCACAATTGGCGATGATGGACATCGAAACAGCCAGAGAACGGGCCAAAGCCAGCTTGCGCTTCCAGTTCGATCCCCTTTGGCATTTTACAGCCAGCCTGCTCATGTGGATTGCTGCAGCCATGTCAACTGTCGTATTTACCTCATTTTTGGGGCAATGGTTCAAGTCATGACCACTTTGGGACAATACACTGAACGCAAAGACGTTAAGGTGGACGTGAAGGGATTGAGGATACGGCGATTTACCCTTTGGCGCACCCTTGCGTTGGGCGCACTTCTGTGCTGTGGATTGGGTGCACACAGTCAAACGGCGAAGCAAAACTTGGCCAAGTTTGACTACCGTGCCTATCATTTTGGCTTTTTGCTGAGTGGAAACACCAGCAGCTTCAACTTCCAACTCAGGCCTGATTACACCTTCTCAGACAGTCTATTGAGCGTCGAGAACAATGCCCTCGCCGGATTCAATTTGGCCTTGCTGGCCTCGCTCAACGTCAACCAGACCATTCGAATTCGCTTCATTCCAGGCTTGAGCTTCCAAGACCGTGGCATGCTGTTCAGGTTTAGGAACCCTGATGGCACTACGAATCCTGTTTCTGTTCGGACTGAAAGTGTATTCCTTGACTTTCCTCTGATTGTTAAGCTGCGCACGGAGCGCATCGGAAACTTCGCTCCATATGCCTTGGTCGGTGGTAAGATCAGCCGCGACATGCAGTCCCAAGCCGATGTCAACCAAAGCCTACAGGACGGTTACATCCTTAAACTTGCCAAGAACAATTCTAGCCTTGACTTTGGTGCAGGGGCAGATTTCTTCCTCCCGTTCTTCAAGTTTTCCGTAGAGCTCAAGACAGAGTTTGGGATGCGCAACGTGCTGATCCAAGACGATACCCCGTTTAGCCAGGCTCTTGATCAGTTGCGCACACGCAGCTTCATCATCAGCTTCACCTTCGAAGGGTGAGGATGCGCCATTCAGATTCAGCGCGAGTGGCCTCCAGGCGCAGTCCGTGCTGACCCGCAGCATCCACCAAAGCGGCGATGTCAGGCTCCATAAAGCCACTTAACATCAACGTTCCCGATTCTCCTAACACCCGACAATAAGCGTCCATGTCCTCCAAGAGGATGTTTCGGTTGATGTTGGCCACGACCACATCAAAATGTCCAGTGGCAACGTCATTGAGCCGACCAGCGCCCCCTTCCCGAACCTCAAAGGCGGCCGTTTCGCTGATGCCGTTGAGCGACATGTTCTCTTGGGTATTGCGCACGCTCCATGGATCGATGTCAATGGCCATGACCGCAGCCGCTCCTTTATGGGCAGCGTAGATGCCCAAGACCCCAGAGCCGCAACCCATGTCGAGCACCGAAGTGCCCGCCCACTTCATGTTCACCATTTCTGTGAGAATGCCATAGGTGGTGCCGTGATGCCCGGTTCCAAAAGCCATTCTGGGTTGAACGGTCAGCGTAGTTTCAAAGTCCGTTTCAGATTCCAGGGGGTGAAAAGGAGCCCTCACGCGGATGCTCCGGTCAATTGTGACCTCCGGGTAATCCGCTTCCCATTTGGCGTTCCAATTCTCCTCCTCTACTTCGGAGACGAGCCAAGTCTTTAACCCCATCGGTTGAAGATCGGCGTGGATGACTTCGGTCAATGCTGTATCGAGCTCCTCATTTTTTGCATACGCGTGCAAACCATCCGTCGTCTCTTCAAACATGCTGCACCCGGCATCAGCCAGCCATGCTGTGGCGATTTCATGACCAGGCGCATCAGGCTCACACCGAAGATGAATCCTTGTCCAAGCCATTTACGAGGCTTCAGCTTGTTGACGGGCTTCACTCACCCTACCCGCTGCCTCGACAAGCGCTCTAAAAGAATCGGGGTCCAACGCAGCGCCACCGATCAGGCCTCCATCGACATCCTCACAAGCAAACAACTGATCTGCGTTGGCCGGTTTACAGCTTCCACCATAGAGCAAGGGAATCGATTTGGCCGTCGCTTCGTCAAACGCTTCACGCAGCCAACCGCGAATCGCGGCGTGCATTTCTTGGGCTTGATCTTCTGACGCTGTCAACCCTGTACCGATGGCCCAAATGGGTTCATATGCCACAACAACCCGGTCCATTGCCTCTGCCGGAAGATGCAACACTGCGGATTCTAGTTGTCTCAAAACCTTGTCAAAGTGCACATCTGTCTGCCGGTCTTGAAGGCTTTCCCCGCAACAGAAGATCACACGCAATCCGGCATCCAACACGCGGCTCACCTTCTCGGCTACCACCTTATCATCATCTCCAAACCCATCCCGGCGCTCGCTGTGTCCAACAATCACATCCTGAACACCGCTTCCCGCCAACATCTCAGCGGTAAATTCACCGGTGAAGGCTCCAGGGCCTGTCGCAGAAACGTTCTGTGCACCCAAACGGAAAGGCAGTTGCGCTTCACCCATGGCCGCCAAATAAGGGGCTGGTGGCGCAATCATGACCTCTACGCCGGCAGGCGCAGCGGGCATGGCTGCGAAGGCGTTGGCAAATTCCTTTGCCTCGTTGAATGACTTGTTGCTTTTCCAATTGCCTGCTACGAGCATCTTTCGGTGGTTTGCATGGGGAATGGTCCCCGGTTTAAGCGACGAAAGTTAGAGCTGTTCACCGCGACCACATCGCCATTTACAAGGAAATGACACCAGCAGATACATCCCCTCCTACTTTGGCCGCCCTGGAGCAGGTGCTGCGCGATCGTTGGGGCTACCCTGCCTTTCGTCCGTCCCAAATTCCGGTGGTCATGTCGGGCGCTCAAGGAGGTGACACCTTAGCCATACTTCCTACGGGTGGCGGCAAGTCCATTTGCTACCAAATTCCCGGGCTGGTCCGGGGTGGCATCTGCCTGGTGGTCAGTCCCCTCGTAGCATTGATGGCCGACCAAGTTCAAGGGCTCAGGGCACGCGGTATTGCGGCAGAAGCCCTGACTGCGGGACTGAGACAGGACGAGGCCGAGCGCATATTGGACAATGCCAGATTTGGACCGGGTGGCTTTCTTTTTGTGGCGCCAGAACGGTTGTCTCAACCGACTTTTAAATCGGCCTGCCAAGCCATGGACGTTCGCACCATTGCGGTCGATGAAGCGCATTGCGTGAGTCAATGGGGCCATGCCTTTAGGGCCGACTATCTCGAAGTGGGGCAGATCAGAAGCTGGCATCCAAAGGCCAGTTGGATTGCCCTCACGGCGACAGCCACTGAGCAGGTTGCCGATGACATCGAACGGCTTCTGGGCATGACCCGTCCTTCCCGTCTTCGGGTGGGCATGAGACGGCCCAACCTGGCCTTTTCTGTGCACGACGTCCCGGACCGTCATGCTGCCGTTATTGATTGGGGGCATCGCACCACCGGATCGGCCATTCTCTATGTCCGCAGTCGCCGGGAAGCTGAAGCCATGGCAGCCATGTTGCAGGCGCACGGATTTACAGCAGCCCCTTACCACGCAGGCATGTCGCGTTCCGACCGCAATGACCATCAGGAGCAGTGGATCGCAGGTAAGTTGCGCATATTGGCTTGCACTACGGCCTTCGGTATGGGCATTGACAAGGCCGATGTGCGGCACATTGCCCATGCTCATATTCCAGAATCACCGGAAGGCTATATCCAAGAGGCGGGACGGGCAGGACGAGATGGACAGAAGGCCGAGGCCATGGTGTTTGTCGATGCGCGTGCGGTAGAAGAAGCGGCCGATCAAGTCCTGCGACAATGGCCGAGCCACGACACCGTCCGAGGTGTATTGCAGTCCTTGGCCAACCAACTTGCGATGGCGCAAGGTGCCGTTATGGAAGCTCCCGAAGAGGTATGGATCGCCCCCATGGCCAAGAAAGCAGGGGCTCCCATACAGCAAGTCAGGAAGTCATTGGACCTCATGGCCCGGGCTGGCTGGATCGAGCTGCATCCTGTGGGACCATCCACCCAAATGAGGTGGATACAGGACCCTGACTCTCTGGCCCAACACCCCATTGATGCTGGCAGCGATGGCCGTATGCTCCGTGCCTTGCTCTCCAGACACGGCAAGGAAAAGCGGCGATTATGGACACTGGATGCTGCTTCAGTTTTTGCTGAAGCGGGATGCTCGGAAAAGGCCGGGTGGGAGCACCTCAAACGGCTCTCCGAATTGGCCCTTGTGGCCATGGCGCTCCCCACGCAAAGAGCAGCCGTTCAATTCACAGCAGCGAGACCAGCTGCCGGGACCGCACGCCTTCCTGACAACATTTTGGATGACCGCAAGCGCGATGCCCAAGAACGCTGGGAATTCATGAAGGATTATCTGCACACTGAGGGTTGCCGGGCGCAGTTTTTAGAGGGGCTGTTCGACCAAGAGATCGCGGCACCTTGTGGAATTTGTGACCGCTGCAGTCCTTCTCAACCTCCTACTGAAGGCGACATTGAAGCGTGGATTGGAGACGGCATCTCCTCTATTGAGCTGCAGCGCTTGGTGCCCATCATGCACCGGGAGGATGTTCGCAGCGTCCTCGAAATGTGGCGTGCCCAAGGGAGGGTGACTTGGAAAGACGGCATGGTGTTCAAAGTCGCTCAACCGTCCTAAAGCCAGCGCCGCGGAACTACCTTGCTCCCATGCCAGAGCCGTCTCCATCATACCCCTATGTACACCTTCATCCCGGCAAGGAAAAAAGTCTGCTGCGCGGGCATCCCTGGGTGTTTTCTGGTGCCATACAGCGCATTGAAGTGGACGATGCCGCGCCCTCACCTGGAGACTGGGTCTGCGTGATGTCTTCTCAAGGCCAGGCCTTGGGATGGGGACACTGGGGCGCCGGCTCCATTGCGGTCCGGCTTGTGGCTTCAGGAACTTTGAACGCGCCACCCCAAGCCGATTGGTGGGAAGAGCGGATCGCTGAGTGTCTGGCCGTGCGCCAATCCGTTGGACTTGGGCCGGGGACATCTTCAGAAACAGACTGCTGCCGTTTGGTCCATGGAGAAGGGGACGGACTTTCCGGTTTGGTCGTAGACTGGTATGCGGGGATGGCTGTGGTGCAAACACACTCCATGGGCATGCACCGCGCGTGGCCAGATTTGTCTGCCGGCCTGCGCGCAGCTCTAGGTGATTCACTTGATCTGATCGTCAACAAAAGCGCCTCACTCATCGCCAAATTGCCTGGAGTCGATGAGCAGGTCGCAGATGGAGTGGTTTGGTCATCTTCAGATGACCATGAGGGCAGCGCACAACGGCCGGTCCTTGAGCATGGCATCCGCTATGAAGTCTCCCCCATCGATGGACAGAAAACCGGTTTTTTCCTCGATCAACGGGACAGCCGAGGACTGTTGATGCAATGCGTTGGAAACCGGGCGGTCCTCAATGCATTCAGTTACACGGGGGGCTTTAGCTTGGCTGCTCTCAAGGGAGGCAGTCCCCATGTCATCAGCCTCGACGCCTCAGAAAAGGCAGTTCAAGCCGCCTGCCATCATGCAGAAATCAACGGATACAAGGACCAGCACGAAGGCATTCAAGGAGATGTTTTGACTTATCTGCGCAAGTGCGACAGCTTGCCACCGATTGTCATTTTGGATCCCCCGGCCTATGCCAAGAGCCGGTCCGCACGACACAAAGCGGTTCAGGGATACAAGAGGCTCAACGCAGAGGCGCTCAAAAAGATGCCCCAAGGAGGTTTGCTCTGGACCTATAGTTGCTCGCAAGTGGTCGATGCACAGCTGTTCGAAGACACGATTGTAGCCGCTGCTGTAGAATCAGGACGGCAGGTGCGCATTCTGAGGAGGTTGGGACAGCCTGCAGACCATCCTACCCGTGCTGGACATCCTGAAGCCCGTTACCTCAAAGGGCTGGTGCTGCACATTGGCTAACCCCTGCCTTTGGGGGAGATTGATAAGGGGATAATCAGGGTTGCAATCTGCTGATGCGCCATTCTGGCCCCGTTCGCTCAGCACTGATGCGATCGTGCATGCGGCCAGTTCGTCCTTGCCAAAATTCAACCTGCTGAATGTGTAGCAGGTAGCCGCCCCAATGTGGAGGTCTGGGCACGTTTTGAGAATGCACGTTGTTCTGGGCCTCCCATGAGGCTTCCAAGGCCTTGCGGTCCGCTACTTCCTGACTCTGTGACGACGCCCAGGCACCGATTTGACTTTCCCGAGGCCGGGATGCAAAATATCGGTCTGAGTCCTCGGGCGTCATTTGTGTCACCGGCCCCCTGACCCGAAGTTGTCGCTCGATCGCACTCCAAAAGAACGTGGCAGCCGCATGGGGGTGCGCCGACAATTCTTGGCCCTTGACGCTCTGGTAGTTGGTGTAGAACGCCACCGCCCAACCTGATTCTGTATGCTCCAGAGAGCGCAACAGCACAATGCGGGCATTGGGATGTCCGTCGCCGCCCACAGTTGACAATGTCATGGCGTTGTAATCGTCGGGATCTGACGCCTTGGCCTCTTCCAGCCATTGGGTCAACAGTCCGATTATATCGGCGTTGTCCAAATCCTGTAAGCTGCCTTTGGCATAGGCTTTCCTGTCCTCGAAATCCGTCATGTTATTGCAACCGAATTTGGCAAGGGTTGTTTTGTTATTGGGGCTTTTCTGCGATGATCAAGAAGTTGCCTCCCTCCTCTCCGAGTTCCAGGGATTCGCCACTCCGTTCAACATAACCGATGCGGTGTATGCCCGAAATCACAAAACCACAGCTTTTCACCATGTCCAAGATGCCCTCCCGGGTGAAGTAGTGCAAGAAGCATACTGCCTTGCCATTGTGCCGCTTGTAAAACAAATCGCCCTCTTCGTAACCTTCATCGCCCAAGTTCAACTCGTCAAACGCCCTGCGGGCCTCGGGGCCCCATTCGTTGGCATTGTCCAGATTGAAAACATCGAAATAAAAACGGCCTCCAGGACGCAACGCCGAGAACACTTTTTCCAAGCTCTCCCTGCGTTCTTGCCCAGATGGAATGTGACCAAAGGCATAGAGGAATGTGATGGCGTCATACGTGTCTTTTTGAGCCCCACATTCATTCCATACACCAATGCGTCCTGTCACACCGCGCTCCCGGGCCTGTGCGATCATGGATGCGCTGATGTCAATGCCCTCCACTTCATAGTTCAATTGTGATTGCGCACGAATACCCAGCGCGCGACGTCCTGTTCCGCAGGCAATGTGCAAGACGCGATTGGGCCCAAACCCCTTGAGATCCTCGGCCAAAATGGCGTCAATGCTCGAGGTATACCGACTGCGCTTTAGGCTGGTACCGTCCAAATCATCGTAAGTCGAGGCTTGTTCTGCGTAGTACTCAGAAATAGACGCCAGGATTTCTCCATTCGATGGCTTGGGAATCACCGGGTAAAGCACGTGCGTCTCGTTGCCAGGAATCGCGTTCATTGGAACGAACGAAAACGCGTCTTTTTCCAATGAACGGAATCCCTTTTCGTCCTGATGGAATGACGCTGTCGTCGCCTGCTCATTCAGTTCTCCGCGCCAACCACGTTCTGCATCAAACAGCACCATACCATCCAAATTCTCGAGGGCAGGCGCATAAAAATGAACCGTAACCAATGGTTGGTCCGGACTGGGATTTACGATTTTGTGAATGGTTCCATCTGGTTCAGACAACACGCCTCCTGCCTTGACGCACAAGGCACTTATTTCTCTGAGCTCCTTCGTCTCAGGGTCGAAAGTGTACTCCACATTTTCCACTTCTCCTTGAACACACAGGACGTAACCCCAGAACCCTTCGTGGTGATGAATGGCACTTTGCACGCCGGGAGGCCAGTGCAACACCACCACTTCAAAAGGCTCCATGAGCAAAATATTGCGGGCGTAATTCCCTGAATTTGGTTCAAATTCTGGGACCAAGCCGGTCAGGTCCAACGTGTCACAATCGATGGCCCTCACATACTGGCCCAGCCACTCAAAATCGAAGCCTGCTGGGGTGTCTCTGCGGATTTGCTCAATCAGGTTGCGCATAGCCTTTGGTTTGCTTTGTGAATATACAACGGCACGGAAATGCCCGCATCTGGTCCAAGTGCAAATGATAAGGGAATGAAACCTTTTTGAACCTGTCTCAGTATCGGAAGTCGATTCCAAACTGTTGCCCTATGTCCAACCGACGCATTGTGAGCTATGAAAAGCTCGAACAACCTGTTCGCTCCCTGATCAAGTCCCGTTATCCTGATGGATTCGATGGATTGACTTTTAACCTTCGACTGCCAACGAGCAAAGAAGTGTTCAAGATGATTCGGGTAGAGATGGCCGGTATCCAATACATGGTGAAAGTGGGACCCGCTATTGAAGGCGTGGACTACTCCATTGACTGACTCCCCCCTGCGATCTACTCTTTTATTTTTCCTTTTCTACGCTTTTAAGGGTTGGTTCCGAACTTCGGGGCCAACCCTTTCTCATGAAGTGTATTGCTCCAAGGTTCTCCCTCTCCTTCTTTTTCCTGTCTCTGGCCTATTTGAGCGCGGCACAATTGGCCTGTCAGCCCATGGTGGGTCATGTCGGTTTGCGCGACGTTCGCATCTGGATTCAAGCAGAAGCTCCTTGTGAAGCCACCATTGTATGCTGGGCGGACTCTATGGGCAATGCCCCTACTGAAGTTTTGTTGGCTGATGAGCAACGGTTGATTCGGGCACAGGCCAATACTGCCACTTTTGACCTGGGAAATCTGCAACCTGGTACCGACTATCGTTTTCAAGTGCTGGTGAATGGAGAGCGTGTCGTCCTCGGAATTGACACGTTGCTGCAGCGCTTTACCACTCAGCCCTTGTGGCAGTATCGGTTTGACCCCCCCTCTTTCACGGTCGCCTTGGGGTCTTGCGCCTTTATCAATGAGACTGAGTTTGATCGACCAGGCCGCCCCTATGGCGGTGGTTACGAGATTTTTGATGGCATTGCCGAACTCGAACCCGACCTGATGCTTTGGCTGGGCGACAACGTTTATTTCCGAGAAGTGGACTTCTATTCACGGTCGGGAATGCAACACCGGTATAGCCACATGCGCCGCGTACCTGAATTGCAGCGGCTTTTGGGCACCTGTCCCCACTACGCCATGTGGGACGACCATGACTACGGCCCCGACAACTCAGATGCAAGCTGGATTCACAAAGATTGGGCCGCACAAACATTCGGCGAATTCTGGGCCAACCCCTCACAAGGCCTGCCTGCATTGCAAAACCAAGGGGTCACCACTTCGTTCAAATTTCACGACGTCGATTTTTTTCTCCTCGACAACCGTTCTTTCAGGGTCAACCATGACAATGTTACCCAACAACCCCAAGTCTTAGGCCCTGAGCAGGTGGACTGGTTGATGCAAGCCTTGCAATACAGCCGGGCGCCTTTCAAGGTCATCGCAGTGGGTGGCCAGTTTCTTTCTGACTTTGCCGGCTATGAGAATATGGCCCTGTATCCCGAGGAGCGAAACAACATCTTAGCCCGCCTCGAACAAGAGGACATTCGAGGCGTGGTGTTCCTCTCGGGTGACCGGCACAATTCCGAACTCACCGAATGGGTGGGCTCAACTGGTAAAAAGGTGGTCGACTTTACTTGTAGTGCATTGACGAGCGGCACTTATGATCACAGCGATGAGCCCAATACCCTGCGTGTTCCAGGCACCATGGTGGGCAACCGCAATTTCGGGACACTCGAGGTCACCGGGCCCCGCAAGGAGCGCGTGATGACCATCCGAACCCATGACGCCAAAGGCGACATCATCTGGGAGCGCGAGTACAAAGCCTCCGACCTCTGAGGCTGCCGTAGATTAATCCTGCTTGACCAACCGGATCACGGCCCCCATGCCCTGCTGATCCATGGCCCTCAGCAGGTATACACCGGCGGGATGGCCTTCCAAGCTCCCTTGGACCATGCTGGATTGAACCCACTGCAGATTCAACCTCCGTCCGGTCACATCTGTCAGCTCAAGCATGCCCTCGAATGGACGAGAGAACTGGACCTCAAAAGAATCCCTGGTTGGATTGGGGACCACAGCAAACTGCGGTGCACGCCATTCATGGATGCCCACGGGAACTGAGACCACAATACTGGTCGTACAACCGTCACCGCCCGTTACTTCGAGTGTCCATTCTCCGGCTCCCAGGTCATCGGGGTCCTCTGCTCCCGTTGATCCGGTGGGGCCCGTCCACTCAAAAGTGTAGGGTTCCACGCCTCCAGTGACCGAAATGGAAACTTCGCCATTTTCCTCGTTCGGATTGGCTCCCCCTATGTCATCGATGGTCACCACCATGCCTTCAGGGTCCACCACGGATATGCTCGCTGTATCGGAACACACCCCGCCATTGACTGTGAGAACGTTCACGCTCACCTGATAATCACCGGCAGCAAGCCCATTGAAATTGCCGCCAATGTCGGCAGGCTCTCCATTCAACTGATATGACGTGGCCATCACGTTACCTGCAACAAATGCGGTCACACTGCCATCGTCCCCTCCTGAGCATGCAGGAGATGATGCCACCAGAAACAACGATACATCTGGCGCTTCTTCAATGGTAAAGACTTGAATGGCGCTGCACGTAGAGTCACCATCGAACACCTCTAGCAAGTAATCGCCTGGGGCGAGTGCAGAAAAAACACCGTCTGTCCAAGTCCCTGATTCTTCGAAACCAGAAGCGGTCAACTCATACAATACAGAATTCGTCAAAGCTGAGTCTATGGCCACTGAGGCCATACCATCGCCACTCTCGAAGCACGTTTCACTAGAAACCATTGGCGCTGACAATACAAGGTCGCAATACGTGCAACTTCCATCCTCTTCTGTCGCAACTGGGTTGTAATTAGAAGCCGCCGCATCCGTGCACCCTACACATGATGTGTATTCACAATTCTCGCCATCGAGAACTGCAGTAGCGTCATAATTGCACGCTTCGGGGTCCAAACACCCCGCGCACGAGCTGTACTCGCACAAACCACTTTCTATGGTCGCATCAGGATTGAAGTTGCATGCCCCTGTATCTGTGCAGCCATAACAACTGAAGTCACAGAGGTCAAAATCATTGATGACCGCTGTACTGTCATAATTGCACGATGCCAACAGTCCGCAACCAGCACAGGTACTGTAATCGCACGAACCATCATCAAAGGTTCCAAATGGATTGAAGTTGCATGCGAGGGAATCCAGACAGGCCCCTACCTCGACGCCGTCACAAACCAGCACAAAATCAAAACCGCCTACCGCCGGTGTGACCGCATTGGAGCCGCTGACATGAAGGAAGTACTCCACCCCTTCTTCGCTTTCCCAGTTGGCCGAAGAAGACAAGAAATTTTCGAAACAAGGATCTGCAAAGAAATTGACCTCGTCTTGGTCGTCATTTCCAGCGATGCAGTCCAAGTTGCCACAGTCCCCTTCATAAATGCTCAAATAGGTATCATACTCGGTTTCTTCAAAACACAGGGTCGCACGCAGGGTATCCCCTGTCCCCATGATGGTGTACCACAGCCCACCGTGGTAATACTGTCCGATGTTGTACTGGTCACAAAACTCGCTTTCTGTTGTGTCCGCGCAAACGGTGGTGGCGGTTACCACTTCGCCACATGCAATGGGGTTTGCAAAGCCGCATTCATCGTTGTCTACAGGAAGGCAAAAACCTGCGCAATCAAAACCAGGTTGCGCATAGAAGCAGCTGCCGTCCTCCTCTGTGTATACCGGTGCCCAATTGCAAGCGTCCGGATCTGTACAACCAGGGAATTCAAAAGGATCGCACACCCCATCCCCATCTTCATCACAGAGACAATTTCCGTCACAGTCAAAGCAAAAGAAGGCATAGTCGCATGACCCATCGTCCTCCGTTGCAGAGGGGTCATAATTGCATGCCGCTTCGTCTGTGCACCCTAGAATGGCGCAACTTGGAGTCACCGAGCACATCAAAACGGTAGGCTCGGTGCCAACAGGCAAAGTGAATGAAGTCTCTGCCAGGAGGTCAACCTCAGTGGTATCGCCGTCCAAGACCCACCATGCCGTTGCCGCAAGCAGCAGCCATTCGCCCAAATCAAAAGTGACCACGGGCGCAATGGTGTCGGATTGAACCAAGAGGTCAAAGCTCAAAGCAGTTTCTCCATTGGGAGGAAGTGAAGCCGTGACATACAGCGTGGTATCCAAGGACAAACAAGCGTAGGCCGCGGTGCTATCCACCTGGCACAGGCTGTCTAATCCTGCATCAAAACCAGCAGTAGCCGCAGTATCTACATGAAGCTGTAAGTCCACCGTGTCAGCTCCCAATTCGACCAATATGTCCACGGAGCCACTCGGGGCGCAATCTTGAGCATGGGCCACAGTGATCAAGGAAAAGACGGCAAACACCAACGGGACCCAAAAAGCGTGGGGCCTTGTCATGGAAGACGGCATGAAAGAGATTTTGTTCATCGGGTTCAATTTCCGCATTCTATGCGGTTTGTGGAAATGAAAACGCCGGCCAAATGGCCGGCGTTTTACAATCACTTGCAGTTTCGGAGGTTAGTGGCGTACTACAACGCGCTGTGTAGCGGTTGCTTCTTCCACTGTTATGCGTACTTGGTAAACTCCATCAGCCAAGCCACCAAGATCCAACGGCATGCGGCTTCCGATGCTCAACGCCTCTTGGCGGAACACACGGCGACCAGCGCCATCAAACACTTCGAGGACAGCATCGTTAACAGCCTGTCCCAATTCCATGATCAGCTGACCATTGGTGGGGTTTGGCATGAAGGATACCGTCAAAGCTCCCGTGACTTCTGTCAAGCCAATGGTGGTCAATGTGACCACCTCGGTCTCGGAACAACCGTTCTCGTCCGTAGCGGTCAAGGCGTACGTTCCATCCTCAAGTCCCGCAATGTCTTCGGTGTCATAAGGACCATTTGGACCTTCCCAAGAGAAGGACAAATCACCTGTACCACCCGTTACCGTTACTGAAATCTCACCATTTGGCGCTCCGTCAGGGTCTGTGGCATCGTCCACGGTGATCACAATGGCATCAGGGTTGACCACTTCTGCATCGATGTCAGCCTCACAGCCATTTGCATCCGTGGCAAACACGGTGTATGGTCCTGCATCCAATCCTTCGAAGTTTCCAGTCGCACTGGTTTCTCCACCGAGTTCATAGGAGATGTCGCCTGTTCCACCCTCTGCAGTGGCGAGGATAGCGCCGTCATTTCCACCGTTACACAATGGGTCGGTTGCGAAAGCCAGCAAAACAATGGGCGAAGGCTCATTGATAAAGACAGTCAATGTATCGCTGCACATCAACGAGTCCATGGCGATCACTTTGTAGGTGCCTCCAGCGAGCTGATCGAATACGAAGTTGCTCTGTAATGGATCGCCTTCCAAAGCATATCCCACCGTGCCGTAGCCTCCGGTAGAACCTTCAATGGTAATGCTTCCATTGGCGTCACCTGCACACAACAAGTCCATCACAGTAACAGCTGTGTCAATGGCCAATTCACAGTACAAACAAGTCTCGTCGTCGATGGTCGCATTCGGATCGTAGTTCGCTGCAGCGGCGTCCATGCATCCCAAGCAGCTGTAGTCGCACAACGTGACGTCGTAGTCCGTAGCGTTGGGGTCATAGTTACAAGCGCCGTCGTCCAAACAACCCGCAATCTCATCCTCATCGCACACACCGTCTCCGTCTGAGTCGTTGAGGCACGCTCCATCACAATCCACGTAAGGCGAACCATAAAGGTCTACCGGGTACAAGCAACCATCATTGATCGTGGCTGTAGAGTCATAGTTACAGGCCAGGTCTTCTGTACAACCTGCACAGCTCACGTAATCACAACTTCCATCATCCTCAGTAGCAGTAGGATCATAGTTGCAGGCATCCTCATAAATACAGCCGTCTACTTCGGCTTCATCACAAATGCCATCCATATCGATGTCGCTCAAGCAAGCGCCCGTGCAGTCTACATAGTCGACGCCATAGAGATCGATCGGGTACGTACAGCTGCCCAAATCACTGATGGTCGCTGTGCTGTCATAGTTACAAGCCAACTCATTCAAGCAACCAGCACAACTCTCTGACTCGCAACTTCCATCATCGGTAGCGGCAAGTGGGTTGTAGTTACATGATAAAAGCTCTGTACATCCTTCAATGGCAGGAACAATCACAGCATCGATCACATGGACCACGCCGTTTTCTGCGATCAAGTCCGCAATGATGATCTGAGCGTCATTGATAAAAATGCCGTCTGTAGTGATCGAGATCGTAGCCGATTGACCATTCACCATTTCTATGACCATGGCATCGCTCAGCATGTCACTCGTGACTGAATCGGCCGCAACATGGTAAGTCAATACATCCGTCAAGAATGAAGGGTTGTCCAACAGGTAATTGACAATGGCATCTGGCAAAGCTGCTACTGCCGCATCTGTTGGGGCAAAGACCGTCCAAGCACCGTCATTGGTCAAGGTTCCGTCCAATCCAGCCAAAACGACAAGGTCCTCGAGTACCGTGTGAACTTCACTGGCTGCAATGATGTCAAAAACACTGGGCGCAGGGTATGCACAGGAACCATCATCGTCTGTGGCTCCCGCAGAATAGTTCAACGCTGTTTCATCGGTACATCCACCGATTTCGTCTTCATCACACACGCCATCCATATCCGCATCGTTGAGGCAGTTGCCATCACAATCCAAATTGTCTGCACCATAAACGTCCTCCGGGAAGAGGCAATCATCATCAGGCGCGACACAAGCATCTCCAATATTGAAGTCGAAGAACAATGCACTGGTTCCAATGCCATTCTCAAAGACCTGAACATAGAAGTTGCCTTCGACTTCACCACTTGTTGTAAGCTGGGCAATCAATACCTGCTGGTCATCACTGTTGGCTGCAATGCCATTGGCATCCCCATTCAGCGCGAACCAACTTCCACCCACTGGATCGTTGATCACGATATCTGAACCGGGGGCCCCAAAGCCGGGGTCAAAGTTGGTCGCCCAGGGATTGGCTGTACCCTGAACCGTTGAAACGGCGGCTTCACCAATGCCTGCTACAGGTGCCATTGACAATCCGATGGTCACCCATGAATCGTACTGGAGGTTCGGGAACATACCAAAGAGTGGTGACTGAATGCCGTTTGGCGTCACTCCGCCCAACTCGTCGTTGAAGAAGTCCGTAGTCGTGGTGACCACTGTTGGGTTGGTCACATCACCAGAAACAGCACTCACAAAGTCAGCTGGGTTGGAACACTTGACGTAGTAGCGGTAAGTGGTCATGCCCTCCAAAGCGCCCGCAGTGTGCACCATGACGGTATCCACGATCAAGCAATAATCAGCCTCGGTTACTTCGGCGCTGGGATCGTAGTTACAAGCCAAGGGGTCAGAACATCCCTCCTCCTCATCACACAGGCCGTCGTTGTCTTCGTCGTTGATGCAGTTGCCATCACAATCGAGGTAATCTGCTGTTGGGTAGGTGCAACTGCCATCATCTTCGGTGACCGCCATGTCGTAGTTACAGGCCATTGCATCTGTACAGCCTTGGCAGCTGTAGTCACACGAGCCATCATCAATCGTTGCAGACATGTCGTAGTTGCAAGACATGGCGTCTGTACAACCCGCGCAACTGACGAATTCGCATGAACCATCGTCGCTGGTAGCAGACATATCGTAATTACAAGCTCCTGAATCGGTACAACCCAAGCAGCTGGTATACTCACAGCTGCCATCGTCATCAGTAGCAGAAGCATTGTAGTTACAGGCAGTCATTTCTGTACAACCGCTCGTTTCCAATTCGTCACATGTGCCGTCCATGTCCGCATCGTTGAGGCAAGCGCCGTCACAGTCGAGGTATGCTTCCGTTGGGTAGGTACAAGAGCCATCGTCGACCACAGCGGCATCGTCGTAGTTACATGCTGT
>CAJQJX010000006.1 GCA_905478795.1 uncultured Flavobacteriales bacterium
GTTTCGGAGCGGGTTTCTCGCCTTGCTGCACATTTTGGCAGCACCATTTTGCACACCCTGAGCGAAGAGGATGTGGCCCGTCACAAAGGATAAGGACCAGAAGGTTCAGTGACGCTCAGACCAGAAGTCGAGCAGGGTAATGCGGGGCTGTAACACCCCCCTGTAGCATTCGGTCTCCACCTTGAATACGACATCCAAACTCGCTGTGGATACCAAGGCATCAATGCGGTGGCCCAGACCAAAACCGACTGCGGTCAGGTTTTGGGGCGCGCCGGGAACTTTCATAGAGATCCGAAGGTGCCGCCCTTCTTTGCCCACCGTTTTGGGAGGTACAGCGAGTTTGACATCACGCGACAAAAAAACGGGCGCAGGGGCACCAGGACCATAGGGCTCAAAAGTGCGCAGCTTTCGGAGCAGTTCAGGGGTACAATCCTGCAATCGAATTTCCAGGTCAAAGTACCGAGGCTCGCGCTTGCTGATGGTGGCCAACTTTTCACCAACGGCCTCGTCTAAGGCTTTTGCAAAAGCATGGGCTTGGTCGGTCTTTACGGTAATGCCGGCTGCCATGGCGTGTCCGCCAAACTGCTCCAGGTATTCACTGCAGCCTTTGATGATTTCGTGAATATCAAGTCCTGGAGTGGAGCGGGCGCTGCCGACCATCACACCATTGTCGTCGCTGATGACAATACTCGGCCGGTATCTGTGCTCGATGAGGCGGGTGGCGACGATGCCAATAACCCCCCTGTGCCATCCCTTGCCCCACACAATGTTCACGTGTTTGAACTCTTCGCGATCAGAAAGCTGGGCGATGGCATCGCGGGTGATTTGCTCGTCGTAGGAACGCCTTACTTGGTTGAGACGGTCCAGGTTTCCAGCAAGTTCGTTGGCCCGTTCATCGCTTTTCTCGGTCAACAGTTCCACAGCTTCTGTAGCGAGTGACATGCGCCCAGCCGCATTGATGCGCGGACTGATTCGAGAAATGATGTCCCGAACGGTGAGGTATTCGGGAGAGCAGTGCACCACTTGCAGCAGCGCTCGGATGCCAGGTCGGGCATTCTTTGAAATGGCCTTGAGACCATGGTGCAGCAGAATCCTGTTTTCACCGGTCACTTCCACAAGGTCCGAGGCGATGCTGAGGGCGACCAGGTCGAGCCCATCATAGGCACTCATAGGCGAGAGACCTATTCGCTCTGTCAAGCCCTGGGTCAACTTAAATGCTACGCCACAACCACTGAGTTCCTTGAACGGGTATTGGCATTCGGGATGCTTGGGGTTGAGGATAGCAAATGCCTCCGGCAAAGTCTCACCGGGGAGGTGGTGGTCACAAATGATGACATCGATGCCCAGTGCATTGGCCTCGGCCACACGTTCCGTAGCCCGGATGCCGCAATCAAGGGTAATGATGATGGAGCAACCTGATTCTGCCGCACGCTGCACGCCTTGAGAAGAAAGTCCGTACCCCTCGCTGTAGCGATCGGGGATGTAAGGCAACACCTCAAATCCGTTGTTGCGCAGAAAGTCGTGAATCAGCGATACCGAGGTGGCTCCGTCCACGTCATAGTCGCCGTAGGCCATGATGCACTCCCCATTGCGCTGGGCTGTCATGATCCGGTCTACGGCGCGGTCCATGTGGCGCATCTCGGATGGATCGTGCAACTCTTCCAAGCTGGGATGGAAAAAAGAGGAGGTCAGATTGTCGGAAATCCCCCTCAATTCGAGCAGGCGTGCAACCACCCCATTGGTGCTGTCGTTGCCTAATTGGAGCAGGTCACGCGCAGTGCGTGGGGACCAATCAGCAGGGGGTATGTGGGGTTGACGGGTCATTTCGTGGGGGCACCTTCACAATGGAATGGACACGGATTGAGGGAAATACCACGCTAAATCCGTCCTGACTCCCTTAAATTGCGCAGCTTGAAAGATACAACGATGACCTCGTATCACCTCCCTTCCTTCTCCCTGATGCTCATGGCCGCTGCGGCGTTGCTCTTTGGATCATCCTGTCTCAACGACGACAACCTCATCGGACCCAATTGCTTTGATGGCATTTTGAACAACGGTGAGGAACTCGTGGACTGTGGCGGTTCAATTTGTCAGCCTTGTGACCCTTGTGAAAACGGCGTGTGGGATCAGGTCCTTGGTGAGCAGTGGGTGGACTGTGGAGGTGAATGCGCTCCTTGCGACGTGAACTTCAATGGACAGTTGGACCCAGGGGAAACCGGGATTGATTGTGGGGGAGAAACCGGCATTGATTGCGGTGAACTCTGCGGAGATGGCTTGCTCAACGGCAACGAGATCGACGTTGACTGTGGCGGGCCTGACTGCGAGGTCTGCCCCAGCTGTGAAGACGGCTTGCTCAATGGCGAAGAATTGGGAATTGACTGCGGCGGGCCAGATTGTGCGCCCTGCGCGACAGATGGAGACTGTACCAATGGATTGTTGGATGGAGACGAGCTCTACATCGATTGTGGTGGCACGATTTGCCCTCCTTGTGATGGCAACATGGACTGGAAGGCCAACGGCACGGACATTATTGCGGACTTTGAGACCTCTTGTAGCTTGAGCGGCACAACGCTCACCATTGGCGGAATTTCTGTCACCACCGACGGCATTGCGATGACCTTACCGGAGCCCTCTGTAGGATGGTTGGACGGCGCCCAAATCACGCTGAACGAAGCCAGTGCGCCTACTGGAGTGTGCACCTATAACAGCCCTATGGGGACATACACCTCTTCAATGCCCGGTTCCAACTTCACCGTTGAAATCCTCTACATCTTGCCAGAGAGTGGCGGCATTGTGGTGGGCACCTTCGGAGGTAGCCTGATTGGAAGTGACGGCACGGGTGGCATTTCTATCACCCAGGGCACCTTCCTGCTCCCGATCAACTGATCATTCATCCAACAGGTCGTACAGCCCACCTAGTTTTGGGCTGAGGACCACTTCAATCCTGCGGTTTTTATTGCGGTCTGAGGCGTCGCGCGGATGAAATTCGCTGCGTCCTGCCGCGGTCAACAGTTCCGGTTTGAGGGAGCTCGACGCGGTGAGAACCTGCACCACTGCCGTGGCGCGCAGCACGCTTAATTCCCAATTGTTCTTTGGAGAATTCGGCGAATTAAAGGCGACATCGTCGGTGTGGCCTTCGACGACCACCTCAAAACCTTCTTCGTTTTCAATGGCCTTGGCCAAGTCGGATAGGGCCCGGCGTCCTTCTGGGTCGATGGCTGTACTTCCGGAGGCAAATAACAGTTTGGAAGCCAAGCGAACGTAAACCTTACCGTCCCTTTCCTCTACCTCAAGTCCTTTGTTTCGGAAGGCAAAAAGCGCATTGGAAAGTCTGGCCCGAAGCGCTTCCCCCGCAGCCTTTTGAGACTCGAGCATGCTGCTGAGCTCCGATACTTTGGCCTCCCGAGCCCGAAGGTCTTGCTCCAAGGCGTAGAGGCTGTCTTGTTGGAACTGTAGGTTGGCCCGAATCCGCTGCAATTCTTCGAGCAGTGCCGCCTGCTCACTGCCGCTGGCGGACCGGTTTTGGTCCAGCTCTGAAGTAAGCAAGGCATTGAGCTTCTCCAGTTCACCGTTGCGGATCTGGCACTGCCTGAGCTGGCTCCCGCGCGCAGAAGTGTCTGCTCGGAGCGCTTCCATACGCCGCCCATCTTCGCGGGCTTGGCCGTCTTTCTCGGAGACAGCAAGGCGCAATTCCTGAACCTGCTCCGTCAAAGTGGCGACGTCAGCATCAAGTAGGTCGCGGTCATCGCGCACCTCGGTGAACTGGCTCATAGGCACACATCCGCCAAGCAGGAGGGTGGCCAGAGACATCGAAAAGAAAGAAAGGCGGAAGGGACGAAACATACCGTCAAGTTGCCACGCGCTCAGTGACCTACGGCCTTAGGCCAATGGACATACGCAACAACCACTGTGGATTGTGTGGCAAAGCCGGTCTAGAGCTGAATGCAGACGTTTTGAGGCTCGGTGAAGAACCGCATGCTGTTGTAGCCCCCTTCGCGGCCCACCCCTGAATGCCGGGTGCCTCCAAAAGGCGTGCGGAGGTCGCGAACAAGCCAACAATTGAGCCAGACCATACCGGTGTCGATTCCTGCGGCAAAACGGTGCGCACGCTTTAAGTCTTGGGTCCAAACGGAGGCCGACAGACCATACTTTGTCGCATTGACAAGGCCCAAGGCCTCCTGCTCATCTTTGAAGGGTTGCAGCGTCGCCACCGGCCCAAAAATCTCTTCGCGGTTTGTCACACAAGTGTGGTCCAAGCCTTCAATGAGGGTAGGCTGAACAAAAAACCCGCCCTTGAGTCGGGGCTCTCCCGGTTGGTGTCGCCCACCTCCGCAAAGAATCCGTCCACCTTCACCGCGGGCGGTATCAATGGCGGCCAGCACCTTGTCGCGGTGACCCCGCGAGACGACTGCGCCCATTCTTGTGGCGGGATCCATGGGGTCTCCAATCCTCAACTTGGACACTTTGGCGACCATGGCGTCCCTAAATCGGTCGTAGATCCCCTCCTGAATGAGGATGCGAGAGCCACACAGGCAGATTTGCCCTTGGTTGGAGAATGCCGCACGAATGGCAGTGGAGACCGCTTCGTCAAAGTCACAGTCGTCAAAAACGACCGTGGCATTTTTTCCGCCCAATTCCAATGAGAGTTTCTTGAATTTTGGAGCGGCCAGGGCAGAAATGGCCGCGCCCGTGGCGGTTCCGCCGGTAAAGGAAATGGCCCGCACATAGTGGTGCTCGACCATGGCTTGCCCCACCTCAGGTCCCAGGCCGTGCAAGATGTTGAGCACGCCATCTGGGAAGCCCACTTCTTTTGCCCAAGTCCCGAGCAGATAAGCCGTCATGGGCGTCACTTCGCTGGGCTTGGCCACAACGCAATTCCCGCTGGCTAGGGCGGGCGCAATTTTCCAAGTGAACAGGTACAGGGGCAAGTTCCAAGGGCTGATACACCCTACGACGCCGAGGGGTTTGCGCAAGGTGTAGTTGACCGTGCCGTCTCCCATCGTATGGCTCTCGCTCGAAAACTGCTCTGCGGCAGAGGCGTAGAAGCGCAGGTTGTGTTCCGCACGGGGAATGTCCACGGCAGCGGCGACCGATATGGGTTTGCCGTTGTCACGGGCCTCGGCTTCCGCGAGCATGGCTGCATTTTCTGCGACTTTGTCGGCCAGGCGCATGAGGAGGGCGCGGCGGTCCGCAGGACTCCAAGCCCTCCATTCCGGGAATGCGCGGCGCGCAGCATCCACGGCGGCTTCCACGTCATCCGAGCCTGAACGCGGCATGCGGTTGTAATTGGAACCGGTGGCCGGTTCCACATTGTCGAGCCATTCACCGCCGAGGGCAGGTTGAAGTTGGCCGTTGATCAAGTTGAGGATGTCCTGTTCCATTGAATTCGCCTTGGGCGCACAAGGTGGGGACTAAAATGAAAAAGACCGGTCACATATGTGCCGGTCTTCGTGCGATTGCATTGACTTTCGTCTTGCACTTCGTGGTTGCCCCACAAGGACTCGAACCTTGACAAACGGTACCAAAAACCGGTGTGCTACCATTACACCATGGGGCATTCCGCGAAGAATGGACGGCGAAATTACGAAAAGCGTCTTTTCTGACCACATACTTCGTGGTCTTCGGTGCCATCAATCTTCATTTAGTGGTTCAACCACCTCGATGAGCGTCTCGATTAATGCCTCAAGTTGTGTGATTCGGTCGTTCAAATTGGCAAGGGTGTCTTGCAAGTTGATTCCAGCAAAATCAAGGTTTCCAGCCAATGTGGCATTGCCCATGTCATCTACAGAGAAGGCGTCAGACCGGTCATTCACTGAGGTTCCATTGCCAATCGTAAACAAGGTGTTGGGCAGGGCCTCGGCATTGTACTTGCCCACAACGGTCTGATACGGTTGGCTGGCCACGGTATAGTACCCTCCAGCACTTGAGGCGTAGCCGCTTGCGAGTGTCTCATAGCCTTCTGCGTGTCCAGAAAACCCAGATGCCACAGTGTAGAACCCCTCGCTGTGAGAGGCATCTGCGGTGGCTTGTGTCCCTTCTCCTTCTGCATGGGCACAAGTGGCGCTGGCCAAGGTGTTGCGGTTAGAACTGTGGCTAAAAAAGCCGGTTGCGGCAGTGTTGTAGCCTTCGGCGTGGGCCGAGGTGTTGGTGGCTTGGCAGCCATACCCTTCACTGTGGGCATAGTTCGCCAAGGCTTTGGTATTGTATCCCTGGGCATGAGCCGTTGTGCCTGTGGCGTCGGTAAACATGCCTTGTGCATGTGAAGCGGTACCCGTGGCTTCTGAACCCTCGCCCATGGCGCTGGAACAGGTACCACTCGCCGTTGTGTTGCGGTTGGTCGCATGGCTGTATTGGCCGGTGGCATCCGCACCATCTCCCAGCGCCGAAGCAAAGGATCCCGTGGCGGTCACATTGCGGCCCTGTGCAAGTTGTTCTGTGATGCGCATGCGTCCTTCTGCCCATGACCAGACATAAGAGTTGATGCCAACGGTCGTGGTAGAGTCTGACAAGTAGCTGATGCCGAGAGAGACCCTGGCAGAATCAGCAGAAGAGGCTCCCGTACCTCCGCTTTCGATGCCCAAAACGCCTTCATCCTCCCAAGGCAATCCAAAGAGCGTCAGCAACTGCAATACATCTCCTGTTCCGATGAGGGTGTCGCCATCAGCATTGGGGTTATAGGGCCATTGGGCATTCGACATGCTGGGCGCAGCAACAACCATCAGCAACGCGAGGATCAAAGTGGTCGGTTTGGGAAAAGGCGTGGTCATAAAGAGAAAATTAAGCCAGAGGAGAAATGTTCGCAGAAAAAAGGACACCGCCCGGTAAGAGCGGTGTCCGGATTCACCAAAGAACAGAGGGTCTTTGGAGTTTTCTGCTGATTTGTTGGTCCTTCTAATTTATTCGGTGACCATGAATTGCTTCACGATGCTGCACTCATTGGAGATGATGCGCACCTGGTAAACACCGCTTTCGAGCTGGGCTGCGTTGATGTCGATCATGTACATCTGGTCCTTATTGACATGACCGTTGAACAGTGGCGAGACCAGCATGCCTGCTGCATCGTAGAGGTTCACATTGATCCTCATGGGCTGCAAGACGTTGAATCCGATTTGAGCAAAGTCCTGGGTCGGGTTCGGAACGATGTTCGACACCTGGATGTCACCGCGGTTTTGAGAAGAAGCCATGGAAGGTGTGAAGTCGCTGACGCCGGCGTTGCCGCCTGTGCCTACGAAGCCTGATTCAGGATCGGCACACACCTCGCCGGTTACGTTCACTGTATATCCGAACTCGGCTTGGTTGCCACTGCAGTCCGTGGCGGTATAGTCGTATTCGAACTGGTAAGGCAAGGTGCAATCAAGGTCACCGAAGAAGTCACCAGATCCCATCACCGGGGTGTTGGCGAACATGCCTGAGAAAGTGAACCAACCGCTGTAGCCATAGTGGCTGTTCATGTTGTTGGCACCGAGTCCAACCTGGAAGCGGTAGAACTGGTTGGCAGGCTGGTGCGTGCAGGTGAGGAAGCTTCCATCATAGTCGCCCCAACCGGTCATGGTGCCGTTTGCAAGGAACCAGTACATCCAGTCTTCGTGGTTGTCCTCCAATGCCTCGCAGTCCAGTTTGTAGCTGGTAGGGAACGACTGGTTCGACCATGTGTCGTAGTCCATGCCATCTTCTAGAGTGATCGAGACGTTCCAACCCGCGTCTGGGTTGTCATTGGCAACAATGGTCTTCTCGATGACCCAATCTCCGTTGGACATCTGGCTTACCACTCCTTCGCCGATCGTGGAGTAGAACTCCGCACCAGCAAAGTTGAAGAGGCGCACAGCGTGCACTTCGTATCCATTGCAGGTCTCCTCAGCGCTGTATGCCTCTGGCGTCACGGTGGTGCAGTACTGCAAAACGCTGTCGTTTGGCGCAAAGGCACCAACAGCAGTCGTTGTCAACGCAATGGACACCTCTCCTTCACAGTTGTCGGCAGCGCTCACGTCGCAAGCATCGGTCTCAGGAGTCAAGCTGTCTCCAGTGAAATCGTCTGCACAAACGTCGACCGTGGCACCATCGTCAATGCCGCACACGTTGAGGAACTCAGGGGCCTCATCGTCCAGCACCGTCACAGTGATGGTGGCTTGGGACATGTTGCCGCAATCGTCAGCGGTCATGTAGCTGTATGTCAAGGTCGCATTGCCGCACACATCTTGATTGGTGGTGTCCACCGAGGTCATCAAGAAGGGGGAGTCGTCACAAGCATCGATGCTAACGGCTGCAATGGCAGGCACGTCGGCAAGGCAAGAGACCACAGTGTCGACCGCAGCAGTGCCGTCACCGAAGGTCAAGGCCAATTCAGGAGCGGTTTCATCTACAACGGTGATTTCCTGCGTCCATGTGGTCGCATTTCCGGCGCAATCGCTGGCTTCCCATGTGCGGAAGAGCGTGTAGCTGTTCTCACAGTCCCCATCCTCAGACGTTTCGCCCAAGTATGCATAGCTCAACGCGTCGTCGCAGTTGTCGTCAGCCTGAAGCGCCGTAAGGGCTTCGGGCATGGGCACCGCGTCACAAGCCACCGTTGTGTCCATAGGACCGGTCGTGAAGCTTGGGGCCGTGGTGTCCACCACAGTGATGACCTGGGTGTGGCTAATGCCATTTCCGGCGCAGTCCTCGACGGACCAAACACGGGTGATGGTGTAGTCCAACGGGCACAGGTCTTCGTCCGCGAGCGTCTCCGTCATGGTGACGTTGAGGGCGGGGTCGCAGTTGTCTGTAGCTGTCAGGGTGGGTGCCATCGGAATGTCATCGCAAGAAGCGGTGGCATCTGCGGGCAGGTCCTCGTTGAATGCGGGGTCAGTCTCGTCAATCAAGGTGATGATCTGATCGACCGTCTTGTTGTTGCCGCATTCATCGACGGCGTTCCAAGTCCGCACCAATTCTGCTGTTCCAGCGCATCCGTCGAACAACGTAATGGAGTCCGTGTAGGTGATGTCCACCTCGGGGTCACAGTTGTCCATGGCTTCGGCAGCACCCAGGCTTCCCACGCTGTAGTCGTTGTCGCAAGACAGGGTCGTGTCTTGTGGAATCAGCGTGAATTCAGGAGCCTCTGTGTCGATCAAGTCGATGGATTGAATGAGCGTGTCGCTGTTGCCACACTGGTCCGTGGCCACATACGTGCGCAAGTAGCTTCCGGCGCATGATCCGCTGAATTCCTCGTCAGAAAGGAGCTCCAGTTGTACTGTAGCATCGCAGTTGTCAGAGACCGTGGCGTAGAGGGTGTCCATGCCCCACTCCGTGCAAGGAATGTCCAGCTGGAGCGGTCCAGAAATCACGGGAGCAGTCGTATCGACCACCGTGACCACCTGAACGTGCGACAACTGGTTTCCTGCACAGTCGCTCACGCTCCACGTGCGGGTAATCGTCATGCCTTGAGGGCAGTCTCCGCCTTCGCTGGCTTCTGCAAACACCACTTCAATGCTGTCGTCGCAGTTGTCTGTGGCTTCCATCACCGCAGCAGCTGGAACAGACTCGCAGGACACAGTGGTGTCGGCTGGAGCGTCCGTGAGCCACGTTGGAGCAAACTCGTCGGTGACCGTGATGGTTTGAGACAGGCTGGTGGAATTGCCACAAGCGTCGGTCGCGGTCCATGTGCGGATCAGCACCTGTGTGCCAGGGCACTCCTCAGCTCCAAGGATTTCCTCCTCAAAGCTGATGGTGGGGCTGGCATCACATCCGTCCGCTGCAGCGAGGTCCGCCACGGCAGGAATGTCAAAGCAAGGCACGGTCACGTCTTCTGGAAGGGGATCCACAAACTCAGGAGCTGTGATGTCTTCCTGCGCAATCGTTTGATCGCAGCTGGTAGAACTCTCATTGCCGCAGTTGTCCGTAGCGGTAGCTGTGAACGTACGGATGAAGGAGAATGAGCCAGCGCAGGCCACGGTCGTATCGTGGTCCGTCCAGGTCAACTCAACCGAAGGCGGAGTCCCGCCACAGTTGTCCTCTGCTGTGATGGCCGGCAGGCCCAAGGCATCCGTAGACAAGTCTGCGTTGCAATCGGCATCGGCCGTGACCGTCACGTCTGCAGGGCAGTCGAGGGACACTGTTGGAGGCGTCTCGTCGTACAGCTGGATGAACTGCTCAAACATGTTGGCGTTGCCACAATCATCTTCGTAAGTGTAGGTGCGCATGTACATGCCCACAGGCTGCACACAACCTCCGCTGAACGGAGTGTCGAAGAAGGTCACGGTGACATCGCTGCCACACTCGTCCATGACTTCGATGAAGATGTTCTCGTCGCTGTTCTCGTCGCTGTATTCCTCACAAGAAATGGAGAGGGTCGTCTCGCCAGAGACCAAGATTGGAGCGGTTTCGTCCACCACCGTAATGGTCTGGTGGGCAAGGGTACTGTTGCCGCAATCGTCCACAAATGTCCAGGTGCGGTCGACGGTGTAGCTGCCCACGCAGAGCTGGGCATAGACACTGTCTTCTTCCCAAGTATATGCCACGTCGGTATCAAAGTTGTCCTCGGCTCCAAAGGCGCCGTAAGTCATCTCAGAATCGTAATCGAGGCAGGACACGGTGGTGTCTTCTACAAATACGACGGGCCCAAGAGCATCCACCAAGGTGATGTTCTGCTCACAGCTTGAGTTGTTGTCGCAGAAATCAGCAGCCGTGAACGTACGTGTGAACGACATGGTTCCTTCCGGAGTGTTGTCGTCGCCGTCACAGTCAACTTGGAAGTTTCCATCGCTGTATGTGATCGTGAGGTCTTCCCAAGCGCTGCAATTGTCCGTCGCCATGGCCATGCCCAAGGCAGTGGTCGTGGTGTCGTCTGCGATGTCCTGATCCAACATAACAATGGTGTCGGCTGGGCAGGTAATCATGGGGTTCGTGTCGTCGTACAAGGCGATGTACTGCTCGGCAATGCCCACGTTTCCGCAGTCGTCCGTTGCCGTCCAGATGCGCATCCAGCTTCCAGGGCAGGAGCCGCTCAACGGCCAAGCCTCAATGCTAATGGTCAGATCACCGTCACAGTTGTCAAAGACCTCGAGAGGCGACTGTGTAGGATCGAGGGGGTCTGTGAGGTCCTCACAAGAGACGGGCTCATATGGAGGGTATGCACCGAATTCTGGGGCAGACTGGTCGGCCGCAGTGATGTTCTGAACACAGCTCACCGTGTCGCCCACGTTGCCGCACGCGTCTGTAGCATAAGCATAGAACGTACGCTCAAAGGTGTAGGTGCCATCGGCACTTCCGTCGCTGTCATCGCAGACGGAAATCGAGGGACCATCCATGTGGTACCATGAGATTTCAGGGTCGGCATCACAACCGTCCTCGGCAAGGATTTGAGGCATGCCGAGCAGCGTGTAGTCCACATCTGCTGTGCAGTCTGTTCCAAGGATAACCGTGGTGTCAGCAGGACATTCCAACATTGAAATGACCGGCGCTGTGACGTCTACCAACGTCAGCATCTGTGTGCAGGACTCCATGGCGACATTGCCACAGTGGTCTTCTGAAACCGCGAAGAACGTCCGTGTGATTTCATAGGTGCCGTTGCCATCTTCACAAGTGTAGATGGGGTCGCTGTCCTCAACAGTGTAGCTCAGAGTCGGAGCAGCGTCGCAGTTGTCGGTGCTGAAAATCTCCACTTCTCCACTTTGAGTGGGGTCGAGTTCGCCCATGCAATCGGCATCCAATTCCACCACCACATCGGCTGGACAGTTGATTTCAATCGTCGGAGCAATGGTGTCAATCAACAGGATGAATTGGTGGGAGCTCGACATGTTGCCGCAGGCGTCAATCACGATGTACTCAACGTCCCAAGTAGGCGCTGGGCTCACGCAACCACCAGACATGGGCTCACATTGGATGTAAGCCGTGTCAATCTCACAATTGTCGGTCCAAGAGGCAAAGCCAAGTCCGGTCAGAACGTCCATGTCGCAGGCCCATTCGTCGCAAGAGATGGAGACTTCCACAGCGCTCAATTCAATCATGGGTGCGATCTGGTCGATCACTTCGATGGTCTGCACCCCAGAGACGCTCGCAGCGTTTCCGCAGCCGTCCTCGGCACTGGCCGTCCATGTCCTCAGAATGGTGTAGCAACCATCGCTGATGGCGTCTACAATTTCGTCGGTATAGCTAACGTCTCCAGATACGGAGCTGCAGTCGTCGGTGAAGTCGGCCGAAGCCTCTCCAGTGAAATTGGTGCCCGTCTCAACGGAACAGTCGCCCATGACAGATACGGAAAGGTCGCCGGGGAGCATGAGGTCAATGGCAGGAGCCACGGTGTCGACCACATGAATCAGCTGTGTGCAGGTGCCCACATTGCCAAAGAGGTCTTCAGCACTCCACGTGCGCTCGATGGTGTAGCAACCAGCGTCTGTCTGGTCGATGATGACATCTCCGAGGATGCTGACAGGAATGCTGTCGAGATCGTCGCAATTGTCCACTACAGTCACAGTGGCCACCATTGGAATGTCTTCCGTACAGGCCACAGTCGCTTCACCAGGGCAACCGATGAAGGTTGGCGCGATGGTATCAACGCGGCAGATCTGCTGCTCGACATTGTAAGAACCACATGAATCAACGAATGTGTAGATGTTGGTCGTGCACATCTCGTCGTAGTCAAAGTACTCTGTTTCGAGGCTCAGGTCGACGATCACGTCGCCCAGGGCTCCGGATACGGGCACGCCGGAAATTTGGCCTTCCCATGCATACCAACCGCCGAGACCAAACTCGCAGTTGTGGTCGTTGGCCGCTTCACCTACTTGGAAACCAAAGTGCTCGTTGACAGGAGCGTGGTTCAAGCTGAGCAAGCTGCCATCAAAAGAACCGGTACCGTTCAAGTAGCTCTGGTCGTTTTTCAAAGTGTAGATCAGCCAAGAATCGGTGTCCACATCGACGCAGGAGTATGCATACTTGAACCCTTTGCCCATGGCTTCCCACTCAGGACCTGTCACCCCGTTTTCAAACACGAGGAAGACATCGAATCCCTGGGTAGCGTCTGCGCTGTTTTCAATGGTACCAGAGAGGACGGCAGTTCCGTTGTTGTACTGGACAAATTCCAGTCCATTGCCGCTCTCCACAAAATAGTCGGAGGCTGCAAGGCCTTGCATTTGAAGGCCATAGATGCGCAAAGCGCCGTCAGGACCCACACCCAATGCCGTGTTGGCTTCACCCGAAATCAAGGAGTCAATTGCGGGAAGGGTAACACACGCTGAGGCGTCAGTGGTCACGCCTGTGCAGGCGTTGTACACCGAAGCGTCGTCGACACAAGTGATGGCAGCGAGGTCATCGAGACACTGCACCGTATAGTCCTGAAGGGACTCATCGATCACCAAGCACAAGGGGTCACAATCGTCGAGCTCAATGGGGTCGCCGTTGCAGTCAAAGCCTGGCTCGGCATAGGTACAAGAGCCATCTTCGTCTGTAGCCCCGGCATTGTAGTTGCAGGCAAATTCGTCCGTACAGCCAGCGACTTCAAGGTCGTCACAGATGCCGTCACCGTCCACGTCGCTCAGGCAGTTGCCATTACAATCGAGGTAATCTGCTTCTGGATATGTGCAGAGGGTTCCGTCCAAGTCCGTAGCGTCCTCGTTGAAATTACAAGCGAGGAGGTCTCCGCAACCGACCACTTCCTCTTCGTCGCAGACGCCGTCGCCGTCCGCGTCATTGAGGCATGCGCAATCGCAGTCTACAAAGTCAGCTTCGCAGTATTGAGCGGGGTACACACAAGGAATACCGTCGGTGGTGGCCAGAGGGTTGTAGTTGCAAGCCTCTTCGTCCAAACAGCCTTCGATGGGGTCGCCAGACCCGAATGGGAATTGCTGGGGGTCGTCAAAAGTGCCCAAGTCGTCACCTTCTACGTCAGGAGTCAAGGTGAAATCGAGCTCATACTGCTCACAGGCATCGGCGTCCCAGAGGATAAAGGAGATCTCATCTCCAGCCGCTGCATAGATGTTCATGTTGATCCAGCTGCCGCCCTCATAGTCAAAGGCTACACTCAGGCCTACGGTGTTTCCGCCGACCTGGGCGATCACCGTTCCTCCTGGAATGGGTGCGCCGTTGAAGAACACTTCTGCAATGACCGTAGAAGGAATCAAGGGCAGAACCTCCACCGAAGTGTCGGGTTCGTTGCAGGGGTCTTCGAAGTCACAAATGCCGTCGTTGTCAGCATCCTCTAGGCAGTTGCCATCACAATCGTACCCAGCATCTGGACCAGGTCCGTTACACACGCCGCAAGCGTCAAGCGCTCCGACACAGTCGTCCTCGTCGTCACAAATGCCATCGGCATCGGCATCGACAATGCAGTCGCCACCGCAGACGCCCAAGGCATCCAATACGTTGCCATCGCAGTCGCAGGCACCGAGAGCAATGCCGCTTCCGCCGCATTCACCGCACTCGTCGAATTCGGCACAAGAACCATCGTCGATGGTGGAGTCCGCATCGTAGTTGCAGGCGGTCTCGTCGGTACAGCCCGCGCAGCTCAAGAACTCGCAGGAGCCGTCTTCCTCGGTAGCCTCTTCCGCATAGTTGCAGGCTTCGGCATTGGTACATCCTTCCACTTCAGCTTCGTCGCAGACGCCATCGCCGTCGGCATCGTTGAGGCATGCGCCATCGCAGTCGACATAGTCGAATCCATAAAGGTCACTGGGGTAGGTGCAGAGTGAGTTGTCAGAGTCGGTGTAGTCTCCAGCGTTGCACGCTTCGGAATCTGTACAACCCAATGTCTCGTCTTCGTCACAAATGCCATCGCCGTCGTTGTCATTCAGGCAGTTCCCATCACAATCAAAGGCGTCGGTGCCATAAAGATCAAGGGGGAAAATGCAGGAGCCGTCCTCTGTGTCGGCCAAATCAAAGTAGTTACAGGCGGTGTCGTCGGTACATCCAGGGATGGGGTCTCCGCTCAAGAAAACCAGCTCTGAGGGGTCGTCAAACGTAGAGACCTCTTCACCCGTCTCGGTCACGGTCACAGAGAAGTCAATGTCATACAGCGCACATTCAGCAGCGTCAAACAGCTGGAAGTCAATCTGGTCACCAGGCTCGGCATAAATGGTCATGCTGACCCAGCTGCTGCCTTCGTATTCAAAAGCTTCGTCGACACCGGCGGTTTCACCGTTGACGGAGGCAATCAAAGTCATGCCCACAACAGCTTGTCCGTCCAAGGTGACTTCCGCAATAAAGGAGGCGGGCACAGATGGAAGGACAGCCGGGGTAAGGTCGGGATCGTTACAAGGGTCCTCGTCGTCACAAATGCCGTCGCCGTCCGCATCAGCGAGACAATTTCCGTCACAGTCGAGACCGTCGGCGGCGTAGGAACAGGAGCCATCATCGTCGGTGGCTGTAGCGTCAAAGTTGCACGCAGTATCGTCTTGGCAACCCGCGATTTCATCGCCGTCACAAATGCTGTCGCCATCGGCATCCGCGAGGCAGTTTCCGTCACAGTCAAGTTGATCAGAACCGTAGAGATCTTCTGGGTATTCACACGATCCATCGTCTTCAGTGGCAAGCTCATCATAGTTGCAAGCAGCTGCGTCCGCGCAGCCTGCGACCGGCCCGCCTGCGCCGAAGTAGAACGTATCACGGAATTCAGTCATCCCGTCTCCATTGATAAAGACCTGGCAATAAATCTGTCCGCTGATTTCGCCGTCCGTGGTGAACTGACCAATGAGGACTTTGAGGTCGTCCCCAGCAATTCCGTTGGAATCTCCATTGAGGGCATACCATGCACCTCCAATGAGGTCATCAATGGCAATGCTGGAACCGGACAAACCTCCTCCAGGATCGAAGTTGGTCACCCAGGGGTTGTCCGTGGATTGCACCGTGCTCACATTGGCTTCTCCCAGCGCGGCGTTGGGCACGCCTTCGATGCCGATTGTCACCCAGCTGTCATAGACCAAATCTGGATACACGCCGAATAGAATGCTGTTAATGCCGTTGGGCGTCGCTGCACCAAGGACGGCATTGTAGAATTCTGTTGTGGTGTTGACATAAGTGGGGTTTGTCTCGTCTCCTGACACCGAGGACATGAAGTCATCGTCATTGTTCATCGTGATGTACAAACGAGAGGAGGAATAACCTGTGAGGTCGTATACGCCCAATGCGCCGACCAAGACACCGATGTTTTCACTAACGATCTCGACTTCGAGGTCATACCCCTCAGGAGCAGGGGAGGAATTGGTGGGTTGTCCAAATGCAAGGCTGCAGGACAGGGCGAAGAAAAGCCCGAAGAGCAATCGGTATAGGTTCATGGCGCCGGTGGAATAAGCTGATAGCATCAATGATAATTACCACAAAGATGGTGAAAAACCCGACTAATTGCAATTATTTCTGCTTTCGTCGAAGAAATACACAAATTCAACGACAAAAATTTGTGGGCGCAACGATGCCCAGAGGCCCTGTAAAGGCCCCTCACATCGGTGCATGAAAATCCTTGAGGATTTAGCCGACGATATTGATGATGCGCCCGGGAACCACGATGATTTTTCTGGGTTCGCGGCCTTCCAGCTGCTTGACTGTTCGGGGATCAGCGAGCACTGCAGATTCCACATCCTTGGCGCCCAAGTCGGCTGGCACTTCGAGTTGGAAACGCACTTTTCCGTTGAATTGCACCGGATAGCGCACTTCGGATTCCACGAGCTTTTCTGGGTCCCATTTGGGCCAGGGAGCATCGACTACTGATGCGCTTCCTCCGGCACATGACCAGAGTTCTTCGGCCAAGTGGGGAGCATAGGGCCCCAAAATGGCGGCCAAAGGCTGGAGTATTTGGCGGTCATGGCAGCCCTGTTCAGTCAGCTCGTTGACCCCAATCATCAGGGCGCTCACCACCGTATTCCAGCTCAGACGGTCCAGGTCCTCGGTGACCTTTTTGATGGTTTTGTGCAGGGTGCGCTCGGCATCAGACGAAGGCGATGTATCGGTTACGATGCCGTTGCCATCCGCATCCATGTAGAGTCGGGTGAGCTTTCTCAAGAACCCGTGCACGCCGCTGATGCCCTGGGTATCCCAAGGCTTGGCTTGTTCTAGTGGCCCCAAGAACATCTCGTAACAGCGCAGGGTGTCCGCGCCGTATCGCTCCACGAGGTCGTCGGGGTTTTCTACGTTGTACTTGGACTTGGACATCTTTTCGACCTCGCTGCCGCAGCGGTATTCACCCTGCTCATTGAGTTCGAAGGTGGCATCGGCAAATTCGGGCCGCCAAGCCTTAAACGCTTCGGTATCCAACACGTCATTGCGCACCATTGAAATGTCCACGTGAAGGCGCTGTGTCCGCTGCTCTTTGCGGCGCTCAAAGGTGACAAAGGTGTTGGTGCCTTCGATGCGGTATACGAAGCTGCTCCGGCCGAGGATCATGCCTTGGTTGACCATCTTGGCAAAGGGCTCATCAAAGCCCATGACGCCGAGGTCACACAAAAACTTGGTCCAAAACCGGCTGTACAGGAGGTGGCCTGTCCCGTGCTCTGCACCGCCAACATACAGGTCAACTTGGCCCCAGTAATCGCTCTTGGATCGGTCGCACAGGCTGCTGCTGTTGTGGGGGTCCATGTACCTCAGGAAGTACCAGCTGGACCCTGCCCAGCCGGGCATGGTATTGAATTCCATGCGGTCTCCACGGGTGATGTTCCAATGTTCGGCCCTTGCCAATGGTGGGTCACCATCTTCTGTTGGCAGGTAAGCGTCCACATCTGGAAGCAAGACCTGATCGTCTTCAATCAATTGGGGCACTCCCTGCTCATAGCAGATTGGAAAAGGCTCGCCCCAGTAGCGCTGGCGGCTAAAGACAGCGTCGCGCAATCGGTAGTTCACGCGCGGGGCTGCAAATCCGGCCTCTTCGGTTTCTTGAATGGCCCGGGGCAAAATGGTCGAGCACCGTTGTCCGCTCCAAGCACCGCTGTTGCAGAGCACGGCATCCTTGTCGGTACACGCTCCTGAATCGATGTCGTGTCCCTCAAAAATGGGGGGTATGTCAATCCCAAAAGCACGGGCAAACTCCCAGTCGCGTTGGTCTCCTGCAGGGACAGCCATGACCGCACCTGTGCCGTAACCGGCCAACACATAATCCGCAATCCAAATGGGCATGGGCGCCCCAGTGAGTGGGTGCACAGCGTAGGCCCCGGTGAAGCACCCCGTCACGCCGCGGTCTCCGGCCATTCGTTCGCGTTCGCTTCGGGCGGAGGTTTCCTTTTGATATCCTGCCACCGACTCTTGATGCTCAGCCGTTGTGATGTCTTGGACCAGCTCGTGTTCCGGCGCCAAAACAAGGAAGTTCGCGCCATACAAGGTGTCGGGTCGCGTTGAGAACACCTCGACGGTGCGGCCTTCGTGGTGTTGGATGTCGAACCGCAATTGGGCACCGGTCGACTTGCCGATCCAATTGCGCTGCACCTCTTTGATGCTGTCGGACCAATCGATGCCATCCAACCCTTGAAGCAGGCGGTCGGCATAGGCCGTAATCCGCATCATCCATTGCCGCATTTTTTTGCGGACAACGGGGTGCCCACCCCGCTCACTCAGACCTCCAATCACCTCATCATTGGCTAAGACAGTACCCAAAGCGGGGCACCAGTTTACCTCGCTGTCTGCGAGATAGGCCAATCTGTACGCCATCAGCACCGCGCTTTGGCCATTCTTGTCGAGGGCGTTCCACTGCTCCGCAGAGAAAGGACCTTCAAAGTCTTCGCCCCACAGCTTTTGAGCGGCCTCGGTCAAGGTGTCTTCCCCGACCACCCAATCGACTTGGGCATTGCCATGCTCGGCAAAGTGGGCGGTGAGGTCCTCAATCGGAGCTGCTTTGTCGGCCTTGCGGTCGTAGCCATGCTCAAAGAGGCGGGCAAAAATCCACTGGGTCCACTTGTAATATTCTGGGCTGCTGGTTCGGACCTCCCGGGACCAATCATAGCTGAACCCCAAGAGGTCGAGTTGCTCGCGGTAACGCGCAATGTTGCGCTCTGTTGTTAGGGCTGGGTGCTGCCCCGTTTGAATGGCGTATTGCTCAGCTGGAAGGCCAAAGCTGTCATAGCCCTGTGGGTGCAAAACATTGAACCCTTGTTGCCGCTTGTATCGGGCGATGACATCCGAAGCGATGTAGCCAAGAGGGTGGCCAACGTGCAATCCTGCCCCACTGGGGTAAGGAAACATGTCAAGCACATAATACTTGTCCTTTGCAGCGTCTTCTGAAACCTTGTAGGTTCCTTGCTTTTGCCAATGCTGGCGCCACTTGTTTTCGATGGCTTTGAAATCGTATTCCATACCCGCGGGATGTGGGTGCGAAGATACCTTGGGCTGTCGCGGCTTTGGAGTCCCTTTTTGCCGGAGTGCCAGAGCAGGAAAAAGGACGCATGGTTTGGATTGAAAACTGCGGGTTTTTTGACGGTTCTGTTTGAACTTGCCCCTGTGTACGCGACCCGCATACCCGAACCTGTTTCGTCCCTGTTTCCAGATTTCCTTTGGGCGGGAGATCCCGGTGGCCGAGAGGTACACCTGACGTTTGATGATGGGCCGCATCCAGAATGGACGCCTCGTATCCTTGATCTGCTCGGTGCGTCTGGGCACAAAGCCACCTTTTTCTGCGTAGGCCAGAATGTTGAGCGTTACCCGAAGGTGTTCGAGCGGATTCAATCCGAAGGCCACAGTTGGGGCAACCACACCATGCATCACGAGTCTGGTTGGTCTACCGGTCAATATGCGTACCTCAAGAGCTTTTTGGAATGTGAGGCGATCACGAAATCAGGATTGTTCCGCCCTCCGTATGGCCGCATGACCCGTTCTCAAGCCAAGGCCATCTCCAAACGCAGCTGCATTGTCATGTGGAACCTGCTTACCGGGGATTTTGACCAAAAGCGCACCGTGTCGCAATGCCTCAACAGTACACGGGCACATTTGAGCCCAGGAACAATCGCTGTTATGCACGACAGCCAAAAGGCATCGCCCCGAACCCTCGGACTCTTAGAAGGGGTGTTGAGGACATTGCAAGATCAGGGGTGGATGGGTGCTCCGCTGGACATGCCGATTCGACCATAGCAAGAGGATTCCCACAGGAAAGGCCCTCCCGAGATTACATGGCTTTGTAAAGGGCCATCTCACCTTTGATGACCCATGACTAAGAGAAGCGGACCACTGCGGGTTTTGTATGTAGATGACGACGAAATGGCACTCACCCTGACGCAACTTCAATTGCTCAATGCGGGCATGGTGACCGAGGCCACATCCGATACCCTAGAAGCTGTAGGTATGCTCGCTACGGAGGAACTCGACTTAATCTTGTTGGATTCGGTCATGCCGACCATTGATGGCGTCGAGTTTCTCCAATTGATGCGGTCTCTTCAATTCGAGTACCCCGTTGTGTTCTTGACTGGATTTGGTGTCGAGGAACTCTGGGAGGTTGTTCAAGAGTTTGGGGTGCTCGGGATTTTGGACAAGCAAAAAGACCGAATGGTCCTGCCTGAGCGGTTGCAAGAGCTTTATTCCCAATTCGAAAGCGGGCAGGCTGTCAGTCCTCCTTGGACCCTTGACGGGCCTCACGCAGCATCTTGAGCTTTCTGCTGATTTCGCCCATCTCCCGCTGGTCGGACTCAATTTTCTTCTGAAAGTCAGCGACAATCGAAGCCGCCCCCTTTCCAGTAAAGATGCCCATGTTGTTTTCGTATTGGGTGACGCGCTTCCGGAGGCGGTCCATTTTGTCGCGCAATGCGCGCTCTTCTTTCCGAGCCATGTGCTCGGAACCTTCCCCGGCAACGAGGCTTTCCACCCTTTGTTTGTAGGCTTCCACTGAACGCTCGCTGCGCTTTTCGCCCAAGGCATCGAATTTCTTGTCCATGGCGTTGCCATAGCGCTCCACGATTTGCTCAAAAACACGACGAGGAACATGTCCGCTATCGGCCCAGCGCTTGGAAAACGCCTTGAGTGTCCCCAAGTCGTTGCCATGGTTGCCCGTCAGCTCAAAAGCTTCGATTTCTTCGATGAGTTTCTCCTTGGCTTGTTGGTTGGCCTTGTACTCCTTGTCGCGGTCAGCAAACTGGGCTTTCCGAGCAGTGAAGAATTGATCGCAAGCGCCGCGGAATTTGCGCCACAAGCGGTTTTCGTCTCGGGGACCAGCTGAACCGAGGTCCTTCCACTCCTTTTGCAAGGCCATTAATTGGTCGGCAGTTTGCTTCCAAGCCGTGCTTTCGGCCAGTCCAGCGGCTTCTTCGGCAATGGCCTGTTTGCGGTCCCGCACTTTGTTTTGAGCGGCCCGCACATCCGAAAAAGCGGCGTCGCGCTTCTGGAAAAACAGGTCGCACAGCGCCCGGAAACTCTCCCAAGCTTCTTGGTCGTCTTTGCGCCCTGCAAACCCGATGGTCTTCCACCGCTTCTGAACCTCCTTGACCTTTTCGGCCTGTGCAGGCCATTCTGAAGGGCTTTGAATATCTGCCTCTACCAATGTTCTGACTTCCTCCACCAAAGCCTGCTTGGCTTCGAGGTTTTTGATGAAGCCCTCGCGGATGCCATCAAAATGGGCCTTGATCTCCTCCAATGCGCCACGCGTATGGCCAAAGAAGGTGTCGGCCATCTCTTGGTAAGTCTCCCGAGGGCTGGGCCCGACGTCAAACCAGGCCTTCATGTAGCTCCTCGTCAGCAGCTCTTTTTCCTTGAGGTCTGTGACGGAAGACAATTGCGCCGCTTGGGCGATGAGGTCCTCCTTTTTCTTCAGGTTTACCTGCAAGTCGTGATCTTGCAGCTGCTTGTAGATGTTGACGTTGTAGAAGAACTCGTCCCGAAGTCGGTGCCAAGCATCATGAACTTCCTTGTACTGGTCACCGGGCACATTGCCGATGGCATTCCACTGCTCTGTTAAGGTGTTGAACGCATCGAACATCTTACCGATGTGCTCTTCGTTGGCCACCAATTCCTTCATGGAATTCAAAACGGCCGTTTTCTGTTCGAGGTTGGCGCGTTGCTCTGCGGCTACCTTCTCCCTCCAGGCTTTTTCCCTTTCGCGGAAAGCCTTGTACATCTCATCGTTGCGGGCATCTTCCTCGTCGGGCTCATAAGAAAAGCGGATGGGCTCTTCGCCAGGTTCAACCGGGGCTTGCTCGATTTCATCGAAAGCAGCTCGCTGGGTGGTCACGTCTTTTTCACGTGCGTCCTTGTACACTTCGAAGGCTGTGCGCACCTCGACGCGAACAGATTCAATTTCCGGGTTCTCCAGCAACGACGCGATGCGTTGATTGATCTCGGCTTTCATGGCATTGGGTAGGTTGGCTCCATCAGGCGTTCCAGATGGTTTGCAGATGGCAAGTCCTATGAGTGCTGTACTCCGTAGATTCAGCTCGTGGACGTGAAAAAAGATGTTTCATCGAAGATACGACATTGGTGCGCCCGTGCCGAGCGGTCGCCTGCTCAGGTGCGGCGTAAACTGTATGCATGGGGCGAAAGGGAGGGCGCAGATGACCTTGTGGCGACCTTGTTGGAGGAGGGGTACGTTGATCCAAAACGCTTCGCCGAAGCCTATGCTTTGGACCACGTTCGGCTGAAAGGCTGGGGGCCCGGGAAAGTGGCGGCAGCACTCAGGTTTGAGCACTCTATGGACGGCCACATTGTGGACATGGCCTTGGGCGCTGTTGCAGCTGAAGATGTGCATGAGGCAGCATGTCGTGCGGTACGGAAGCGGAAACAAAGGCACCCGGACGAAGACCCTGCAAAAACGATTGGAGTCCTCTTGCGCAAAGGCTTCATGGTGGAAGTAGCGAGAGCGGCAGTGGTCGCGGAGGATGCGCCCCCTAAATTTGGACCCACATGTTGAATGCCGATCAAATCCAGTCCGCCCGAGAGCGGACCAATGCGCTCAAGGGATACCTCGCCATTGAGCAGAAACGCATTGACATTCTGGAGGATGAGAAGCTGTCCCAGGACCCCGAATTCTGGAATGACGCCAAAGAGGCCGAAAAGGTGATGCGTCGGATCCGTGGCAAGAAGGTGTGGGTCACTGAGTTCGAGCGGGCCGAGACAGCCATTGAGGACCTTCAGGTGTTGTTCGAGTTCTTCAAGGAGGGCGAGAGCACCGAGGAAGAAGTCATGTCCCAATACGGCGAGTTGATCACCTGTATCGAGAACCTCGAGTTCAAGCAGATGCTCTCAGATGAGGCCGATGGATTGAATGCTGTCGTTCAAATCACAGCAGGTGCGGGAGGTACTGAGTCTTGCGATTGGGCGGGCATGTTGCTGCGCATGTACAGCATGTATTCCGACAAGGCGGGGTTCAAGGTGAGGGAGATCGATCGGCAGGATGGAGATGTAGCAGGCATCAAGCAAGTCACCATGGAAATCGACGGCGACTATGCTTTTGGTATGCTCAAAGGAGAGAATGGTGTGCACCGTCTGGTGCGCATTAGCCCCTATGATTCTCAAGCCCGCAGGCACACTTCATTTGTCTCTGTTTATGTGTATCCCCTCGTGGATGACAGCATAGAAATCGAGGTGAACCCCGGGGACCTGACTTGGGACACTTTCCGATCAGGAGGAGCTGGTGGACAGAACGTCAACAAGGTTGAGACAGGTGTGCGACTGCGTCACAAGCCGACAGGCATCATCATTGACAATACCGAGACCCGCTCGCAATTGGGCAACAAGGAAAAAGCGATTCAGCTCTTGAAGTCTCAATTGTATGAGATGGAAATGGCCAAGCGCAGTGAGGCCCGGGCCGAAATCGAGGCGGGCAAAAAGAAAATCGAGTGGGGCTCACAGATTCGTTCCTACGTGCTCCAGCCTTACAAAATGGTCAAAGACGTGCGTTCGAGCTACGAAACATCCAACACAGATGCCGTGCTCAACGGTGAGATTGAGCCCATGCTCAAAGCCAACTTGATGCACGCCGCAGCCGAACGCTCCACCACCGAGCATTGAGAACCGCGGTTACACTACAGATAGTTTCTAAGAATGAATACCCGCATCGAAAAGGACACCCTTGGCGAAGTCGCCGTACCTGCTGATCAGTATTGGGGCGCTCAAACAGAACGCAGCCGCCACAACTTCCCCATTGGCCCAGCGGGCACCATGCCCTTGGAGGTCGTGCACGCTTTTGGCCACTTGAAAATGGCTGCGGCGAGGGCCAATTGTGACCTGGGCGTGCTGGACTCATCAAAGCGGGACCTCATTGTGCAGGTCTGTGAGGAGATCATTGCTGGACAGCTGGACGACTGCTTTCCTCTGGTGGTTTGGCAGACCGGCTCGGGAACCCAGTCCAACATGAACGTCAATGAAGTGATCGCCAACCGCGCCCACGTTTTGGCGGGAGGAACGCTAGGTGAAGGGGAGCGCCCTGTTCACCCCAATGATGACGCCAACAAGTCGCAGAGTTCGAATGACACCTTTCCGACGGCCATGCACCTGGCGGCTTATGACCGCATTGTACAGACCACCTTACCCGGTGTGGAGCGCTTGCGGGACGCATTGTCGGCAAAAGCCGAAGAATTAAAGGGGGTGGTCAAAATCGGCCGCACTCACCTGATGGATGCGACCCCCCTCACGTTTGGGCAAGAATTTGGGGGCTATGTGGCCCAGCTCGACCACAGCATGAAAGCCATACGCAACACCCTTGACCACTTGGCTGAGCTCGCATTGGGGGGCACGGCGGTCGGCACAGGGCTGAACGCACCGGAAGGATACGCGGAAAAAGTGGCCGCCTACATGGCAGAGTCGATGGGACATCCCTTTGTGACTGCCCCCAATAAGTTTGAGGCTTTGGCGGCACACGACGCTGTAGTGGAGGCCCACGGAGCGCTGAAGCAACTCGCTGTCAGCTGCAACAAAATTGCCCACGACATCCGCATGATGGGCAGCGGTCCCCGAAGTGGCATCGGCGAACTGTCTCTGCCTGCAAACGAACCCGGCTCTAGCATCATGCCAGGCAAGGTCAATCCGACCCAAGCCGAGGCCTTGACCATGGTCTGCGCCCAAGTGATGGGCAACGACGTGGCCGTGACCATTGGAGGTGCTCAAGGGCATTTCGAACTCAATGTTTTCAAGCCGATGATGGCGCGGAACATCTTGGAATCTGCGCGGCTCCTGGGCGAGGCGTGTGCCTCGTTTGCAGACCGCTGTGTCGCGGGAATCACACCGAATCGTGCGCGCATTGACCAATTGCTGGGCGACAGTTTAATGTTGGTCACGGCGTTGAATCCCCACATCGGCTACTACAAGGCGGCGGCCATTGCTCAAAAAGCCCACGAAGAGGGCACGACGTTGAAAGCTGCGGCGATCGGGCTTGGCCACCTCACCGAAGAGGAATACGATCGCTGGGTGGTGCCGGCCAATATGACCGGTGCCCAATGAGCGCCACCTTCAAGTACAGCGGGCTTCGGATTTTGGCGTTGCTGCTGTTGGCCGTTTTACTGGTCGATTGTGGTCCCCCACGGCATGTGCACCGCGCCAAGCGGAAACGAAAACCGAAGTGCAAGACGTGCCCTTCCTTTTCCGAAGCCCATTCTCCTATTGAGCAAGGGCTACCTTTACCGTCGCAATCTTGGAAAGGAACGAGTCCATGGCCCTACACGACCACACATATGCCGTCATCATGGCGGGAGGCGTCGGATCCCGCTTCTGGCCGATGAGCCGATCGGGCAGTCCCAAGCAATTTCTTGACATCCTTGACCGTGGTCGGACGCTGATTCAAATGACGGCCGACAGGCTGGAGCCCACGCTCCCTTATGACCGCATGTACGTTGTGACCAACGTGCGCTACAAAGACGAGGTCATGGCCCAGTTGCCCGACTTGCCGGAAGATCACATTTTGTGCGAGCCCTTTATGCGCAATACCGCGCCATGTCTTGCTTATGCCCACCATCGAATCGCAAAAAATGACCCCGATGCCACGATCATTGTGGCTTCAGCGGACCACCTCATTGAAGACGAGGAGGGCTTCCGCGATGTGCTGGACGTAGCCGTACAGCAGGCTTCAGAGACGTCGCAGCTCTTGACGCTGGGCATCACCCCAACCCGTCCTGATACGGGCTATGGGTACATCCAATACGAGGAGCTGCCAGGGGCACACGATGAAAGGCTGCAGCAAGTCCGAACCTTCACCGAGAAACCCAATAAAGACCTTGCCGAGCAGTTCATCTCTTCGGGGGACTTCTGTTGGAACTCCGGGATTTTTATTTGGTCGCTCAAGACCATTCAAGAGAGGTTCGCTGAGCAATTGCCCGATTTACATGCCCTATTTCTCGAGCGCGCTGCTGATTTGGGGACGGAAAGGGAGGCCGATGCGGTGCTGTCTATTTTCGGTGCAGCGGAGAACATATCCGTCGACTACGGCATCATGGAAGGCGCACCAAACGTGGGGGTCGTGCTCGGTGATTTTGGCTGGAGTGACCTTGGAACTTGGGGTTCACTCTACGACAAGCTCGAGAAGGATGCCAACGGCAATGCGCTGAGCGGTGTGAATTTCATGGGTGATGGTGCAACAGGCCTTATGGTGGCTTCAGATGGCGGAAAGCTGGTCGTGGCCAAGGGGTTGCAAGACTTTATCGTGGTGGATACCCCAGACGCACTGTTGCTTTGTCCGCGCAACGAGGAACAGTGGGTCAAGCAATTGGTCTCGCAGCTCAAGACCGATCGCGGAGAGCCCCTCGTCTGAGGTCGAGAATTCACAATCCCTGCGGCGCCGGGTCGGTCGGTGTGTACCTTCGTTGAGACGCATGGGACTGCTATTCCATATTGGCCGCTATTTCGCGTTCATGGCATCGGCGCTACGGCGACCGCAAAAAGGCCGCGTCTTTGCGCAAGCAACCGCCGTTGAGTTGGAGGCCATTGGTGTCCAAAGTTTGGGCATTGTGGCGTTGCTCAGTGTGTTCATGGGAGCAGTGATCGCCATTCAAACCGCGCACCAGGTGGTCGGCTGGGTGCCGGCTTACACCATAGGATTCACTGTGCGTCAAACCATGATCCTGGAGTTTGCCCCCACGATTATTCCTGTCATCCTTTCTGGGAAGGTCGGCTCCAACATTGCCTCGCAGATTGGAACGATGCAGGTGACAGAGCAAATCGATGCCCTTGAAGTCATGGGTGTGCGCAGCATCTCCCACTTGGTGCTGCCTAAGTTGATCGCCGCCGTTTTCATTTTCCCCTTCCTCGTGATTGTAGCCATGGTACTCGGTATTGGTGCAGGTGCTTGGATTTGCATGGCGGCCGACCTGAGCAGCTTGGCGGATTACGAATACGGCATTCAGATGGACTTTCGCTCCTTTGACGTGACCTACGCCCTGATCAAAACTTGTTTGTTTGCTCTGATCATCACCAGCGTCAGTGCCTACCACGGATATCATACTTCTGGAGGCGCCAAAGAAGTGGGTCGGTCGAGTACGAAAGCCGTGGTATACAGCGTGGTCATCGTCATGGTGGCCAATCTGGTGATCACACAACTGCTGCTCACATGATTCAGGTCCGTGGGGTAGACAAGGCGTTTGGAGAGAAAGCGGTCTTGCACGGCATCGACGCGAAATTTGATGCCGGCCAGGTCAATTTCATCATTGGCCGCAGTGGTTCCGGAAAGTCGGTGCTGACCAAGTGCATTGTAGGCTTGCTAGAAGTGGATGCGGGCACCATTCAATACGCTGGCGAGGACTTCACTGGGTTGACGCCTAAGGAACGCGAGGGCATTCGGTTGCAAATCGGCATGCTCTTCCAAGGGGGCGCCTTATTTGATTCCATGACGGTTTTGGAAAACGTGGTGTTTCCCCTGCGGATGTTCAGTTCGATGGGGACGGAGGAGCGCACGGAGCGTGCTATGGAATGCCTCAAGCGGGTGGAGCTTGAAGGGGCGGAGCACCGTTTTCCTGCAGAAATATCAGGGGGCATGCAAAAACGGGTGGCGTTGGCCCGCGCCATCGTAGGGCGTCCGCGCTATTTGTTTTGCGACGAGCCCAATTCCGGCTTGGACCCACAAACGGCCATCGTTATTGACAACCTGATTCGCGACCTGACTCAGGAGTACAAAACCACCACGGTGGTCATTTCTCACGACATGAACAGCGTGATCGAGATCGGGGACAACATCCACTTTCTTCATAAAGGGAGTGTGGCTTGGCGCGGTGACCGCAAGGGCATTTTGGACAGCGGCGTCAAAGAGCTGGACACTTTTGTCTACGCTTCCGACCTCATGCGCAACATCAAGGCCAAATTGCAGGGACGATGACGTCCGAGGACACCCCCCACATTCCCTACAACCTGCCGCGCCAATCCAGCGAGGAAATGCGCGAGAGGCTGGATGCCATGTATGCACACCTGTCGAACAGACGCAGTGTTCGCACGTTTAGTTCAGAACCCATTCCATTGGAATTATTGGAACGGGCCATTCAAATCGCAGGTACAGCGCCCAGCGGAGCCCATAAACAGCCATGGAGTTTTTGCATCGTCACAGATCCTGATCTGCGGGCGCGCATTCGACAGGCTGTTGAAGAGGAAGAGCTGCGGAGTTACACCGAGCGGATGTCCGAACGTTGGCTCGAGGACCTTGCCCCCTTGGCAACAGACCACATCAAGCCTTTCATTGAAGAGGCCCCTGCTTTGATCATTGTCTTTAGAAGGGTCTATGAGGTCGACCCAGAATCCGGTGACCGCCACCCGAACTACTACGTGCAAGAAAGTTGTGGAATCGCAGTCGGCTTGCTGCTGGCAGCCCTGCACGAGGCGGGCATAGCTGCGCTGACCCACACGCCTTCTCCGATGAATTTTCTGGGGTCACTGCTTGGCCGTCCCGACAATGAGCGCGCTTTTCTGAACATACCGGTCGGATGGCCCGCAAATGGAACCACAGTGCCTAATCTTTCGCGCAAAACGTTGGACGAAATTTGTACACATTACCAAAAAGGGGATAAATAGTGGTTGTTTCAAAACACTGATTTAAAGAGGCTTAGGGTTGTTTTCAACCAAAAAAAAGGGAACTTTGACGAATCATTGTTTTTGGGGTCGGACACTTAAAAGAGAGGCGTTTACTTTGCACCGCATTCGCAACACCTTTAATCATGTCTGATATCCGCGAAAAAGTGACCGCAATCATCGTCGACAAGCTCGGCGTAGAAGCTTCCGAAGTGAACGATGCGGCTGGATTCACCAACGACCTCGGAGCGGATTCGCTCGACACAGTTGAGTTGATCATGGAATTCGAAAAGGAATTCAACATCGCTATCCCCGATGATCAAGCCGAGAAAATCGGCACGGTCGGCCAAGCCATCGAGTACATCGAAAACGCAAAGTAAGCCCCGCTATGGAGCTGAACCGTGTCGTCATCACGGGGATGGGTTGCCTCACACCGTTAGGCAAGGACGTTCCCTCTTACTTCGACGCGTTGAAACGCGGGGTCAGCGGCGCTGGTCCCATCACCCGTTTCGATGCATCCAAGTTCAAGACGCAGTTTGCCTGCGAAATCAAGGACTGGGACCCCAGTGAACACTTCGACAGGAAGGAGGCACGCAAGTTGGACCCCTATGCCCAATACGGCATTGTGGCGGCCAGACAAGCTGTGGCTCAATCCGGTCTCGTCGAATCCAACCCTGACCCAGATCGGGTAGGGGTCATTTTCGGCAGTGGCATTGGTGGCCTGTTCACGTTTCAGCAGGAGATCACGGCTTTTGCCCAGGGAGACGGCACCCCGCGTTTTAACCCCTTCTTTATCCCAAAGATGATCGGTGACATTTGCGCCGGTCACATCAGCATGGAATACGGATTCCGGGGCCCGAATTACGCCTGCGTTTCGGCCTGTGCCAGCGCGACCAATGCCATCATCGATGCGTTCACAGCCATCAGGTACGGCAAAGCCGATGCCATGATTAGTGGAGGTGCAGAAGCTGCGGTGGTCGAGGCTGGAATCGGCGGCTTTGGTGCCATGAAGGCATTGTCCACCCGCAATGATGACCCCAGTGTGGCTTCGCGTCCATTTGACGTCAACCGAGATGGGTTTGTCCTTGGAGAAGGGGCGGGCGCATTGGTTTTGGAGTCTCTGGAACACGCTCAAGCACGTGGCGCCCACATCATTTGTGAGGTCATGGGTGGAGGGGCATCTGCTGACGCCCACCACATGACGGCGCCTCATCCAGAAGGGCTGGGGGCACGCAATGTGATGCGAGCAGCCTTGCAGGATGCCGGCATGTCACCGGACGAGTTGGATTATGTCAATGTCCACGGAACATCGACTCCTTTGGGGGATTTGGCCGAGGTCAAAGCCATTGAAGAGGTCTTTGGAGAACATGCCCCATCGCTGAGTATTTCGAGTACCAAGTCGATGACCGGACACCTCTTGGGTGCTGCGGGAGCCATCGAAACCTTGGCTTGCATCATGGCAGTAACCGAAGATGTGGTGCCTCCCACGATCAATTCCACCGATCCCGATCCGGCCTTAAACCAAAACTTGGATTACACCTTCAATGTGAAGCGTGAACGTCCAGTAAGGGCGGCTTTGTCCAACACCTTTGGCTTCGGCGGCCACAACGCTTCGGTCATCGTTCGCAAGTTCTGATGGCGCTGGGGCGCAGGGACAGTCGAGAAAAACGCATACGTCGGTTCATACGCCGGCACTTTGGGGTCAGGCCCCGCAACTTGGAGCCTTATCGTGAGTCGCTCAGGCATTCCAGCTCTACGGATTGCCAGCGCGATGGACTGCCTAGCAACGAGCGCTTGGAGTTTTTGGGTGATTCTGTCCTTGACATGATTGTGGTCGACATGCTGTTCCGCAAGTTTCCCAATGACGATGAGGGCGAGATGACCAGAATGAAGGCCCGATTGGTTAGCAGGGAGGCCTTGAATTTTCTGGGCGAGGAAATTGGCGTGGAGCATTTGCTCGATGCGCAGACCGGAAAAGGCGCGGTACATGCCTCGCTTCGCGGCAATGCCATGGAGGCTTTGGTTGGCGCGGTCTACTTGGACAGGGGGTTCAGACGGACCCAACGCGCGGTGCTCAAGTTGCTCAAGAGGTTCGATTTGGACACACGCATCCAGGCTACAGTAGACTTTAAGAGCAAATTGCACGAGTGGGGACAGAAGAGAAAGCGCAAGGTGCAGTTCAATGTGATCCGCGAATTCAAGCGGGATGGGCAGCAATTGTATCAGATGCAAGTCTTGGTTGGAGGGAAGGTGATGGGCACTTCAGATGGCCCATCCAAAAAGTCGGCCGAGCAGGCTGCGGCCCGCGAGGCCTGTCGTCATATCTTCGGCGACGATTAGGGCTCCAGTTAGAACGGGTCCCCGCCCATGCGCACTGTCCAACTCGACATCGGGGATGAAACCATTCCTTATGCCTTTCTGGGTGTCAGCTGCACTGATGCCGGGCACAAGTTTTGCTGGAACCTCAATCGCACACTCGGTACACACCTCGGGTATCACGTTGAGCTGGAGGTGACGCACAAAAAGAAGCGTCCTATGACCCGACATTGTGTCTGGCGTCATCAAGACGAAGAAGAAGGCTACACCTTCGATGTGATATGGAATCGGGTACCGGAAGGGGCAATGATCCCCACGCTGGTCCACTTTGATTACCTGATTCGGGTAGAATCAATGATGGGCGAAAGGGCAGAATCGTTGATGGAGGCATTGCGTGCCATGCGGAGGGTAGCAGCTTGCTTTCCCGTCGCGGCTTCTGCCATCACGCAGCCAGAGGTGTTGTACTACGAATAAGGCTCGAAAAATAGAATTGAACCATGCCAGTTAAGTTTACCAAAATCATTGCCACTGTTGGTCCAGCGAGCATTTCGTCTGAAGTGCTTGAAGGCATGATCAAAGAGGGGGTCAATGTGATCCGCCTCAACTTTTCTCATGGCGATTACCCCACCCATGCCACGACGGTAGAGCGTGTTCGTGAGGTGGACAAAAAGCTAGGCACCCACACCGCTTTGCTGGCAGACATGCAAGGGCCCAAGCTGAGGGTCGGCCCTATGGCGGCTGAATCCGACTTGAAGGCCGGCAGCGAGTTCACCATTCACGTGGGGACAGAAGAAGGGAACAGCTCAGAGGCTTGGACCAATTACGTCCATTTCGCAGAGGATGTTAAGCCCGGCGAGCCGGTCTTGTTGGACGATGGCAAACTCAAATTGCGCGTCGAAGAAACCAATGGAAAGGACACCGTGAAGTGCACGGTGGTGCACGGAGGCATTCTCTCCTCTCGCAAGGGACTCAACCTGCCCTCTACAGACATCAGCTTGCCGAGCCTCACAGATAAGGACCGCGCAGACCTCGATTTTGCGTTGGGTCTGGGCGTGGATTGGGTCGGATTGAGTTTTGTTCGGACCTCCGCTGATGTGATCGACCTCAAGGACCGCATCGCCAAGGCGGGGAGCCATGCCCGTGTTGTGGCCAAAGTCGAAAAGCCCGAGGCGGTGGATGATTTAGAGGGGATTGTCGAAGCCACTGACGCCGTTATGATTGCGCGAGGTGACCTGGGTGTGGAAGTGCCCATGCAGAAGGTGCCGATGATTCAGAAGCGCATCATTGGGTTGTGCCAGCGCAGCGGAAAGCCTGTGATTGTGGCCACTCAGATGATGGAGTCCATGATTGAGAGCATTGCGCCTACCCGCGCAGAGGTGACCGACGTGGCCAATGCGGTATTGGACGGTGCAGACGCGGTCATGCTCAGCGGTGAGACGTCGGTAGGAGCCCATCCTATTGAGGTCATTAAAGCCATGTGCTCCATTGTCATGGAGATCGAAAAGGAAGACCACATCTTCCACAGAAACATGGCCTTTGAGGACGACCGTCCTGAGCGTTTTGTGACGGATGCCATTTGCTACAATGCCTGTGACCTTGCAGAGCGGGTCAAGGCATCGGCGATTGTGACCATGACGTTTTCAGGCTATACAGCTTACAAGGTGGCAAGTCAGCGCCCCAAGGCCCTGATTTATGTGTTCACGGGAAACCGTCAAATCATGGGGCAAATGGCCTTATGCTGGGGTGTTGAAGCATTCCACTACGACAAGATGATTTCAACCGACCACACCATTTCGGATGTCAAGACCCTGTTGCAACGGGCAGAAAAGGTGTCAAGCGGCGATTACATCATCCACGTTGCCAGCATGCCCATTGCAGAGGCGGGCATGTCCAACATGTTAAAAATCAGCCGGGTCTAAGGGTTCCTTGCCCTGCGGGTCCGGGCTATCTTCGCGCGACCGGTTTCACCCAGCCCTGGGTTGGATCGGTTGACCAGCACGATGACCCGACGATTTCCCGAAAGAGGCCCCCTCGACCTTCCTGGCATCGCACAGGAGGTGATGCAGCAATGGGAGGAAGGTGACGTATTCCGCAGGAGTGTGGAGTCGCGCCCAACCGACCACAGATTCGTCTTCTTTGAAGGCCCCCCTTCTGCCAACGGCAAGCCCGGCATTCACCACGTCATGGGCCGCGCCCTCAAGGACATTTTTTGCCGCTACCGCACACTCAAAGGAGAGCGCGTAGAGCGCAAAGCCGGATGGGACACCCACGGTCTTCCTGTGGAGTTGGGTGTCGAAAAGGCATTGGGAATCACCAAAGAGGACATTGGCCGCACCATTTCGGTGGAGGAATACAACAACGCGTGTCGAGAGTCGGTGATGCGTTACACAGAAGAATGGAACGACCTGACGCGCCGAATGGGTTATTGGGTCGACATGGACGCCCCTTACGTCACCTACGATCCCAAATACATGGAGAGCGTCTGGTGGCTGCTCTCTCAGTTGTACTCCAAAGGGCTGATTTATAAAGGCTACACCATTCAGCCATACAGCCCGAAAGCTGGAACGGGCCTCAGCAGCCACGAACTCAACCAACCTGGGGCATACCGCGATGTGACCGACACGACAGTGGTGGCACAGTTCCGGGTGGTTGCAGCCGATGCCGGTCGGTTCAGCGGCTGGACCAACGGAGCCACAGAAGGCCAGCCCGTGGACTTGCTGGCTTGGACCACCACGCCTTGGACCTTGCCTTCCAACACCGCCCTCACCGTAGGGGCCAACATCTCCTACAACATCGTCCGCACCGCAAACAGGTATACGGGCGAAGAAGGCACCGTCGTGTTGGCAGAAGCCCTCTTTGCCAAGCACTTTTCCGGCAAGAATGCACCCGAATCGGAGGTATTGGCCACTGTCAAAGGATCGGATTTGGTGGGCATCTGCTATGAGCAGCTCATTCCATGGGCCCAGCCTATGAGCGATGCCGACCAGGCATTCCGGGTGATTGCAGGCGACTTTGTCACCACCGAGGACGGCACGGGCATTGTGCATACCGCCCCCACTTTTGGCGCAGATGACGCCCGGGTGGCCGTTGCAGCAGGGGTGCCTCCTTTGCTCGTTGACGACGGCAACGGCCAAGGCGTTCCTTTGGTGGACCTCCAGGGGCGATTCCGTCCTGAGTGCGGGCCTTTGGCTGGTCGATTTGTCAAGCAGGAATACCACGACGGCGACGCTCCGGAGAGGTCTGTAGACGTCGAGATCGCCATTGACCTCAAAACCCGTGGCCGCGCATTTTTGGTGGAGAAATACAAGCACAGCTATCCGCATTGCTGGCGTACAGACCGCCCTGTGCTGTATTACCCCTTGGACAGTTGGTTCATTCGGGCTACAGCCGCGAAGGAGCGGATGCAGGCGCTCAATCAGACCATACAGTGGCAACCTGCCGCCACGGGCTCAGGGCGCTTTGGAAAGTGGCTCGAGAACTTAAACGATTGGAACCTGAGCCGCTCGCGATACTGGGGCATCCCCATCCCCATTTGGCGAACAGAAGACGGCAGTGAAGAGCGCTGCATGGGTTCCGTAGAAGAGCTGTATGCAGCGTGCACAGAAGCGGTGGAAGCCGGCCTCATGGCCGCCCACCCGTTTCCCGACTTCGTACCCGGTGACATGTCGGACGCCAACTATGCGCACATTGACCTGCACAAGCATGTGGTCGACGAAATTGTCTTGAAGGCATCGGATGGGCGGCCCATGCGCCGTGAGTCTGACCTGATCGATGTCTGGTTCGATTCTGGCAGCATGCCCTATGCCCAGTGGCACTATCCTTTTGAAAACAAGGACCGCGTTGACGGACCCGATGGGGGCCTGTCTTTTCCAGCCGATTTTATTGCCGAAGGCGTCGACCAGACCCGTGGATGGTTCTACACGTTGCATGCCATCGCCACCATGGTCTTTGATCAAGTGGCCTTCCGCACGGTGATGTCGAACGGCCTTGTTTTGGACAAAGCGGGACAGAAAATGTCCAAGCGTCTGGGCAATGCCGTGGATCCGTTTGAAACACTGGAGCGGTTTGGTCCCGACGCTACGCGTTGGTACATGATCACCAATGCCCAGCCATGGGACAACCTGCGGTTTGATACGGAAGGCATCGCGGAGGTCCAGCGCAAGTTCTTTGGCACGTTGCACAATACTTACGCCTTCTTGGCGCTGTATGCGGGCATCGACGGTTTTGACCCGGCTGCCGACGCACCGGCTGCCGAGACCCGTCCAGAGTTGGACCGTTGGATATTAAGCAGACTGCATACTTGTATCTCCGAGGTCCAGGCATCTTTTGACGCCTTTGAGCCAACGCGGGCAGGAAGGACCATTCAGTCTTTTGTGGTGGATGACCTGAGCAATTGGTACGTCCGTTTGGGGCGCCGCCGGTTCTGGAAAAGCGACTCAGACGAAGACAAATCTGCTGCTTATGCGACTCTGCACACCTGTCTTCAGACGGTTTCGGTGTTGATGTCGCCCATCGCCCCCTTCCACTCCGACCGTCTGTGGCAAGACCTGGGAGGCGTGGACTCCGTGCATTTGGCCGATTGGCCGGCAGTGGACGCACAACTGCAAGACGCAGAGCTGGAAGCGCGCATGGGCCTCGCCCAAAAACTCAGCTCGCTCACGCTCAGCCTTCGGAAGCGAGAGAAAATCAAGGTGCGACAGCCCTTGAAGCGGATTTTAGTTCCTGTTTTGGACGCTGGGTTTGGCGACCGGCTTGCGGCGGTCTCTGAACTCGTGAAGGGCGAGGTGAACGTCAAGTCTGTCGAGCCTTTGGCAGAGGACAGCGGAATTTTGACCAAAAAGCTCAAGGCGGATTTTAAAAAGCTGGGCCCGCGATTCGGAAAGCAAATGAAGCAGGTAGCGGCGGGCATTGCGGCGCTTGGTCAAGACGACATCCGCGCATTGGAACAGCGCGGCGCCATTGAATTGACCATAGAGACCGGCACAGTAGAAGTCACCCTTGATGACGTTGAGGTGCTCACGGAGGACATCCCCGGATGGCTGGTGGCTGGCGAAGGAGGTTTGACAGTGGCGCTGGACATTGAGATCACCCCGGAATTGAGGTCAGAGGGCCTTGCCCGGGAGCTGGTCAACCGGATCCAGCAGCGCCGGAAAGACGCTGGGCTGGAAGTAACGGACCGCATCGCATTGACCTTGGATGGCCCCAGCGAATTGCAAGAATCTGTGGCTTTCAATTTGGACTATATTCGAACCGAAACTCTCGCAGAGCAGTTGGAATGGTCCCCCATGGGCGCCGAAGTGGAGCGCGAGGAATTGGAAGCACATCTGACCGTGGCGATTTCCATGGTCCCCATTCAATGAAACATGGCTGAAACGCGATTTTCGGACGCAGACCTTCAGGAGTTTGCAGCCCTCATTAACAACAAGTTGGAACAGGCACGTTCTGACTACGACCAACTCCAGCGCTCACTTTCCTACGAGGACGACAACCGGACTGAGGACACAGCGCCAACGTTCAAAATGATGGAGGATGGCAGCGAAACCATGAGCCGCGAGGAGACGGCCCAATTGGCCGCACGTCAGCAAAAGTTCATCATGAACTTGGAGAACGCTTTGCTGCGAATCAAAAACAAGACCTACGGGGTATGCCGGGTAACGGGCAAGTTGATTGCCAAGGAACGCCTGCGTTTGGTCCCGCATGCCACGATGTCCATCGAGGCCAAAAATCAGCAGGACAGGCGTTGAGCGCAGATAGCCGCCCGGCTTATGTCGCAGCCATCGCTGCGGTGGTATTGCTGTTGGATCAAGCCGTCAAGGTGTTCATCAAGTTGGGTTTCAGCTTGACGGAGCGGGTGACTTGGATTCCAGGAGCATTCGACATTCAGTTTATAGAAAACGACGGCATGGCCTTTGGTTGGGCCTTGCCGGGGGCTTCGGGCAAATACCTCTTGACCGCCTTCAGAATTGTCGCAGTGGTCTTGTTGTCCATTCATGTGGCGAGGGTGGCCAAGCAGGGGGCGCCCCGAGGATTCCGGCAAGCACTGGCTTTAATTCTCGCTGGTGCGGCGGGCAACATCGTGGACAGCATCTGCTATGGCCGAATTTTTACGAGAAGCTCTTTCGGTCAGGCTGCTGATTGGTCTTGGAGAGGCGAATGGGGAGGCTATGCACCTTGGTTTCGGGGAAATGTGGTCGACATGTTGCACATCACGGTGCGCTGGCCGGAATGGTGGCCAGTAGACACGTGGGTAGGACAAGAGGTCTTTCCACCCATCTTCAACATTGCAGACGTGGCCATAACCTGTGGGGTGGCTTGGATTGTCCTGCGCCAGAAAAGTTGGCTGGGAAGCGGTTCAAAGTGGTCGCAATCCGCGCCGAATGAAGGTCCTGAGGAAGGGACTGTTCCCGCCAGTGACCCTGCGGGTGAACCGGTGACCGAAGTCTAAACTTTCGCGGCGGGTGCTTCCACCCAGTCGCCGTGTGTCCGAATCAGGTTGATGAGCGCGTCGACAGCCTCGTCCTCCGGAATATTCCGCTCCACGACTTCTTTCTCTTTGTAGAGGGTGATTTTTCCCGGCCCTGTCCCTACGTAGCCATAATCGGCATCGGCCATTTCTCCAGGCCCGTTGACGATGCAGCCCATGATGCCAATTTTGATGCCCTTCAGGTGATCCGTTACGGCCCGAATGCGGGCAGTGGTCTCTTGCAGATCAAACAGGGTGCGGCCGCATGAAGGGCAGCTGATGTACTCGGTCCGGCTGATGCGCGTGCGCGTGGCTTGAAGGATGCCAAAAGCAGTGCGGTTCAGAAAGCGCAATCCACCTTCTACTCCCACCGCTGCGCCAAAACCAACGCCGTCTCCAAATCCATCCAACAGTAGGCCGCCCATTTCTGTTGAGGCTTGCAGTTGAATCCGCTCCGCATCAGTGGCACCATAGTCTTGGTGCACAATGACGGGCATGTCGCAACCGGCGTGCTGCAAGAGGTGAAAGGCAGAGCGAAGCACGGATAGGGCGTCTGCGCGGGCAGCGGAGAGCATCAGTACCGTGGGGTCGTTGTTCCAAGTGGCCAAGGTGGCTGCTTGCTCAGCATTCAATGTGACCGCGTCGCAGGACAAGACATTGAATGTGCCGTCCAGTGCGTTGGCCGCTCTCGCCGCCAAGTAGGCTTCCCAATCCCATGCGGGATGGTGGCGTTCGGGGCGCTGAGACGCCGATTGCCAAGTGGGGGCGTCTTGAATGGCGCGGATCCATCCAGGCAGCGCAAAATCGCAGGTTCGATCGCCAATGAGGATCAAGTCGCAGGCCGCATCTTCTGCCTCCCATTTGTCCAGGTTGGTTTGATAGCGGTGGCCCAGGCCGTAAAGCCCTGCAGGGGTCAAAGGCCTGCCGGTCAAGTCGTGGCACACCACCGGAACTTGACCGCCACCCACAGGCCCCACCGTGCGGGTGGCCCTGCGTTGGTAGGTGTAACGCTCCTCGCCCGTTGCACCGCCAGACACCGCGGACAGCGGAGGCATTTGGCGGGCTTCTTCCGCCAGTTCCGCCAGCATGCGAGCAACAGGAATCTCGGCTTCTGGTGCCTCGGTCAGTGACACACGAATGGTGTCCCCTAAGCCTTCAGCCAGCAGCGTGCCGATGCCCACTGCGCTCTTGATGCGCCCGTCTTCCCCTTCCCCAGCTTCGGTCACCCCGAGGTGCAGGGGGTAGGCCATGCCTTCATCGGCCATTCGGTCGGCGAGCATACGGTAGGCCTGCACCATGACTTGCGGGTTGCTGGCTTTCATAGAGAGGACGATATCGTGGTAGTCCTCGTCCCTGCAGATGTGCAAGAATTCCATGGCACTCTCAACCATTCCGAGCGGAGTGTCACCGTAGTGGCTCAGGATCCGGTCGGAAAGCGATCCGTGGTTGGTGCCAATGCGCATGGCCCTGCCCAAGGCTTTGCACTTGCGCACAAGGGGTGTGAAGCGCTCCCGAATGCGCTCCAATTCGGCCGAGTAGGTTTCCGGTGTGTACTCGTGCGTCTCGAATTTTTTCTTGTCGGCATAATTGCCGGGATTCACGCGGATTTTCTCGACGTGGTCCGCGGCGACTTCTGCGGCATTGGGGGTAAAGTGAATGTCGGCCACCAGTGGGACGCCGGCGTGCCCGGCCGCATCAAGGCGTGCCCGAATTTCTCCAAGGGCCAGGGCCTCCTTTTTGCTGGGAGCGGTGATGCGCACTATCTGGCAGCCCGCTTCGATCATGCGCAAAGACTCGGCCACAGTGGCTTCGATGTCCATGGTATCGGCCGTCGTCATGGATTGCAGCACGACCGGCGCATCGCCTCCAACTTGAACAGCACCAATGTGGACGGGCCGGGTCGCTTTGCGCGCGGAGGACGGGAATTCGGTCGGTGGTGTCATGCTGTCCTGTTCATCGGGTACAAGGTGGGATTTTTGGGCCGCAAGCTTGGGCTCAGGCTTCCCGTCGGAAAGTTAACACGGCTCTGCCGTGGCGGTTCAGGACAGTTGGCAGTTTTTGTGTTGGACAGGGGTGTGAACCTCTGGGCCTTCCATCGGTTCCCTCTTAGCTTGGGGGGCGCAACCCCAAGGTGCCCAATGCTCGGATTTCAATTTCACGCCACCCGCCCGGACCAAGACCGCCGCACCCCTTTTGAGCGGCTCCTTGAGTTGTTCACTGAAGTGGTGACCCACACCAGCGGTGACGTAGAGGAGGCCATGGAATGGATGCGTGCCTTGGACGACCAACACGGGTTGACCGAGCCTGATTACACCCTAGACGATTTCTTTGAAGACCTCAAGGCCAAGGGATATCTGCGCGAATCGACAGGTTCGGAAGGCGGCAACATCCAGTTGGGATCGCGCGGGGAACAGCACATGCGCAGGCGGGCCTTGGACCAAATTTTTGGCAACCTGCGAAAGGGCAATCAAGGCAAACACCGCACCCGCGAGCGCGGCCAAGGCGATGAGCCTTCCGAAGACCGACGTCCATACCGGTTTGGCGACAAGCTCGACCAGGTGGATTTTGGAGCCTCATTGCGCAACGCACAGATTCACCACGGACCCGGCGCTGCCAGTGGCCGTGGAGGGTTTATGCTGACCGAAGACGACCTGGTGGTGGAAGACCGCGAGCACCGCAGCACAACCGCTACGGTGCTGATGATCGACATCAGCCACAGCATGATTCTTTATGGTGAGGACCGCATCACGCCGGCAAAAAAGGTCGCGATGGCCTTGGCGGAATTGGTGATGGTCAAATACCCCAAGGACACCCTGGACATTGTTGTTTTTGGTGACGACGCGTGGGAAGTGAGCATCGGCGACTTGCCCTACTTGCAGGTGGGCCCCTTTCACACCAACACTGTGGCGGGACTCGAACGGTCCATGGATATTCTCCGTCGGCGCAAGACCCCCAACCGCCAGATCTTCATGATCACCGACGGCAAGCCCAGCTGCCTCAAGGAGCCCGACGGCTATTACAAAAACAGCTTTGGGCTCGACCCTTACATCACGGGGAAATGCCACAACCTTGCGCGGCAGTGCCGAAAGCTTGGCATCCCCATCACGACTTTCATGATCGCCACCGACCCCGCGCTTCAGCGCTTTGTTTCCGACTTCACGGAAGCCAACGGAGGACGGGCCTTTTTTACAGGATTGAAGGGCCTAGGCGACACCATTTTCTCTGATTTTGAACGGAACCGACGCGGTAAAACCCGTTGAATACGACGCCCCATACATGAGCAACCCACAACCAACAGTAGCCACCTTGGGCGCCCTCCGCGCCTCGGACTATACCCCCCGATCTATTGGCGAGGAGCTGCGTGCCAACCTTATAGACCGGCTCTCTTCAGGCGAACCCATGTTCGAAGGCATCATCGGTTATGACGACACAGTTATTCCAGAGGTGCAGCGCGCCATTCTGGCGGGTCACAGCATGAACCTGCTCGGTCTGCGGGGCCAAGCCAAGACGCGAATTGCGCGGGGCCTCACTGACCTATTGGACGAATGGGTGCCCGTATTGGAGGGATCCCCACTTCCAGAAGACCCCTTGGAACCCATCACCCCTCAAGGCCACGCCATTGTCGAAAGCCTGGGCGATAAAGCTCCAGTCCGCTGGATGCACAGAAGCGAACGCTATGTAGAGAAGTTGGCCACGCCCGATGTGAGCGTGGCAGATTTAATCGGAGACATCGATCCCATTAAAGCAGCCAATGAAGGGCTGGATTACAGCGATCCTCGCGCCTTGCACTTTGGACTCATCCCGCGCAGTCACCGTTGCATTTTTGCCATCAACGAGTTGCCCGACTTGCAGCCGCGCATTCAGGTGGCCCTCTTCAACATCCTTCAAGAGGGAGACATCCAAATCCGGGGTTTCCAAATGCGGCTCGCCCTTGACATTCAGTTTGTCTTCACGGCCAATCCGGAAGATTACACCAACCGAGGGGCGATCATCACCCCACTCAAGGACCGGATTCAAAGTCAAATTCTGACCCACTACCCGGATTCTTTGGAGGATTCAATGGCCATCACGGATCAAGAAGCGCGGCTGTCCGACGGCCAGCGCGAAAGGGTGGTCGTGCCGGGTCAGGTGCGGCGCATTTTGGAGCGCGTGGCGTTCGAGGCCCGCGAAAGCGAGCACATTGACGAGCGGAGTGGAGTCTCGGCGAGGTTGACCATTAGTGCATTGGAGCACCTCGTCGCGGCGGGGGAATTGCGCACCCTGCGCAACGGAACGGGCCGAACTGCGGCGCGTTTGACCGACTTGTTGGCCGTCATTCCTGCGGTCAACGGCAAGGTCGAGCTCGTTTACGAAGGGGAGCAAGAAGGCGCTGCAGGGGTGGCATTGGCATTGGTGCGCCAGGCCATTCGGCGCGAGTTCCCGGCGGTATTTCCCGATCCTGAGTCCATCAAAAAGGGCAAGGTCGATGACGCCTACCAACCCATTGTGGCGTGGTTCAATCGCAACGAAATCGCCTTGCTCAAGGACCAAACAGACGGGGATTATGAAGCGGCGCTTTCGGGCGTAGATGGTCTCGGAGAGGTGGTCGACAAGTACTGTCCAAACCTGCCTGCAGAAGACCGTCCAGCCGCCATGGAATTTGTGTTGCACGGATTGGCCGCTTTCAACGAGATTGGACAGTCCATTGTCGGCAGTGAAGTCACCTTCGGGGACCTGATCGGCAACCTGTTCGACCCGACAGAAGAAGATTGAGCCAAAACACGCCGCCTCAGCATCCCGCCATCGCACTGACGACAGTGCGGCACAAGGATGGCGTGTCCATTTTGCGCGTGTTCTCACGAGAGCATGGCATAGTGGGCTGCCTGGTGCGCGAAGGGGTCAAAGGCTCCAGGCGGTCCCGCAACCTTTATGCCCCGCTTTCTTTGCTAGACCTGGTGGGCTTAAAGCTGATCAAGGAAGACCTTTTCAAGTTTGACCGGGCGGAGCGGATGCTGGCGCAGGACCTCACTACCGGTGAAGTCCCGAGGGGAGCATTGGCTATGTTTTTGGCCGAGTTCATTTTGAGGACTTTGGATGGCGGTACACCGCACGCCGATCTTTTCGATGCGCTGTGGAGGGCATCCCACCGCATTGAACAGGCGACAACCATTGGGAGGTTGCACTTGGCTTTTCTCGTGGAATCGGTCGCAGCGACGGGTTTGATGCCCGATGCTCCGCAGGCCGCGCCCCCGGGTTTCGGACGGTTCAACCTCGCCACCGCCGAATGGGAGTCTGGGCCTCCGTTGGGTGAAGACTACCTTTCGGTGGCTGAAGCGGAACACTTCCTGAGAATTCAAGGCATGAATTTTGATGAGGTACAGGCCGAAACGCTGTCCCACGATGCCCGAAACTTGCTTGTACTTCAGCATGTCCGCTATCTCCAGCTCCACCTTTCTACGCCGCGTCCGATTCGTTCGTGGGAAGTGCTCAGCGCGGTCTTGGCACCTTAAAAGCACGGTATCGGCTGGCGCAGTATTGAGCATGGCCCTGTTTTTTGGGGCGTTGCAACCGCTATTGAGTCAGGTCATCGAGGTCAGAGATGAGATGGGTGAACCGATCCCCGCGGCGGTGATCCGCAACAACAATGGAGAGGTGCGCATGACGGACATGGATGGCCGTTTACAGTTGGACAGCCTGATTCGTCAAGGAGACACGTTGCAGGTGAGGAGCATGGGGTTTAGCGCGCGATCGGTCGCCATGCCCAAGGCTCAATTGGATCTGGAAATCAACCTGGTGCCCGACCTCGTGAACCTTTCAGAGGTGGTGGTCGCTGGCACACGTCCCTTCAGGGAACTGGCCTCGGCGGCAACGCTCAGCCGCATTTCGGCATCCGAAGTCGCACGCGAGGTTCCAACGAACGCCGCCACCATGCTCTGGCAATCGGGGCAGGTCCACGTCCAACAGAGCCAACAAGGCGGGGGCTCTCCTGTGTTGAGAGGATTCGAAGCCAACCGCATTTTGCTTGTGGTCGACGGGGTAAGGATGAACAATGCCATTTACCGAAGCGGGCATTTGCAGAACGCCATGACGGTTGATCCATTTGTGCTCGCTTCCATGGAGGTGCACCACGGTGCGGGCTCCGTGCAGTTCGGCAGCGATGCCTTGGGAGGGGTGATTCACTACCGAAGCCGCTCCCCACGTTGGGAATTTGGATCGAGGGCACGTGGACAATTCTCTTATTCTGGAGCCTCAAGAAGCCCCACTTTTCATGCGGATGCGGAAGTCACCCGAGGGCGTTTAGCTGTGTTGACCAGCGTGACCACCAGACATTTTGGCGACTTGCGCATGGGGGCTTGGCGGCCGCATGGTTCAGAAGATTGGGGCCGGGTTCCTTGGGAGGTGGCCACAGAGGTCAATGGCCTCGAAGTCACGGACCGCGCGGAAGCCAATGCTGACCCAGATGTCCAGCCGGGAACTGGTTTCGATCAGATCGACCTGCTTCAAAAGGTGCGCTATGGAGACCGTGAACGGCATGTAGAGCTCAACGTTCAGCACAGCACTGGATCCAACGTCCCTCGGTTCGATCGACTGAATGACGCGGCAAGCGACGGGAGCCCCAAATGGGCCCAGTGGGATTACGGCCCCCAAAAAAGAACCTTGGTTTCTGCGCGGTTCGCGGGGAGGGTAAGGTCTGTGGGCAATGTCGCCTTGACGGCTGCATGGCAGCACATTGAGGAGTCTCGCCTCAAAGCCCTTTTTGGTTCCCAAGAGCGGGAAGTCCAACACGAACGCGTGGGCGTGCGCAGCATTTCGCTCGATGTAGACAGGATGGGCAGGCGACAGTGGCGGAAAGCCATTGGCGCATACTGGAGCATGGATGAGGTCCAATCCGAAGCTTGGATGGAGCGCAGGTCCGACGGACTGAGGTTGACCACCCCCACGCTGACGCGTTACCCCAACGGGGGCTCGGAGATGGGGTCGCTCGCCCTTTACACAGGGGTTGAACGACGCTGGTACCGCTGGAGGGTCGAAGCGGCAGCGCGTTACAGCCAAGGCTGGCTTGAATCGCGATTTGATGCACAGCCGGGACTTGAATTGCCATTTGATCAAGTCTCCTACAACCGGGGGGCCCTGACTGGAAGCGGCACCCTGCGTTGGTCACCCCGTGATCACGTCGGACTGCATGCCGTCCTGTCCACCGCCTTCCGCAATCCGAACGTAGACGATGTGGGCAAGGTGCGCGCCAAGGATGGTTTTGCCGTGATTCCCTCCGACCAACTCAAGCCTGAGCGGCTGTCGGGATTGGAGATGGGGGGTTTTTGGAGGAGCAGAAATGGCCAGGTCAAGGCCCATGTATCTGGATTTTACACGGAATTGCGGGATGCAATAGTTCCGGTTGACACGGTGTTTTTTAGTGCCGATGGCGCTGCCATCGAAACCATTGTGGTGGAAGGAGACACCAACCTGATTCAGGTCAACACCAACATTGGCCGTGCGGCCATCAGTGGCTCACAGTGGCGTGTGTTGTACGCGCCGGAATCCGGCTGGCGCTTCAAGGCCACCGCCAATTTTACGCGAGGCCTGGACATGAAGGACCGGGGGCCTTTGGCGCACATTCCGCCGGCATTCGGAAGGCTGTCTGGCAGGCGCTCTTGGGACTGGCTTTCGGCGGAAGTGCATTGGCTGTGGAGTGGAAAAAAGTCGTTGGACCGGTATGGTCCAGGCTCAACCGACAACCTGGCGGAGGCCCTTCCAGATGGCAATCCCGCTTGGTGGACCTTGGGCATCGATTTAGAAGCGCGGCTGACGGACCGCGTGTCGGTATCAGCCGGCGTCCACAATGCTCTGGACCGTCATTACAAAGTGTTTGCCTCTGGAATCAGCGCTCCAGGGCGGGACTTCCGGTGCAGCATTCGTTGGTCACCGTCGGAGTGAACCCCTTTATCTTCGGGTCATGGAAGTGCAGTTGAAGCGGAAGCCCGTTGGCCAGGAAGCCCTGGCGGACCGATTGGCGGACCGCGCAGACCAAGGGACATTGGCCCACGCCATGCTGTTCACCGGCCCTGCGGGTCGGGGAGGTTTGGCGTTGGCGTTGGCGCTCGCTCGACGTCTGCATTGCACCACAAAAGGAGCCGAAAGGCCCTGTGGAAGCTGCCCCTCCTGCCAGCAGCACGATCAGTTACAACACCCAGACCTGCACTTTACCTATCCAGTGGTGAAGCCGCCAGGCAAAGACAAGGCCCTCAGCGCCGACCAGTTAGGGACTTGGCGTGCATTGCTCATGGAGGAAGGCCCCCACTTTGACATGGTCGACTTGCGCGACCGCATGTCCTTGGGGAACAAGCAGCCTTTTATTTCGGTGCACGAGGCATCTGATATCCTGCGCAGGCTTTCGCTCACAGCACATGCCGGTGGATGGAAGGTTCAGGTCATTTGGGGCGCTCAATGGATGCGCACAGACACGGCAAATAAGTTGCTCAAGGTGATTGAGGAACCGCCTGCCAAGACCGTCTTTATCCTCTTGGCCGACAATACCGAGAATATTTTGGCGACCATTTTGAGCCGCACCCAAATTGTGCCGATTCCGCCTGTGGGTGACGCCGAGGTGGGGAGTTGGTTAAAGGGGCTGGGGGCTCAAGGAGAGCAGGTTACTGATGCGGTCGGTCTGTGTGAGGGCGACCTCGCCCGCGCCCGCCGATTGGTGCGGGAAGATGCGGCAGGTGAATTCGCCATGTTCGTGGATTGGATGCGTACCACCTTTGCCCGGGACGGGCGTAAAGCTGCGGGTTTGGCCGACGCTTTTCACGATTTGGGAAGGGAGAGTCAAAAGCAATTCCTGCTTTACGCGCTGCATATGGTTCGCCAGTGCATCGTGGGGAATTATGGCGCCGCTTCAGCAGTTCGCCTCCGCGCTTCAGAACGGGGTTTTGCAGAAAAATTTGCGGCATACATCCACCATGGGAATGTGGTGGACATGCAGTCAGAGCTGGAAAAGGCGCTGCGCGATGTTTCGGGCAATGTCTATGGCAGAACTGTTTTTCTGGATTTGAGCATGCGCATGATGGAACTTCTCCATCGGCCGCGATAGTCACTCGCCGAGGCGCGTTATCTTCGGGTGAAGCCCAAAACTGGTTTTGGGCTCGGATGACCGAGAGAGAAGATGGGATGTGCCTCATGTAAGAAGGGACCGGATGGCAAGCCAATGGGCTGTAAATCCAACGGCAATTGTGGCAACAGCGGCTGCGATGTCATGACCGTGTTCGACTGGCTGGAGGGGGTGCCCATTCCAGAGGGTCAACGCGCTTTTGACATTGTGGAGGTACGGTTCAAGCGCAACCGCAAAGGGTTTTATCGCATTGGGCAAGGGCGCCGTGTCCAAACGGGCGACGTGGCCGTGGTCGATGCAGTACCCGGCGAAGACATGGGCATTGTTTCGCTCACCGGCGAGCTCGTGCGGGCCCAAATGAAGGCCAAGCGGGTCAAAGACACCCACGAAATCCGCAAAGTGATTCGCAAGGCGGAGATGGATGACATCACAACCTGGCAGGCCGCCCGGAACAGGGAGGATGAGACCTTGGCCAAAGCCAGACTCACTGTGGCCGAGCACAAGTTGGACATGAAGCTCGGCGATGTGGAATTCCAAGGCGACGGCACCAAGTGTACGTTCTACTACACGGCAGAGCAGCGCGTGGACTTTAGGGAATTGGTGCGGGCATTGGCATCGGACTTTAAGGTCCGCATCGAAATGCGTCAAATTGGTGCCCGACAAGAATCGGCGCGACTTGGGGGCATTGGAGTCTGTGGGCGAGAGTTGTGCTGTTCCACATGGTTGTCAGACTTCCGAAGCGTCTCCACTGGGGCTGCGCGGTATCAGCAACTTTCCCTCAACCCTCAAAAATTGGCGGGCCAATGCGGCAAGCTCAAATGCTGCTTGAATTTTGAGTTGGATCAATACAAAGAGGCGGTGGCTAAGTTCCCCCCTCCGAGCACCAAGTTGATGACCCGAAAGGGCAAGGCAGGTCATTTTAAGACCGACATTTTTGGAGGGCGGATGTGGTTCCAATACTTCGACGACCCCGGCACCTCCCCTGTGCCCATCGATTTGGAAGATGTGCGCAACATCATGGAGATGAACGCCCGAGGAGAGAAGCCGGACGACCTCCAGAAGTTCGCCATTCTAGAAGAAGCTGCCCCAGAAGATGCGCTCTACGGAGATGTGGTCGGACAAGACGATGTCAACCGTTTTGACAACAAGGGTCGTCAAAGAAGCAAGGGCGGCCGCGGCCGGAAAGGACCGTCACGCGGCGACCAAAAGGGCCAACCTTCGGCCAAACAAGGCGGTGGTGGAAACCGCCGCAACAAGCGCCGCAAGGGACGGGGTTCTGCACCAAAAGCATGAGTAAAGTCTGGCGCACATTTGGCTTTGTCCTCGCCGCTGTTGTGGTGTGGGCGGGTTGCGGCACGGGACCTGTAGCCTCAGATGCCGCTCTGGTAGACCCAAACGGTTGGTCTTCTCAAGACACGGTTCAATTGACGTTTGACGTCAGCCAGCCAGCGCACCGGCACGACCTTCAAATCGGTTTGCGGCACAACAACGACTACCCCTTCTCCAACCTCTATTTGTTTGTCCGGCTGACCTATCCCAATGGCCGCACACTCACCGACACCTTGTCTTGTCCGTTGGCGGGGCCAGATGGTCAGTGGTATGGCACAGGCAGCGGTTGGGTGGACCACCGCATTGGCTACAAAAAAGGGGTGGCCTTCCCATTGGAGGGGCGCTATACAATGGACGTCGTGCACGCCATGCGCCGTGATCCGCTCCCCGGGATCAGCGACATCAGGTTTGCCATGTTTGACCGCTCAGAAGAGTAAGACTCAGTCTTTGGTAGGAAGGGCTACAGGGTCCGCATTCGAAACGGTGCGCCCCGCATCTTCCCAGCCATAAAACCCATTGCGTAGGTTGTACAACTCCGCAAACCCAGCTTTGGCAAGGAGTTTCATGGCATCTTCGCTGCGTCCTCCGGCGGCGCAGTACAAGGCGATGGGACGGTCCTTGGGCAGCGCTTCCGCTCGGGACTTGAAGTCGTCTTCAAGGAAGTCCAAAAAGCAGGCGCCTTCGATGTGGCCGGCGTCCCATTCCTGGCTGGTGCGCACATCAATCAGCAACAGGTCGCTGCGTTGGGCCATCAGGTCGGTGAGCTCCACATCGCTGATGTCTCGTGCCACTTTTTCGCCTTGGTTTTCGGTCGATTCTTTTGGGGCCGAAGGGGAAGCCGCCGAAGAACAGCCTGTGCCTTCGATGGAAATCAAGGCCAGAATAACCGTCAACGTGGCGGCATAGAAAGAAAAAGGGGCGCGGGGTTGGTCCATGCGCCAAAACTAAGGTTTCACGCGTTTATTCCCCGGAATCAGCAGGGAACGACAAGTTCTGCATGGGCTGACGATACTTGGACTTAACTTGGGACGCCTGCAAGCACATGACACATCTTATTTCATTTTCCCTCAGGCCGTTGTCGGCATTGATGTTGCTCATTTCGATGGGCCTTTCCCTCAGTGCGCAACAGCCGCTCCCATGCGGACAGCCAGACGCTCAGGCTGCTTTTGATGCGTCCTACCCTGGTGCCGCGGAGGCCCGCGTAGCGGCAGAACAGGCGACCAGAGCATCTGCACAGAGCCTGCTTCAAAGAGGCGGGGGCGACAGTGAGGTGTACATCATTCCGGTTGTTTTTCATGTGATCCACGACAATGGAGAGGAGAACATCAGCGACGCGCAGATTTTTGATGCCATGGAAATCCTCAATGCGGACTTTCGGAAGCTCAATGCGGATACTGGCCAAATTGTCGCTGGATTCGTGGACATCGCTGCAGACGTTGACGTAGAATTCAGGTTGGCCAAGCGTGATCCATCGGGCAATTGCCATTCGGGGATTAACCGGTTGCAGGACGAACTGACCTACGAAGGGAACAATGAGATGAAGCAGCTCATTCATTGGCCCCGCAATAGCTACATGAATGTTTATGTCGCGGCGAGTGCCGCAGGTGCTGCCGGGTACACAAATTATCCTTCGGACTGGGGGGCCAATACAGACGGCATCGTTTTGAAGCATGACTACGTGGGCAGCATTGGGACGAGCAACACCTATCGCAGCCGCACTTTGACCCACGAATGCGGTCACTGGCTCAACCTTCCCCACACCTGGGGCAGTTCCAATAACCCCAACGAGGAGGAAAACTGCGACGTTGATGATGGCGTCGAGGATACGCCGCTTTGCTTGGGCAGTCCTGTCGGATTTTGCGACCCTGAGCGCACCACATGCGGCACATTGGACAACGTACAGAACTACATGGAGTACAGCTATTGCAGCAAGATGTACACCCTGGGTCAGCGTGCCCGCATGCGCACCGCCTTGAACAATAGCCTGGCGGACCGCGATGAATTGTGGACGCCACAGAACCTGGAAGACACCGGCGTTTTCGAGGAAGAATTGTTGTGTCGGGCTGAGTTTACCGTTGACCGCAACGAAGTCTGTCTGGGGAACCCTGTGCAGTTTACCGATGCCAGCTTCTTTGGTGTGACGGGATGGTCTTGGGATTTTGGTGACGGCACTGTTCTCGAAGGTTCGTCGGATTCGGATCAAAACCCATCGCACGTTTATGCTGAGGCAGGGGAGTACGAGGTGTATTTGACCGTGTCCAATGAGACAGGGGCAGTGACTTCTTTGGATCCAATGGTCATTTCTGTGTTGGATGATGGCATGTTGCCGTCTCCTATGGTAGAGGGTTTCGAGGCGGGCTCCGGACCTTGGAGCGAAGGCCAGTGGGAGGTTCAAACGCTCAGCGGCCAGCCTTGGCAAATTCGCGAGACCACCGGTTACTCAGGGTCGCGCTCATTGTATGTGCGCAACCGCCAAAACGAAGGCGGGGAGATCACCCGGACGACGTCTACAACGTACGATGCTTCGGGAATGGCCGCCGTATTCATCTCTTATAAATACGCTTACAGCCACCGCACCACGGGCGAAACCGACGACCGGCTCAAACTGCAAGTGAGCAAGGACTGTGGAGACACATGGAACACCCGTCAATTTCACAGGGGCATCATCGACTTGCCAACTGCAGAGGACCATGGGGGCAACTTCTATCCTTCAGGGACCGATGAATGGACCGGCCATTTGGAAGAGGTCAACAATGAGATTTATATGGTGCCGAACCTCAGGGTAAGGTTCGAGTTCGAGTCTAAAGGCGGAAACAACGTCTTCATTGACGACATCAATGTTTATGGCGTGGATTCGCTCGGCAATGTCCAGTCTTTTGTGGAGGACATGGCGTCAAAGGGCCTTTCTCTTGACGTCTTCCCGAACCCCAGTGATGGCGCGGCTACGGTAGCGGCTTTTTGGCCGGGAAGCGAGGCTGTTTTGAGTGTCCGCGATGCCACTGGGCGCCTCGTTTACCGGGAGCCACTGATCGGAAATGGCGGACGCCGCGTCTCCCTCACAGGATTGGCCCCCGGGGTTCACTTTATTGGGTTGAGTTCAGAAAGTCGGCAGACTGTTCAGCGCCTGTTGGTGCTGCGCTGATCTCCCACGGCTTCCCTCGTCACAAGACTTCAACGCAACCCAAATCAATAGAAGACTGGGTGTCGTTGTTTGGGAAACACTGACCACTCAGTGTGCTGCCTGGCACATACCGATCCAATGAAGGGTCATACAAGGCTTCCTGCAAGAACTGAAGGAGGTTGCTTTGCTGCTCTTCGGTGATTTCAATCGCATCGAAATTGTGCGATAAGTAGGGTGTCACTTCGGATTTGGCCGCAGTGCCAGCCATCTTGTAGTCCAGCACTTCTTCCAAGGAGTAGAAGGTACCCCCGTGGCCAAAGAAAGGGCTGTCCTTGAGGTTGTAGAGCTGCGGGGTTTTGAAGGCATACTTGTCGCCCTCTACCCTAGTGAATCCACCCCGCCCCAAAGCGGCATCAGCGCTGGACATTCCGTAATCGTCCATGCTGGCGTCGAGGAGGTCGTTGCTGGGCATGTCCGGCATCCCCAGCGCGTGAAACCCACCGTCCGACAGTGCAGGACCATTGTGGCAGGTGCCGCATTGAGCAGCCCCGAAGAACACCATGGCGCCGTCCTTTTGTGCGGGAGACATGGCCGTCTGCTGTCCGTTTAACCACCGCTGAAAAGGGGCTTCGGAAGACATGATGGTCCGCTCGTAAGCGGCAATGGCCAATCCCGCCATTTCCACGCTGTAGCGGTTGGCCTTCTTGATCTCCGGAAAAGCAGCATCGAACATCGCAACGTAACCGGGCATGCGGTCAAAGAAGTCCGCATCCGGAGCCATCCGATGCACCGTCAGGCCGGCAATGGCTTGGGTCTCAAGGCCAGGGTATCCCAAGTAGTTTACCTCCAGAGGGGTGCCTTCTGCCCATTGTGCTTCAGTGCCCGCATTGGGTCCGATAGCGCCGAATTGACCGTTCCAGAGGGTGACAGGCGTAAAGGCACCATTCATGGCGGTGGGGCTCCGCATGGGTTGGCGGTCGATGGTCTCAGGATCATATTTGGGAGAGATCACCCTGCCTTCGCCCCGGACGCCAAACCCGACCCCCCCGTCGCCCAATCCTTGTTGCAAGCCGGCTTGGAAACCTGCAGAAGCATGGTGGCAACTCGCACAACTGTAGGTGCCCATTCCGCTCTCTTCCTCTGCATTCAAGCCCAACGCAGTTTCGTGGAACAACATGCGGCCCAGCGACACCTTTTGCTGTGTCAAGGGGTTTTTGGGGTGTTGCGGAATGGCCGCTAGGTTGTGGGGGTCGGGCATCAGAAGTTGGTTGTAGCCCTGTTGACCAAGTGCGTCAATGATGGTCGCCAACATTTGAGCGTCTTGTTGTTCCGGCTCGGGGTTGTTGTCCGCACTAGGGTTGCATGAGGAGAAAAGGAGGGCGGTCGTGAAAGCGAACGCAGCCGTGCAACAAACTGAAGAGGGATAGAAGTTTTTCATAGCGGCAAGAACTTTGCGGTACAGGTCCAAAAGAGGCCCTGTTCTTGCCGTCTAGAATTGACCCTTGAGAGGAATGCACATGACAAGTGTCATGTGCGCAACGGTCAGTCTGGGATTTTCACTCCTCGGACACCGCCTGAAGCCAATTTCGATAGGCCCCAAAGAGCTTGGAGCGGCTCACAAACCCCACATACTGGCCGCTTTGAAGCACAGGCAAATTCCAAGCTTGCGTCCGGTCGAATTTGGACATGACTTGATCCATCTGGTCACTCAAGTCGAGCGTGGCAGCAGGAACCACCATCAGGTCCTGAACGGTGAACTCGAGATAGCGCTCACGATCAAACATGACACCACGGATCTCTTCGAGAGGAACAATACCGACCAGCCGCCCCTGTGGGTCAAGCACAGGATGAATGTTGCGCCGGCTCTTGGCCACGACTTCGACGAGCTCGCCGAGGTTCATCTCGGGCCGAACGGGATCAAAGTCCCGCTCGACTTCATCGGCAAGCTTCATCAGGGTCAGGACGGCCTTGTCTTTGTCGTGTGTGATCAAGTCACCCCGTTCCGCCAACTCTTCCGTATAGATGCTGTTGGGCCGCATCCACCGCGCAGTCTGAAACGCTATGGCGCTGGTCAACATGAGTGGAATGAACAGGTCGTAGCCGCCGCTGGCTTCGGCTGCAAGGAAAATCGCTGTGAGTGGGGCCCGCAAAATGCCAGCCATCAGCCCGGCCATTCCGGCCAGCACAAAGTGTCCACCGATGAGGTGCCAGCTTGGAAAAATTAGATCGGTCAGGTTCAAGTACAGTGCGCCAAGGACCGCACCGCTGAACAAGGCGGGCGCAAAGACCCCTCCTACGCCACCGGCCCCAACAGTCAGTCCGGTCAGTGCCGGTTTACAGAGCCACAGAATCCCCAAAACAGCCACCATCCGTAGGGTGTTGTCCGGGATAAATTGGACGCGTTGTGTGGGATCGAGCTGGCCTGTGTGCCCCCTCAACAAATCGTTGATGATTTCAAAACCTTCTCCGTAAAGCGATGGAAAAGCCACAAGAGCGACCCCCACCAACGATCCAGCGACGACAATCCGGGCGCCGGTATGGCGGAAGCGCCTCATCGCTCTTCCTGCACCGCGGTACACCGCACTGAACCAAACGGAAGCCAGGCCACAGATGACCGCAAAAGGCACAAAAGCTAGGAAGGTTCCATCCCATTCCGGGAGGTTCCTCCCCGCTTGGACGAGTTCTTCAGGGTCGATGAACAGGTTTGTGGTAAGGAGTGCAGACAGAGATGCAATGAGCAAAGGCACCAAGCTCGCCGTGGTCATGTCGATCATGATCACCTCCACAGCAAAGACAATCGCGGCGAGTGGGGCACTAAACATGGCGGCGAGTGAGGCCGTTGCCGCACAGCCAATCAATACCAAACGGTGGCGATAGTCGAGGTTAAATTGTCTTGCGGCCTCGCTGGCAAAGGCAGCACTGCTTTGCACCGTTGGCGCTTCAAGCCCCGCACTTCCACCGAATCCTACGGTGATGAAGGATCCAAAGACCGGGCTGATCATCGACATCCTTGACAGCCGTGCCCGCATTCGAGAAATGGCGTGCAGGGTGGCGGGAATGCCGGGACCGGGGTGGCGGTTCGAGAACACATGTCGAACCAAAAGGTGGGTCAAAACGAGTCCGATGGTGGGCAACACAAAACGGATTTCCCACCCTTGGTCGCCATCGGCAATCCAGGGCAGTTGGCGGAGCCAACCAATGCCGTTCTTGAGGAAAACGGCCAGCAATCCGGCGATGATGCCAAGAATGACGGCCAGGAACATGACCACGTTGGAAGGCCCAAGCCCATCGCGCCAAGCCCTTTGAACCCAGGACCATCCCATCAGCCGCAATACGGCTTTCTTGAACCAGAGTGGGTTGGGCTTTTCCGCAGTCATCCGAGTCGAATGCGGACCCCGCACACCAGAATGTCATCGACCTGGTCTTCCTCTGCCTCTTGGCGCCAGTTTTCGATGCGACTGTGCAGCTGTCGTTCTTGTTCGTCTACGGACATCACCGCCATTTCCGACAGTAAACCCCTAAACCGCTTCCGCATGAATTTGCGGCCTTTTGGACCACCAAATTGATCCGCGTATCCATCAGAGGCACAGTACACCATATCCTCATCTTGAAGGGCCACTGTTTGGGTGGTGTAGGTATGCAATCCTGGTTCGAAGCTGGCGATGGCACGCTTGTCGGGCTTTAGTTCTATGACCTCCCCTTTCCGGACGATGTAGGCAGGCGAGTTGGCGCCAGCGTATTCCAAGGTACCCTCCTCCAAGTTGATGGAGATCAATCCGATGTCCATACCATCGGGGACTTGGTCTTCGGCATTCAAACCACTGTCTTCGCCGCGGTGCAGTACGTTTCGCGCGAGTTCGTTGAGCCTATCCAGAATTTTGCCTGGCTTGGTGTACACTTTGCCAATGTGCTGGAGTGCATTGTGTCCGAGCAAACTCATAAAGGCTCCTGGGACGCCGTGGCCAGTGCAGTCAACCGCCGCGAACATGCGCCATGCGTCGAGCTTATGGAACCATGGAAAGTCACCACTGACACCATCTCGGGGCATGTACAAAACGAAGTTGCGGTCGAAAATGAGCTTGCGGTTGGGCTCGCTGGGAAGAATGGCGCCCTGAATCCTGCGGGCATAGTCAATGCTGGAAGTCAGGTCGTTGTAGAGCCGCCCAATTTCATCGCCTTGGGCTTCGAGTTGGGCAGTCTGTTTGGACAGGATTTCGGTGCGCTCCTCCACCTTGGCTTCCATCTCCTTTTCATAGCTGGCAAGGTCATCGCGCATGGCGAGCAAGGTTTTGCCCAAGACATCTTCTTCTGAAAGGGGGGTGTAAGTGGCGTCGAATTGACCTTGACCCACAGCTGCACTGAACTCCCGCGTTCGGCGAAGGCCTTCTGCCAATCGGTCCAATGCACGGGCCATTTCTCCAATCTCGTCCTTCCTGTCGGGCATGGAAAATGGGTGGTCAATGCCCCGAGACAGGTAAAGCAATCGTGCCCGAACCTTAAGCAAAGGCTGACGGATGGCCCGGGTAACACCTCCTGCAATGCCCAAGCCTGCGAGCAGTACAAAGAGCGAAATCCACCGAACAAGGGTGTCCAACCGCTGGCCACTCGCTTGGACGGCATCATCGGTGATGGCTGCGGATTGCGAAAAATGAGCTTCTAAGGTGACCAGGTCTGTTTCCAAAGAGTCGAGCCTAGATGTCAAGTCTGAACCGGGGCTAAAAGGGTTGTCCAGCAGCTCATCCACTTTCCATAGCCGGTCAAAATCCACTTCCAGTTCCGCTTTTCGGGTTCCCGGCGGCACGAGGCCTTGCAAGGCATCCAGAAGGGCGTCTGCAGCAATGTGGTGCTTGAACAGCCGTTCATGGGTTTCCGACTGATCAGGCGCTGCCTTTCTCAGGACTTCCAACTTGGAAGCAAAGCCCATTTGCAAGCGGTCCAATGACTGGTGGGCGTCGACGTGCAAGTGGCTGGGTTCAGGGAGTCTCGCTGCGAGCAGGGCATAAGCGCGCATGGCTTCAACCCTTTGGAGTAGCTTGGAGACTTCACCCTTGGCTTGGTCCCAAATCATGCTCTGTTCGAGCAGACTGGCTTGGTCGCGGGTGGTGCGTGCAGTGAGGATAAAAAACACAGCCAGCGCCATAATGAAGAGCCCAAAACCCGCGAATATCCGCGCACCGATGGAGTGGAACCACTGCCTCATTTCATTCCCCTTCCAGCTCCTTGATGTGCGCTTTGCACCACTCAATTCGATCTTGGTTGAGCAATGCGTTCGATACGATGGCCAGCGCTTCGAAGCCTTCAGTTTGGGTGCCGTCTTGGGCGATGGCAGATTCCAGAAGGCGCGAGGCATTCAACCAATGTTGGGAGGCGTCAGCAAGTGCTGAATCGATGGCGTCGAGGTTGTCTTCTGCCGCCTTGAACTCGCGCACTCCTTGGTTGTAGGTGTGGACGGCAAGGTTGAAATAGGAACGGTATTGGTCGTGGTTTTGTGTGGTGGCCAGCGTGTAGTGGTGGGTTCCCAATGCAAACCAAGGGCCAGCTCCGTTTCGCTCCAATTCGCGGGCTTCAGTCATGGCCGTCTCTCCCAGTTGCTGTTGCATGAGCACCCATTCTGCAGCCGTGTCGACGTCGGGGTCCAGGTCCTGTTGAATGTCTGCATAGGCGCTGAAATACTGTTCGGCTAGAACAGGCTGATCTGGGGCGAGGTTGCGTATTTCCAACTGTACGTCCGCCAAGTAGCTTTCACCTAGAAAAACCAAGAGAGGCCGCCACCATTTTTCAAGGCGGTTGTTTGCGTCTCGTTGAATGCACTCGCGCACGCTTTGGAGGGCCATGGAGCGCCGCGGATCGGTCGGCAGGCGTCCGTCTTGGATAAAGTGTTCCTTCAGCACAAAGGCTTGGACGTACCACGTCATGGGGTCGTTGCCTTCCGTTCCAGACACGGCTTCTTTTAGAACGGCTTCAGCTTCCGTGAGGTTGCCAGCTTCCGAAAGTTCGATGGCCTTGAGCGTGAGCGGCCCCTGAGCCCAAATGGGAGGGCACTCTAAAATGCCGACCAACATGATGGCCAGGACGGCACAAAGGAAGACGCCATTTGGCGGGGTCACTGGAGTATGGCGCAAAGTCTTCATGGGCACCGACGTTGCATGAAGTGAAGGGGAAGGTCGAGTGGCTTGGCTGCCAGCGCAGTTTCATCAGGGGCCACACACAATGACAGGGTTTCCCCTTGTTTGGTGCGCCTGAATGCGACGTCATGGCCCGGAATCGCTCCGCCATCCGTGACGATGAGGGCCTTTTTATCTCCCCTCTTCATCCATTTGGCCAAGCTGCTATTCAAGGAAGGCAGTGCATCAGAACGGTTTGACCCTCCCACAAAGAGCATGGTGAAGTCACGTTTTTCGCTGGCCAGTGCTTTGGTGTCAAGGGCGATGATGTCGACCTGCAGTCCAGCAATAGAACGCCCTTCGAGTTGATCAGCAAGGTCTTGAGCGAGGTCGGGCCAATTCACAATGGCGATTCTAAAACGGTCTTGTGCGGCAATATCAGGCCAGAACATTTCCCTGCCGAGCAAGTAGATATACCGTCCATAAATCACGGCCCAAATGGGTGAGCGATCAATTTCAGGGTCAGGGCTTAAAGCCAGAGAAACGGACCGTGTCACTGCGGATGAGGGCTCAAACCAAACAAAGTCAACTTGGCGGGCTTGCTGTGACGGCTCATTTTCAGCCCTGGCAAGCTGGGCTGCAATCAGCACGATAGCCAAGATGGCCGCAGAGGGGATATGGATGGACCGTAACATATTGAACCGCGCACTTGCAAAGTACACTGCAGGCCCTGACTTATGCTTCAGGTTGCAGTTGTTCCAGATCTCGATCAAACAAATACAGCCCTCCCTTGTCCTGTCCAATCAAGGCGAGCTTGTCCAAAATGTTGCGGGCCAAGGCCTCCTCTTCAATTTGTTCAGCGACATACCACTGCATAAAGTTGTGCGTAGTGTAGTCTTTTCTCTTCAAGCAGAGGTCGACGACATCGTTGATGCTCGCCGTGACTTTGGTTTCGTGGTCCAGAAGTGTGGAGAAGATGGCGGGTAAATCCGAGAATTCAGATTGCGGTGCGTCCAAAGCAGGAATCACAGCGCGCCCACCTCTTTCGTTTACAAACCGGACCAACTTGAGCATGTGCAAGCGCTCTTCGTCGCTGTGACGGTATAGAAAAGCTGCAGTGCCATTGAGACCTTGGTTTTCCGACCAGCTGGCCATGGCGAGATAGAAGTGTGAACTGAGCGCTTCCATTTCAATTTGGTCGTTCAGTGCTTTTTCGATGGTGGAGTCAATCATAATTTCATTTTTATTTGAAAAAAACAACTAGAGTAGAGGGAATTTAAAATATTGATAATGAACAAAGTAATGGAAGTTCAAAAATTTAAACGGCTATTGATCTGGTGAAATGGCAGACTGCATAAAGCGGACCGTCCATTCGGGATCTTTTGTGGTGCACACCTGAAACCATTGGTTCATCAAGTTGGACAAAGCTTGCAGTTGCCAGACAGTATTGAGCCAGTCAACATCTTCTTTTTGTGCAATAGAAGTGATGACAGGAGCCATGGTGTCCATGGCCTTGAAAGCATGTCGTTTCCGCACTTCGGCCAGGGCTACAAAAATGTGTGCTGGATCAGATATGGCCGAATAATGCGACTTCCGGAGTCCCATGATGCGCAGCCTTTCGACCATTCCCAATTCGGTCAGGAGCCTCAATTGCGTGCTCGCAGAACCACTGCTCAATTCCAGTGCGCTGATGATGTCGTCTGCCGACAGTGGCGCTGGAGCGGAGAGGAGAAGGGCGTGAATTTTGGCGGCAGCTTTCGGAAGGGACCACGGCTTCATCACGTCCGGCCATGCGGAGATGAAATGTTGTCGGGCTGGACTGAGTGCAGAAAGGGCCGTTGAGGACACGGTCCGAAGTTAATTTCAAATTGAATTGAAATTAGAATCATCCAAAAATGAGTCTATTTGGCTGTGTTTCAGTAGTTGCTGTTGAATCACCAGCAATGATATTCATCAAATGAAGGGCCCATCGGGGCCCAATCAATACGCCTCGTGTGCCCAATCCGTTCAAGACAAACCAACCAGGAAGACCCGGATATGGGCCAACGGCAGGCCGTCGATCGCGTGAAACGGGCCTCAGACCGACAAGGTGCTGTGTCACCTTGAGCTGACCTATGCCTGGTACAGCGGAGTCAAGAGCGTTGAGCAGAAATTGCTGGGTTCCGGCTGTTGGATCTAAGTCCGTTCGGTTCCACTCGTAACTGGCGCCAAGGCGCCATTGACCAGGGCTGGTCGGAATGGTCCACTTTCCGAAATTCAATATGTGCGCATCGGGAGGATTGATGGAATGGGCCTGCTGCTCAACGGTTAGAAGTTCGCCGCGGTTGGCCCTGATGTCGAGTTGTGGCATCTGCGTGTCCAATCCCGTTGCTGTGCCGCGACAATCCACCACAGCGTCCCAAGTCCCATGGCTCAGCCCTCGTCCATCGTCGTCTTGATAGGGCCGCTGTTCAAAGCGTCCTTCGTCAATGAGCCGTGTCCTCCAGGTCGACAGTAAAAGGGGCAGGTTGACCCATCCGCCGCCCTCAACAACGCCTTCTTCAGGCCAACACTTCGTGGGTGGTAAAAGCCACTTGAGGTGCTCGGTTTGATCCTGCCAGAGCCCGGCGTATTCTGCGTTGGCCAGTCTTTTGTGAATGGGAAGGTCATGCAGCAGTTTGGTAGACGTGATGGACTCTAGTTCCTCAAACGTTTTCCGCATGATGTTGAGATGTTCTTCTGCCTCCCATACCTCTACGATGCGTCTAAATGACATGGGGTTGAACATCCCGGCAGCAACAGAAGATGCCGAGGGGTAGCCAGCATCGATGACATGGACGTCCCACCCCCGTTGCAGGCCAAAGTGACTGACGAGCGTGCCAGCAAGCCCTTGTCCAATGACCAGAATGCGCATGGGGATTAGGCCATGGCGTTCAGCACGCCCAGCTCCCGGCCCACCTTTTCAAAAGCTGCCAAAGCGCGGTCTAAGTGCTCCTGTGTGTGGGCGGCACTCAATTGGACCCTGATGCGCGCTTGGCCTTTAGGCACAACAGGGTAAAAGAAGCCAATGACGTAAATGCCCTCTTTGAGCAAGGCATCGGCCATGACCTGGCTGAGCTGAGCATCGCCCAACATCACAGGGACAATGGCACTCTCGCCATCTTTAAAATCGAGCCCGATTCGGCGCAAGCCGTCTTTGAAATACGCCGTGTTTTCTTCGAGGCGGTCGCGCAATGCTGTGGTCTCATCGAGCATGCGGAACACCTCTATGCTGGCGCCAACAATACTTGGAGCCAGCGAGTTGGAGAACAAGTAAGGACGGCTGCGTTGACGCAGCATCTCGATGATTTCAGCACGCCCGGTGGTAAATCCACCCATTGCACCTCCCAGCGCTTTTCCAAGCGTGCCTGTGATGATGTCCACCCTGCCCAAGGCATCGCGCAGTTCAATCGAACCACGGCCTGTTTTTCCGATGAAGCCGGTAGCGTGGCATTCATCGACCATCACAAGGGCGTCGTACTTGTCTGCAAGGTCGCAGATGTGTCCAATCTGCGCCACATAGCCGTCCATGGAAAACACCCCGTCGGTTACGATGATTTTGAACCTGTGCCCGGCTTCTGTGGCCGCTTGAAGCTGGGCCTCGAGGTCGGCCATATCGTTGTTCGCGTAGCGGTAGCGAGCGGCCTTGCAGAGGCGCACCCCATCAATGATCGAGGCGTGGTTGAGCGCATCAGAAATAATGGCGTCCTCGGCAGTGAGCAGCGGCTCAAAAACACCCCCATTGGCATCAAATGCGGCGGCGTAGAGAATGGTGTCTTCAGTGTGGTGAAAGTCCGCAATCGTACGCTCTAAATCCTTGTGAATGTCTTGTGTACCACAAATGAACCGAACGGATGACATGCCGAATCCACGCTCGTCGATGGCACGTTTGGCGGCCTCTACGACACGGGGGTGAGACGAAAGACCCAGGTAGTTGTTTGCACAGAAGTTCAACACCTCACTTCCGTCGTCCAGCCGAATGGAAGCGTCTTGAACCGAAACGATGACGCGCTCATTTTTGAATAAGCCTTCCTGCTTCAATGAAGCGAGACTGTCTTCGAGGTGGGATTTCATGGAACCATACATGCCCACGAAGATAGCTGAGCTCTGACCTTACGCTTCGTTGGAGAGGTCTTGAACCCGATAGATCACCACCCGCTTATCAGATTCCGATTTCTTGCGCATCAACAGCACCTTTCCAAACCGCGCTTCACTTTCTGTATTGATGAGCTGTATGATTCTCGCTCGGCGCGAACGTCGGGTTTCCGGGGATTGGACATTGGAAAGCCCAATCATAACATCAAGCTCTTCCGAGGAAAAGTCCTTTTTGGAATGCTTCATAAGTGACAGGAACAAAGGCGAAGGTTCGCCAAGGCTTTGTGAGAAATCACCCCGGATTTCAAGGGCCTGGCTTTTGCCTTTCCGTTGAACTTGAACAATCAATGCTGCGCAGACAGCAAGAACCACGAGGACAATCCAAGCTTCTCTTTTATTCAAGACCCTCACAATAAAGGGGGTGGGCGTTGGGGGAATGACCAGAGGAGACCATACCGCCCCTTTCACAAGCTCGGAAAAATCTTCCGTGCATCTTCCTTCTGTCCCGCTGTATTCGGCGGTATTTCCCCTGTAAACAAACCAGCTATTGGGTGATTTCCCTGTTTGAATACGATGGTGTTTTGCCCTGAACTGCGCCAAAGGGGAGGGCAATTCTGTCCACTGTAAATCGGATTTACGCAAGACGATGTATGTCCCTTCTCCAGAAATCAGGATGTAGTCCTTCAGCGACTTGCCATGGGAGCGCCCTTTGATCCGTGACATGCCATTGTGGAGTTGGCCCAAGTGGAGCCAATGGGACGATCTGTGCGGAAGACAATACACTTCTGGATGTTCATTGGCATCTTCCAGATGGCCTGTCATCATGATGAAGAATGAGGCGGTGTCGTTGTTGAATACAACCGCATTTTCAGCACCTTCAGGTGCCTCAGCACACACTCGGAATTCGATTTCTCCGGTTTCCTGCGAATGGTATAACCGTTGGGCATGCTTGAACCAGTTCGCCTGACCATTCTGAAAATGCAATTGTCCCTGATACCAAAAAGAGTGAGACCAGTAATTGTGGCCAACGACGATGCTGGAGCTGGCGTTGGCGCCATTTTCATCCCTGATATAGCGCAAGTCTCCTTGGACAAAGAGGGCGCTCTTTCCTTCGGGTGACCTAAAGTATTGAAGGGATTTGGTGTAGCCTTTCGACCTGGGAGACTCGACCTGATAGTCCAACCTGTCTGGCTTCGTGGCGATGAGACTGTCCAGCAGGCGTTGGTCAGCCCATTGAATGGGTTCGCCTGGGTACCAGGGGCGTGGGTTGGTTCCGAATAGGACAGAGTCAGGTGTGCATCCCAAATCCTGTTCGCCTGCCCATGCACCGAAAGGGTTCGCCGTCCATTGCAATACCAAGCCCACTAAGGCAATAAATATGCGTTTCCACATTCTTTGAGTGTTGTGCGGGTCAATATCGGTTGGTTCTAGCGCAGGACACGACTTTACTCGAATTACCTTCGCTCTCCATGTCCGAGCAACCCGCCCGCACCCTCGTCACTTCGGCATTGCCATATGCCAATGGCCCCATCCACATTGGCCACATTGCCGGTGCCTATTTGCCTGCAGACCTTTATGTCCGCTACCTAAGGGCCCGAAAACGGGATGTTGTGTGGGTGTGCGGTTCTGACGAACATGGCGCAGCCATCACCCTGCGCGCCCGCAAGGAGGGCACCACACCACGCGCTATTGTGGACCGTTACCACGAAGAAATGCAGGGGGCATTTAGGGGCTTGGATATTGATTTTGACCACTATGACCGCACTTCGAGTGCTGAACACCATGAGTTTGCCCAGTCTTTTTTTCTGGACCTTCTCGAGAAAGGGGCGTTCACGGAGGAGACGCGCCAGCAGTTCTATGATCCCATCGAACAGCAGTTTCTTGCCGACCGCTACATCCAAGGCGCCTGTCCAAAATGTGCGCATGAAAAAGCGTTTGGCGATCAATGTGAGAAGTGCGGTTCAGCGCTGTCACCAGAAGAACTGATCGGGCCGAAAAGTACCCTGAGCGGGGCCACGCCAGAAATGCGGGAAACCACGTTGTGGTATCTCCCCATGGACCGACACGAGGATTGGCTGCGTGAGTACTTGGAGCAGGGCAAGCTAGATGGCGAGGTCCATCACGACCCCAAAGCTTGGAAGGCCCACGTACTGGGCCAATGCCGCAGTTGGATTGATGGAGGGCTTCAGAGCCGTGCCATGACGCGGGACCTCGATTGGGGAGTTCCAGTGCCCGTGGAAGGTGCCGACGGAAAGGTCTTGTATGTGTGGCTTGATGCGCCCCTCGGATACATCACAGCCACCCGCAATTGGGCCGCCAAGAAGGGGGTGGATTGGGAGCCATATTGGAAGGACAAAGACACCCAGTTGGTGCATTTCATTGGCAAGGACAACATCGTCTTCCACTGCATCATCTTCCCCATTTTGCTGAAAGAGCAGGGGGAATATCTGTTGCCACACAATGTTCCTGCCAACGAATTCATGAACCTCGAAGGGGACAAGATTTCGACTTCGCGCAATTGGGCGGTGTGGGCCAGTGAATACGTCCAGGATTTTGATGGACGGAGCGATGAGATGCGCTATGTACTCGCGTCCATTATGCCCGAGCAAAAGGATGCTGAATTTACCTGGGAGGATTTCCAGTCTCGGGTGAACAACGAACTCGCTGATGTACTTGGCAATTTTGTGAACCGTGTTTTCGTGCTCACTGGGAAATTTCATGGGGGCAAGGTTCCGGGTGCCTCGGGCCAGTGGACCGATGTAGATGAGGCCTTGCTTTCTCTGATGAAGGGTACACCAGAAGCGGTGGGAGAGGCCATCGAGCGTTATCGTTTCAGAGAGGCGCTTCAGCATGCCATGGGGCTTGTCCGTGCGGGCAACAAATACCTGACAGAAGAAGAGCCTTGGAAGGTGGCCAAGACAGACCCTGTGCGGGCTGCGGACATCTTGCATTTGGCGTTGCAGGTCACAGCCAATGCCGCCGTGGTGTTGGCTCCATTCCTGCCCAAGACTGCGGCCCGATTAACCGATGCGCTCGGAACATCAGGATTGCCATGGGATGCCGCGGGAGGTTCGTTGGTTCCAGAAGGGCAGCCCTTGGGGCCATTGCCGATCCTATTTGAAAAGATCACCGATGAACAGGTGGCCGAGCAACAGGCCAAAATGGGCCCCGAACTCGAGGGGATGCGCGATGTTGAGCCGGAAAAGGATGAAACAACGTTCGATGACTTCCAGTCGATGGACTTGCGGGTCGCAGAGGTCCTCTCGGCTGAAAAAGTGAAAGGTGCTGACAAGTTGCTTCAGCTGATCGTCAGGACGGGCTACGACGAGCGCACAGTGGTAAGTGGCATTGCGGAGCATTTTAGCCCCGAAGAAGTGGTGGGCCGAAGGGTGGTATTGTTGGCCAATTTGGCGCCGAGAAAAATCCGGGGTGTAGTGTCTCAGGGCATGGTCCTCATGGCATCTACAGAAGATGGTGGATTGCGGTTCGTAACGCCAGAGGAAGGCGCTGAACCGGGGGACATCATTCGCTGATCAACACCTTTCTTGCCCGCCCAGACGGGCTGACCTGAATCAACAACTTGCCAGTCAACGGGTCTGCAGGCCGACCCAGCAGGTCATACGTCTTCCATGGATAAAGGGAAGCTTCCTCTGGCTCAGTGAGCGCGTCTGTGCTGTTTGTTTGGTCACCTAAACCGCTCCACAACCAGTTGCAACGTTCCATCGAATTCCCAGCCATCCAACCCTCGTAAAGTCGAAGCTCGACTTCAAACGGGTCCGTCCATGTGCTCAGGTCCACGCCGTTTTGATACTCCAGGAAACGCACGTGGGGTTCCACACTCCCATCAAATCCGAAGGCGTTCGGCGCTGAGGAGACGTTCTCCGCGGCGAGCAAGTTGTCCTCAAGATCAAACAAAGCAAAGCCCGCATAGCCGAACCAATACGGCGTATTGTAATCTGGATTGACCAGAATTTCCAGGTAGCCTAATTCGGCGGAACCTACCATTTCAACAGTGACATGAATGGAGTCACACAAACCGCTCAAGTTGGGTTCGGCCAAACAATCAGCGGCCAAACAATCTTCGAGGGTCTCAAAAGGAACAGTGCCCGCACATCCTCCCCATGTAAATTGTGTGCAGGCGCCAAATTCTTGGTCGAAATACCAAGCGGGAATGGCTGCCTCGCAGGGTCCAGCGTCGGGCAGCAGGGTGCATGGATCTTCTTGGGCGTCCAAGAAACTACAGCCCGCAATAGCGAGCATAAAAAGTGAGGTTCCTCTTGAATAGACGCGCCACATTACTTGCGGAATCTACCGGATTTTTGGAGGAATTCTGCGATCTGGATCGCGTTGATGGCGGCGCCTTTCCGCAGGTTGTCTGACACAATCCACAGGTGAAGTCCTTGGACCTCGGTCAAATCGCGGCGAATCCGGCCAACGAACACTTCGTCCTTTCCCTCGGCCTTCTTGGGCATCGGGTAGATGTTGGCCATGGGGTCGTCCTGAATGATCAGGCCGGGCATGAGCTGCAGGGCTTCTTTGACATCTGGGACACTGAAGGGCCGCTCCAATTCCAAATAGACACTCTCAGAGTGACCGCCTACAACGGGAACCCGCACGGCAGTTGCGCTGACTTGTACATCGGCGTCATCCAAGATTTTCTTGGTCTCGTGGTGCAGCTTCATCTCCTCTTTCGTGAAGTCATTCTCCAAAAAGACGTCGCAGTGGGGCAAGCAGTTGCGGTCTATGGCATGCGGGTATACCCGTGTAGCTTCAGAGCCTTGGGATTCGCTTTCCAACTGATCAATGCCTGCTTGTCCAGTGCCGGTCACGCTTTGGTACGTGCTCACGATGGCCCTGCGGATCAAGAACCGGTCGTGCAGCGGCTTGAGTGCCATAACGAGTTGTATGGTCGAACAGTTGGGGTTAGCGATGAGGAGGTGGTCACCCGCGGCGTCGGCATTCACCTCGGGCACAATGAGCGGAACAGAGGGGTCCATCCGCCATGCAGAGCTGTTGTCAATGACGGTGGTGCCTCTGTCGGTAAAGGCGCGTGCCCATTGTTTGCTGACATCACTCCCGGCGCTGAACAGAGCAAGGTCCGGTTGGCGTTTCACGGCTTCTTCAACACTGACCACCGGGACTTCTTGGCCTTTGAACTCCACCTTGGTGCCTAAAGACCTGCTGCTGGCCACGGGGATGAGTTCCTTGATGGGAAATTTGCGGGCGGCCAATCCTGCGATGATGGTGCGACCAACCAAGCCTGTGGCGCCAATGATGGCTACAGTTCGTCCGTGGGTAGAAGGTGACATGAGGGGTGTTCGGTCGAGGGTTGAGTTGTCTCCTTTGCGATCTGCAGACGTTGGGCCTTGGGTTGTGAGCGACGCCGGAAACGGCAGCAAAGTTAAGAGGTTGCGGCATGATGATGACGCACCCGTATTTCAATTCGTTGCGCCCCGACACGACCAAGATGACCGGGCTGGTCAAGACGGCCTGTATCTGTTCGGCAATCACACTGTATCCCTTTGGCGGATTCTGCCAATGGGTCTTGACGGCCATTCACCCGGACCCTACACCTCCTCTGGGGGCGCCGGAATCAGAGTTTATTGCGATGACGGCCATCGGTGCGGAAGCGGCAGACACTTGCGTGACCTCTGATGGTTGGTCTTTGGATTGGAATGGGGTTCCGCGGTTGTGTGCAGAAGGATGCTGGCCCATTGGCACAACACTTGTGGCTTACCGAGCGACTGACAGTGCGGACTTCACCTTTGAAAACGCGGTTCCTATGCCGTTGGTCACCTGGCCAGCCTTGGTCAACGGTGGAGGTGCGGTGCTGCTTCGGAATGCCAGTGGTCAAATCATAGACGCCATGCCCTACGCTTCTGAATCTTTGGGTGGAGGAGGGCGCCCAGTGATGAGGTCAGACACACGGCATTGCGGAGCGGCGGCAAACCAGCACTTGTGGGAGCCGGGCATGAATCCCTACCACCATCCGCAACCCCATCTGAACCCAGGGGCATTGGAACAGGCGCTGTCTGCTGCATTAGAAGAGGCCAGCACCGCCGAAAGGCTCGTTTCTCGCGGGACTGGAAGGTTGGATTGGTATTTGGGCATGGTGCCAGACCCCGTGGCCATGTGGGCGGCCGAAGCGAGGGTAGGTGGGTTGCCCGCGATGTTGGAATGGCGGGCCGATTCCGTAGCACATATTCAATGGGATGAGCGATTGGAGGGGATGACGAGCTTGCCAAACCAGGGCCTCCCCATTTCCGTCGGTCCGATCAGCGGATGTTTTGACACCGGGCAAACTGACCATTTCAGAACGGTGTACTGGCCTGTCAGATCCGTGGGTGAGGTTTCCGTGGTCGGAGCATTGGCTGATCCGGTTTCCACCGACCCAAGGATGCCCCATGAGTCCATTGCGGTACTCAACCGTTCTGGGTACCCCATTGGGTTGGGCTCCTGGTCTTTTGATGGCGCCCTTTTACGGCGGCAAACTGTGCTTCTAAACGACAGCGTGGTGTGGCTGAATTCCAGGGATTTTGAGGAGTGGCCAGGCATGGCAAATGATGGAGGTCAAATGACAATGACGCTGCCCCATGGATCGACTGCAGCAGGGTTGGCTTGGAGCCCTTGCGATCATGATGCTCCTGGATTTTCAGGTTCTGGGGTTCCCCTCTTCAGATCCGGAAGTCCTGGTTCTGCTTGGTATTCTGCTGGGGGTCATGCCGCCGAAGCACAGGAACCCATCGCCATAAAGGGCTTCGGTTGCAGACAGGATCCATGGGCAGGTCAAGACAGATTAGAATTGTACCTCAACCGCTATTTGAGCCAATTGGGAAAGGTGGAATGGCACATTGATGGGCACGCAGTACCCGCATTTTGGAATGCTGTGCCAGGAAGGCCTGATGTGGTGAGTCTGTGGTGGGAAGGGATGGATGCTGAGCTGTATGCCGACGGGGCATTCACCGTATCCATGGAGCACGAGGGGGTTGAAGAGTCCCACATCGAGGTACAATGCCCGCAGGCTTGGGTTGCCGGCGTTGCGCCATGCCTTCGGGTCGTCGAGCTGCTTTGGAACGCCTCGGCAGACGGCGATGAGTTTGCCGAGGTTGAGAATTGTGGAACCCTGCCCATCGATTTATCAGGCCTGCAGGCCACAACGGAAGCGGTTCCTCTTCCTTCAGATTGGGTCACATGGGTGGCCGCGGAGGCTTCATTGGTGCTTGCTCCTGGACAGGTGGCCGCATTTGGCCGCTGCCCCAAGTGGATGGCCTCAGGGTTTCCCGACAGTGGTCCAGCGCGATGGTCGGCCGATCGCTGGGCCCCACTCAGTGATGCAGGGGGAACGTTGATGATCAGGCTGCCACCCTTTGGGCCTGAAGTCTTGGACGATGTGAAGTGGGGCCCGGAATTGGAAGGGCCTTGGTGGTGGACCGAGGACGGCTGGGCTTGGGAGCGCAGTGGCATGGGGGCCGAAGACTGGTCGCCCGCTCATGGTCGTGGTTCCCCGGGGGCCCCCTTCAGTCCGTTGCAAGGAGAGGAGTGCGGAAAAGTGGAGGTGCACCAATCGGCTGCCTCAGAAGACTTGCCTACCATGAAATGGGCGCTTCCGATGGCGGGGGGGACCATTGGACTTGACATGGTTGATTGGCCTTCAGGTGCTTTGATAGGGCGGGCTGTGTTTGAGGACGTCCTTTCTGTGGGTCAGTGGTCGTGGACAGGAAGGGCAGAAAATGGACGTGTTCTGCCTCCTGGCGACTCGATTTGGGACCTGAAATGGTGGGTGGGGCATTGCCGGGGCCGCAGTCGATTTGTGGTGCGTGTGCCCGGACATGGATAACCTGCTTCCGATGGGCATGGTCAACACCCATGGTATGCCGAAATTCGAGCCATGTTCGAAGGAGCGGAGCGCGCAATGGAGTGGGCACCACCACACTGGTGGTGGGCAGCTTGGTGCGCGGTGGCGATTTCTGTGGCCGCATTCAGGCAATGGAGTCCAAAGTATTTGGACCACCTCGGATGGGCATGGACCGACTTTCGTTTGCTGTTGCAGTCCAGGGGCGACTTCACCGCCCCTTGGTATTCTGGTTGGATACAAAATACCATGGCTGGATTGGCACTGTCTCTGGCGTTGAGCGGAATGTTGGCCAGAACAGGCCGCCAGGCCCTATCCCCTGAAGCGGTCATGCGGTTGTGGATGCTGTGGACAGTCCTGATGCTCTTGCGCTGGTGTGTTGCACGTGTTTGGGAAGGCATTTCCTCAGCTGAAGTGCCGGGAAGAGAATGGGCCTTAGGGCACCGATATGTTTTGGAATCAACGGCTTGGTTTATTTCCCCTCTGGGCCTTTGCCTCACCATTTGGGGGCATGGGCCATCAAATTATGGCTTGTGCACCTTCGTGGCAGTATGGGTTGGAGGATGGTTAATGCGCCACCGTAGGACGTTCGAACGGATCCCCAGACTGCGAAACTTTCCTGTGGAAGGGTTTTTCTACCTTTGCGGCCTCGAATTCCTCCCAATTGCGGTTTTGTTCCGCTCTTGGCAATGGCAATGAAAAATGGGCAAGAAGGTCAAGACCATTCTGATTTCGCAACCCAAGCCTGCTACTGAGAAGTCGCCGTACTTCGATTTGGCCAGCAAGCACAAGTTGAAAATCGATTTCCGCAGCTTCATCCATGTAGAAGGGGTTGACGGTCAGGATTTCAGACAAGACCGCATTGACTTGGCCGAGCACAATTGCGTCATCTTTACCTCGCGCAATGCCGTCGATCATTATTTCCGGATGGCCGGAGAGCTGCGCTATGAAGTTCCCGATACCACCAAGTATTTCTGCATCAGTGAGTCAACTGCTCACTACCTGCAGAAGTATATTGTTTACCGGAAGCGCAAGATTTTTCATGGACAGCTCCGATTTGCGGAGTTAATGGACTCCATCAAAAAGCACAAAAAGGAAAAGTTTTTGCTCCCCTGCGCGGACATTCTAAAGCCCAGCATCCCCAAAGCGCTCGAGGATGCGGGGATTGACTTTACCAAAGCGGTCATGTACAAGACGGTCTGCAGTGACCTGTCTGACTTGTCGGATGTGAAATATGACATGTTGGTGTTCTTTTCTCCATCTGGAATCGAGAGCCTCTACAAGAACTTCCCTGACTTTGAGCAAGGTGAGACCCGCATCGCGGTGTTCGGTCCCACCACCCGCAAAGCTGCAGAAAACCGGTCCTTGAGGATTGATGTGGGCGCCCCCAACCCCAAGGCGCCGTCCATGAGCCTGGCCATCGAGAACCACATTTTAGGGAAGGACTGATCAATCAGGATTCCAACGACCAGAAGCCGGACCTCCAGCAAGGCCGGGACCGCAGTCTGAAACGCCGTGTCGTGATGGACCGGGTTTTTGCCGAAGGCCACACCGCCAAAGGGTTCCCTTTAATTGCCCGTTTTGTGGAGACGCCTCCAGATGGAGCGGCACCTACCCGCGTGGCCTTTACCGTGAGCAAGCGCCGCTTTAAAAGGGCCGTAGACCGAAATAAAGTCAAGCGTTTGATGCGCGAAGCATGGCGCCTGAACCGCACCGAATTCGAGTCTACCATTCCCAAGGGAAACCAATGCGCCGTGGTGCTCATCTTTGTGGGGAAGGACCTGCCCACTTCTGAGTCTATCCAGCGCGGTATGGTCAAATTGTTGAATCGAATGGCGCAAGCCACACCCACATCAGAAGCATGAAGACTTTTCGTTCTCACAAAGTGGTCATGACCGTGTTGCTTGCTGGCGTCACCGCACTGATCGGCCTGCGGGCGGCGCAACTGCCTGGAACTTACTTCGAAGTCACCAAGCACCTCGAAATCTTGACTTCTGTGTTCAAGGGTGTACATGAATTTTATGTGGAGGAGCCTGAACCAGGAACTTTGATGAGCGTGGCCATCGATGCCATGTTGGATGAGCTCGACCCCTACACCGTGTACTATCCAGAGTCTCGAATCGAAGACTTGAGGTTTATGAATACCGGAGAGTACGGGGGCATTGGTGCTCTTGTGCAGCCCATCAACGGCAAGACCACGATTATAGAAGTCTACGAGGGCTATCCCGCTCAAGAGGCGGGCTTGCGACCCGGCGATGTGGTGCTTTCAGTCGGGGGCCAGTCTTTGGACGGAGACACCAACACCGAGGAGGTTGGCGATTTGCTCAAAGGTGAGTCTGGCAGCGAAATCGAGATTCGCATTGACCGCCCATATGCAGGTGGCGTCATGGATGTAATGGTGGAACGGGCCAAGGTGCGCGTCCCCGCAGTCACCTATTCAGGCATGCTCGACGACACGACGGGCTACATCTATTTATCCAAGTTCACGCGAGGTTCGGCGGGCGAGGTGCGCAAAGCCTTGATGTCACTTCGCGATTCGGCAGGCATGACACAGCTGGTGTTTGATTTGCGTGGCAATGGCGGTGGATTGCTCAACGAAAGTGTGAGCATCGTAAACCTTTTTGTGCCCAAGGGCACCGAAATTGTATCGACCCGGGGAAAAAGCGAAAACTGGAACAAATCGTACAAGGCTCTGGGACGTCCTACCGCAGAAGACATGCCTTTGGTGGTCCTGATCGATGGCCAATCGGCGAGTGCATCAGAAATCGTCAGCGGCACGTTACAGGATCTGGACCGGGCAGTCATTATCGGGACTGAGAGTTTCGGAAAAGGGCTCGTTCAACAGACCAAAGACATGGCGTTCAATACGCGCTTGAAAGTGACTGTTGCCAAGTACTATACAGCGAGCGGGCGGTGCATTCAACGGCTGGATTACGGAGGTGAAAGGGATTCCCAAGGCAAGGCTCGAGCGGTTTCAGACACCCTCTTGCGCACTTTTGAAACCACTGGCGGTCGCCCGGTGATCGAAGGCAGGGGCATCCAACCCGACATCGAAGTGGAAACACCATTCATGTCCACATTGCTGCAGCGGCTCTTAGATGAATACGAGGTCTTCCATTACGCGACCCAAGTTGCTGCTGGATTGGACAGTACGGATGTTCCTGACCCAGTTTCTTATGCTTTGACAGCATCTGATTGGGCTGGTTTTCTCAGTAGCCTTGAAACTGCAGGTTTTGAATACGACACGGAGAGTATGGTTGTGCTCGAGGAGTTGCAAAAGGTGGTGGGTCTAGAGCAATACCAAGGTGTGGCAGAAGAGTCTCTCGCACAATTGCGGCAGGCCCTGCAGCCAAATCTGGAGCGGGACTTGGGCCTCTTTGAGGAGGAGATTCGACAAACTTTGGAAGGTGAGGTGGTCTTGCGGTTCCATTACGCGGCGGGTCTAGTGGAGCGCAGTCTTACGCAGGATCCCACGGTGGGCCGGGCCCTCTCGGTTTTTGGGGAAGAACTATCAGGCATCCTTGGTCAAGCAGCTGACACTGAATCTGCGCCATCTCGCGAATGAGCAAACTCCGCGTACCGAAGATTCCGTGGGTCTGGGCATGGGGCGCCGTAGTTCTCGCCTTTCCTTGGTCGAATGCCTTTATGAGCATCGGGACAGCCTGGCTGGGGCTGGTGACCTTGACCCAAATGCAGAAATCTGCGCCCGCCGGCGCTTCAGCAATTGCTGACAAGGCCTTGAGGCGCACTGGTTGGGCCTTGATATTGTTGGTTGTGTGGTCCGGTCTGTCGGTCCTGTGGGGCGGCGAGGCCCAAGCTTGTCTGCATGATGTCAGGGTAAAGTTGCCCTTGGCCGTGGGGGGATGGGCCATGATCATCATGGCACGTCAAGGGCGGACATTGGACGACCAATCATTGAAACTCATCCTAAAAGGAGCCGTTTTTTCTGCGGGATTGGCCACCGTTTCCCTGATTGCTTGTGACCTATTAAACGGCGGATTGACTGGAGGTAGGCAATCATCCTTGTTCATCTCGCACATCCGGTTCGGTCTGTGGTGGGCCCTGTTGCTGCCCTGGGTAGGACACCGACTTTCCGTAGGATGGGCTTGGG